>NZ_JBEYYU010000105.1:0-17003 GCF_040645755.1 Streptomyces sp. NPDC046716
CGAAGTTCGCCTCGCGCTGCGGGGTGAGCGGCATCGGTGTGAGTTCCCCGCGCCCCTGAAACGAGCTTCGCTCGTCCAGGGGAGGCGGCGCGAAGCGCCTGCCTCAGGGGCGCGGGGAACTGCGCGACCAGCCCCCACCGGCCCGCAGCCGACCCACGAGGTCAGTCGTCGTCGCCCCGGTGATCCACGGTCACGGCCCCCGACCGGAGGTCCACGTGCCAGTCGTGCTGGACCCCGTTCGCCGACGTGGTCTCGACCTCCCACACGGAGACCGAACCGTCGTCGTCGGCCTCCACCGAGGTCACCGTCCCCTTCGCGGCAGCGGCCCGGGCCGCGTCCGAGGCCGAGGTCGGCGCGTTCTTCAGGGCGGCGGCGACCCGCGCGGGGTCGTCGTCGTCATCCTTGTCGGCCCGCTCGACGTGCGAGCCGAGCACCTTCCCCGTACCCGGGTCGACCTCGACGTGGTGCCGCGCGGAGCCGATCACGTCGACGTCCCAGACCAGCCGGCCGTCGTCGGAGTCGAGGTCCGCCTCGGCCGCGACGCCCGGGGTGTGCTTCAGGGCGGCGGCGATCGCGTCCTCGGCCGTGATCCGGGCGCCCTTGGCCTCGTTGGCGTTCTCCTGGGCGTCACTGACGCCGTCGTCCTTGACGGTCACGCTCGACCGGGAGGCGGTCGAGGTGCCCGGGTCCCCGTCGCCGGAGAGGGCGACCGCCGTGGCGGTTCCCCCGCCGATCAGCGCGACGGCGGCGATGGCGGAGATGACGGTCGTACGGCGCTTCATGAGGTCCGTCCCTTCGTGGAGTGCGACTCGTGGAGTCCGACGAGGACCAAGGTGCCCGAACGACCCTGAAGCCCCGCTGAAGGAACCTGAAGAAGACTTCAGGAACCACCTGCGACCCTGAACCCATGCGCCTGTTGATCGTGGAGGACGAGAAGCGGCTCGCCGTGTCGCTCGCCAAGGGGCTGACCGCCGAGGGATACGCCGTCGACGTGGTCCACGACGGCCTCGAGGGACTGCACCGCGCGAGCGAGTCGCCGTACGACCTGATCGTCCTGGACATCATGCTGCCCGGCATGAACGGCTACCGGGTCTGCGCCGCCCTGCGCGCCGCGGGGAACGACGTGCCGATCCTGATGCTCACCGCCAAGGACGGCGAGTACGACGAGGCCGAGGGGCTGGACACGGGCGCCGACGACTACCTGACCAAGCCGTTCTCGTACGTCGTGCTCGTCGCGCGCGTGAAGGCGCTGCTGCGGCGCCGCGGCGCCGCGGGCCGGGCCAACCCCGTGCACACCGTCGGCCCGTACGCCGTCGACACCGCCGCGCGCCGTGTCACGCACGCCGACGACGGTGAAGTGCCGCTCACCACGAAGGAGTTCGCGGTACTGGAACAGCTCGTCGCGCGCGCCGGAGAGGTGGTCTCCAAGGGCGACATCCTCGACCACGTGTGGGACTTCGCCTACGAGGGCGACCCGAACATCGTCGAGGTCTACGTGAGCGCCCTGCGCCGCAAGCTCGACGCCTCCCTCATCCGGACCGTGCGCGGCGCCGGCTACCGGCTGGAGGTCCCGCGATGAAGCGGCGTCTCCTCGGCTCCGTACGCTCGCGAGCCGCCCTCGCCGCCACACTCGTCGTCGCCGTCGCCCTGGTCGCGGCCGGTGTCGCCGTGCTGCTCGCCCTGCGCGACAACCTCGGCGAACAGGCGTCGGCGGGCGCCGACTCCGCCGCGCGCCGCGTCGCCACGTCCCTGGCCGGCGGTGTCGCGCCCGACAGCCTCGACCTCGACGACGAGGACCACCCGGTGCAGGTCGTCGACGACGACGGCAGGCTGATCGCCGCCACCGAGGACCTGGAGCGGATCTCCGGCGCCGGGACGGACGCCGTGAAGCCCGTCGCCGCGCGGCGGACCGACGACGGGGACGACGACCGGCACGGTGGCCGCGGCGGTGACGGCGGTGACGGCGGTGACGACGACGGGGCCGGCGGCAAGGTCTCCGGCTCCACCGACTACTCCGAGGGCAGCGCCACCGTGGACGGCGACAGCGCCGACTACCGGTTCGCCGAGGTGGAGGTCGAGGACACCGCGTACGGCGATCTGACCGTGTACGCGGGCGCCTCGCTGGCCGCCGAACAGGGCGCCGTGACGACGACGAAGACCGCGATGCTGATCGGCTTCCCGCTGCTGCTCGTGGTCGTCGGCTCGGTCACGTACCTGGTGACCCGGCGCGCGCTGCGGCCCGTCGAGGGCATCCGCGCCGAGATGGCCGCCATCACCGCCTCGCAGGACCTCGGCCGCCGGGTGCCGCAGCCGGACACCCACGACGAGGTCGCCCGTCTGGCCTCGACGACCAACGAGACGCTGGCGGCGCTCCAGGAGTCGGTCGAGCGGCAGCGGCGGTTCGTCGCCGACGCCTCGCACGAACTGCGCAGCCCGATCGCGTCCCTGCGCACCCAGCTGGAGGTCGGCGCCGCCCATCCGGAGCTGCTGGACGTACCGGGCGCCGTCGAGGACACGGTGCGGCTCCAGGAGCTCGCCGCGGATCTGCTGCTGCTGGCCCGGCTCGACGCGGGGGAGCGGCCCGGCGGTGCCGAAGTGGATCTGGCGGCCCTTGCGGGCGAGGAGCTGTCGCAGCGCACCGGGGACCGGCTGCCCGTCACGGTGGAGTCGGTGCGGTCCGCCCGGGTCACCGGCTCGCGCGGGCAGCTGGCCCGGGTGCTCGGCAATCTCGTGGACAACGCGCAGCGGCACGCGCGCGCCGCGGTCGTGGTCGCGGTGGGCGTCGAAGGGGGCGAGGCGGTCCTCACCGTCGCGGACGACGGGGACGGGGTGCCGGCCGGGGAGCGGGAGCGGATCTTCGAGCGGTTCGTCCGGCTCGACGACGCGCGCACCCGGGACGGCGGCGGGGCGGGTCTCGGACTGGCCATCGCCCGGGATGTGGCCGTGCGGCACGGCGGCACCCTGACGGTGCGCGCCGCGCCGCAGGGCGGGGCACTGTTCGAACTGCGGCTGCCCGCGAATTGAGCCACGGGTCTCCACGGGGGAGGTCGGCGGTCCTCCGCGGACTGCAACCTCAGACGTTCGCAGGTGTCACGGTTTGCCGCGTTGCGAACGCAGGTGCTCGGCGATGGGTGTGAGCGCCTTGTTGAGGTCGCTCAGCTCCTGCGCCGAGACGAGGTCCACGAAGTGCTGCCGCACGGACGCCACATGGAACGGGGCGACCTTCTGCATGGTCTCCAGGCCGAACTCGGTGAGGACCGTGTACAGGCCGCGCCGGTCGGACTCGCAGTTCTCGCGGCGGACCAGTCCCGCGTTCTCCATCCGGGTGATCTGGTGCGAGAGCCGGCTCTTGGACTGCAGGGTCGCCGCAGCCAGGTCGCTCATCCGCATCCGGTGCTCATCCGCCTCGGAGAGGTTCACCAGAATCTCGTAGTCGTTCATCGTCAGGCCGAAGGGCTGGAGGTCTTTCTCCAGCTGGTAGTTCAGCAGCCTGTTGACCTCCAGGTGGGTGCGCCAGGCGCACTGTTCCTCGTCGGTCAGCCACCGCGTGGCCGTCTCGGTCTCCATGGAATCGATTCTACCTAAGAAGTTGAAAGGCGAACGAACGTGGGGAATGTGACGTTCACGCGTTCGACGTCACACTCCGCAGACTACCGCTCACAGCCCGAAGCGACGCTGGAGGTCTCCGAGCTGTCCGGGAAGCCTCGGTGCCCCTGACGGGCCCGCGCCCGCCCCCGGACCGCCGCCCGGTACGCCCGCTTGGTGAGGTACCTCACCCGTCGCGGTCTCCGGCATCAGCGCCTCGGTCGATTGCAGAAGCACCGTGCCGGCGCCCACGAACTCGAACTGGTGCTCCTCGCCGCTGACTCCGCCGATGCCCGTCATCGCACGTAGACCGCCGATGACGCCCGTCAGATAACCGTGGTCGTAGTGGTGGCAGGGGGACGGGCAGTCGGCCCAGCCGACGAGCGCCTGCGGGTCGACGCGGATGGGCGGCTCCATGAAGACGACCGGACCGTTTGAAGCCGCAACGAATTTGCCAGTGCCAATGAGTGTGAGAAAGCCGGGCACGATGGACTGCTTGAGCGCGAGACTTGGCTGAAAAGCGAGCAGATTGCCCGCGCGGATGGTCAGGTTGCCGTCGTCCAGGTCGTAGGAGTTGACGTCGAAGGCCCGGTCGGCGAGGAGCATCTTGCCGCTGCCCTCCGCCACCACCCAGTCGCTCGCGTGCAGCGGCGAGTGGAACGAGGTGCGCACCAGCCGGTCGAGCCGCCCGTGCCCGATCCCGTTGAACTCCATCCGCCCGTAGTAGGCGATCATCTTGCCCTTCTGCAGGAACCACTGACTGCTCTTCAGCTCCACGCAGAAGGTGTACGCGTTGACGTTGTCGTCGACCGGCAGCGTCCTGGGGTCGTGGATCACCGGGCCCGCGGGCATGGGGTGGTTCACAGCTTCTCCTCCGACGCCTGGACGTACACCGCACCGCTCCCGCTCAGCTCCAGCTGGAACGCCTCGCCGCTGCCGCGGCCCACCATGTCCCGCCAGCCGAGCGCCGTCGACAGCTTGTTGCGCACGTCGCCGTGGTGGGCGACGTACGCCTGCGGGTCGACGTGCACCGGGTTGTTCGGAGTGATCGGCACCTCGATGACACCGCCGTGCGCCATCACCGCGACCGCCCCGTGCCCCTTGAGCGTCGTCGTGAAGAGCCCCTGCCCGGTGACCTGCCCGCGCACCATGCCCATCACCCCGCCCTGGGAGCCCATGAACATGGTCCCCTGCTGGAGTGCCCCGTCGAAGGCGAGCAGCCGGTCCGCCTCCACGTACAGGGTGTCGCCGGACAGCGTGATCACCTGCACATGGTGGCCGCCGTGCCCGAACAGCACCGTGCCGCTGCCCTCGACCGTCATCAGCGGCGTCGCCTCGTTCGCCACCCGCCGTCCGAGCATCGACATCAGTCCCCCCTGACCGCCCTGCACATTGGGGGTGAAGGAGACGTCGCCCTTGTACGCGAGCATCGCGCCGCGCTGGCTGTAGAGCCGCTGCCCGGGCACGACGGTCGCCTCGACCATCTTCGAGTTGATCTCACGGAAGCTCGCCGGCATCTCAGACATCCCCCGCGATCGTGTTGCGCTCGCTGGGCTGTACGTAGACCAGCCCGTCCCCCTCGAAGTGGATCTGGAACGCCTCGCCGCCGCCCTCGCCCATGAACGTGCGGAAGGTGACGCCCGACTGGAACGACTGCCGCAGATTCCCCTGGTGCGCGATGTAGGCGCCGGGGTCGACGGTCAGCGGGTAGTCGCGGCTGACGCGCAGCACCACCGCCGGGCCGTCGCTCATGATCGCGGCCTGGCCGTGGCCCTCGACGGTCGTCGTGAACAGCCCGTTGCCCTGGGAGGCGCCGCGCATCCCCGTGAAGCTGGTGCCGGTGCGCAGTCCCGCGTCCGTGCACAGCAGATTGCTCGCCTCGACCCAGAGCTTGTCGCCCCGCAGCCCGACCAGGTTGATCTCGGTCGCCCGGTCCGCGAACCAGCAGGTCCCCTGGCCCTTCACCTCCATCACGGTCATCTGCTCACCCGTGATGCGGCGGGTCACCATCCCCCGTATCCCCTCGCCACCCCCGCTCAGCTTCTTGAAGGCCATCCGGCCCTCGTACGCGACCATCGAACCGTTCTTCGCCTTGACGCTGTCGCCCGTCATGTCGACGGCGAGCATCTTGCTGCCCTGCAGCCGGAACGTTGCCACGAGGTCGACGGTAACCGGGCGGGGGAGCCCGCCGACAGGGCGGAGGCGGGGCGATGCCACAATGGGGAACGCTTGTGCGCGCTTTCACAAGATCACTGCCAGCCCGTCGACCACTCCAGTCAAAGGTGCCTCGTGGACATCAAGACCGCCTCAGCCATCCGCCGCCTCCGCCTGGTCTCCGCGCCCGAGGCCGTCTCCTTCATCCTGCTGCTGATCTGCTCGGTGCTGAAGCGGACTACGGACTTCAACGCGGTGCCCGTCATGGGCATGGTGCACGGCGTGCTGTTCGTGCTGTACCTCGTCTTCTGGCTGGACGCCTGGAACCGCGCCAAGTGGAGCTTCGGCCGGGCCGCGCTCTACTTCGTCCTCTCGGTGCTGCCCACCGGCGGGTTCTTCGCCGAGCGCAAGCTGAAGCGGGAGTCCGAGAGCGCCGTCGACGCGGCGATCGCGGCCCGCGCCCGTCAGGAAGGGATCGTCAACGCATGATCGTCGCTTTCTCCGTGACGCCGCTCGGGGTCGGTGAGGGCGTCGGTGAGTACGTCGCCGACGCCGTGCGGGTCGTTCGCGACTCGGGGCTGCCCCATCGGACCGATGCGATGTTCACGTCGATCGAGGGGGAGTGGGACGAGGTGATGGACGTCGTGAAGCGCGCCGTCGCCGTCGTCGAGGCGCGGGCTCCCCGGGTCTCCGTGGTGATGAAGGCCGACATCCGCCCCGGCGTGACGGACGGCTTGACCTCGAAGGTCGCCACCGTGGAACGACATCTCGCCGATTAGCACCTCCCCGGCGCCCGGCCGCGGCTCTCGTCGTGGCTGGTCGCGCAGTTCCCCGCGCCCCTGAGGCAGACGCTTCGCGCCGCCTCCCCGATGAGATGGCGCACGCAGTGCGCATCTCAGGGGCGCGGGGAACTGCGCGAGAAGCCCCACCGGCCGTCAGCCGACCGATAACCCCCCGAAGCGCGGCCCCGATTCACCCGACCCCGTGAATCAACACGCCATACCTCACTCGTACGCACCCTCCCGTTCGACACGCCCACGAAAGTCACATTTTGTGAGGTTATCGATACGCTCGGTCACCGACGGCCGGGCGACGGGAACCTGGAGGGCGCTGTGCGGCCTGAGGGCTATGACTACGACACCTACAGCAGGCTGGCCGGGCCGCTGACCGAGCCGCCCGCCGACGGCTACCGGGTGCAGTACACCTCACTCCTCTCCCGCGAGCCCCACCGAATACGCGCGGTCCTGCTGATGACGCTGGCCCCGGTGCTCACCGGGATCCTGCTCGTCTATCTCGTGTGGCCCAGCCACTGGGTGGAGCGCGAGGGCGGCGCCCGCTGGCTCGTCCAGCTCGACATCGTGATGCTGGTGTCGATCGGCCTCATCGAGCTGTTCATGGTCGTCAACGTCGTCTCCATCGCCCACGCGACGCTGGTGGCGAGGGACCCGGTCCCGGTCCGCCCGGAACCCGGCACCCGGGTCGCGTTCCTGACGACGTACGTCCCCGGCAAGGAACCCCTGTCGATGGTGCGCGCCACCCTCGAGGGCGCCGTCCGCCTCACCCACGACGGACCGCTCGACGTGTGGCTGCTGGACGAGGGCGACGACCCCCGGGCCCGCGCCCTCTGCGCGGAGCTGGGCGTACGGCACTTCACCCGGCACGGCGTCGAGGAGTGGAACCGGGCGAAGGGCGCCCACAAGACCCGTACCAAGCACGGCAACTACAACGCCTGGCTCGCCGCGCACCACGCCGACTACGACTTCTTCGCCTCCGTCGACACCGACCACGTACCGGTGCCGGAGTTCCTGGAGCGGATGCTGGGCTACTTCCGCGACCCGGACGTCGCGTTCGTCGTCGGACCGCAGGTCTACGGCAACTACGACTCACCGGTCACCAAGGCCGCCGAGTCCCAGCAGTTCCTCTTCCACGCGCTGATCCAGCGGGCCGGCAACCGCTACCGGGCGCCCATGTTCGTCGGCACCAACAACGTCGTGCGGATCAGTGCCCTGAAGCAGATCGGCGGCTTCGTCGACTCGATCACCGAGGACATGGCGACCGGGTTCGAGATCCACCGGAACGCCAACCCGGCCACGGGCGCCAAGTGGCGGTCGGTCTACACCCCCGACGTGCTCGCCGTCGGTGAGGGGCCCGCCTCCTGGACCGACTTCTTCACCCAGCAGCTGCGCTGGTCGCGCGGGACGTACGAGACGCTGTTCAAGCAGTACTGGAAGGCGCCGTTCAGCATGCCGGCCGGCCGTCTCTTCTCGTACACGATGATGCTCGTCTACTACCCGATGACAGCCGTCAACTGGCTGCTCGGTGTGCTGAGCTGCGTGCTGTTCCTGTGGTTCGGCGCGTCCGGCACCCAGGTGTCCGCGTCCGTGTGGCTGATGCTCTACAGCGACGCCGCGGCCCTCCAGATCGGGCTGTACCTGTGGAACCGGCGGCACAACGTCTCGCCGCACGAGCCGGAGGGGTCCGGCGGTCTCGCGGGCATGGCCATGTCGGCGATCTCCGCACCGATCTACCTCAAGTCGCTGGGCGCCGCGCTGCTGCGCCGCCCGTCCCGCTTCGTCGTCACGCCGAAGGGCGGCGACGCCACCGCGGACCGGGTGCTGACCTTCCGGATCCACCTGTTCTGGGCGGGCGTGCTGGCCGTGTCGCTGGCCGCGTCGGTCGTCCTCGACCACACGCACGTGGCGATGCGGACCTGGGCGGTCCTCGCCCTGTGCATCGCCCTCGCGCCCCCGGTGGTGTGGAGCGTGGCGCAGCGCCGGGCGACGGCAGCGGCCGCGGTGGCCGAACCCGGTAAGCACGAGAAGCCGGAGCCCGCCCTCGCCGGCCCGCGGGTCTCCAGCACGAGCACAGGAGGGAACTGACCCATGGCCTTCAACAGCTACCGGCCTTCCCAGAAGATGAAGAAGACGGTCCTGGGCGTGGGCGGCATCGCCCTCCTCGTCGGCCTCAACGCCCCGGCCGCCTGGACCTTCGCCTCCGAGAAGTACGAGGACTGGAAGATCGCCCAGCCCGGCTACAAGGCCCGGTACGGCTCGTGGTCGGCGGTCGACATCCCGGAGCGGTTCCGTACCAACGCCATCCACGCGGCGCTGCTGCACACCGGCAAGGTGCTGATTGTGGCGGGCTCCGGCAACGAGCAGAAGAAGTTCGACGCCGGATCGTTCGACACCGTCCTGTGGGACCCGAAGGCCAACACCTTCAAGAAGATCGACACCCCGGAGGACTTCTTCTGCTCGGGGCACGCCGCGCTCCCCGACGGCCGGATGCTCGTGGCCGGCGGCACCGCACGGTACGAACTCCTCGACGGCGAGGTGAAGCGGGCCGGCGGCGGGATGCGCGTCAAGAACGAGAGCCCCGACCGGCCGGTGGTCCTGAAGAAGGGGACGAAGTTCCGCTCGCCGGACGGAGTCGAGTACGTGTCGCGCTTCGACGTGACCGTGCCCAAGGCCAAGCGCTCCTACGACGTCAGCTACAACCGCGCCGGCGTCATGCAGCCCTGGAAGACGAAGGTCAAGGCGAGCGAGGCCCGCGTCTTCGTCGAGGCGGTCGCCGAGGGCAAGCAGTACGAGACGGCGAAGCAGGCCCAGTACGAGATCGAGGGCCTCACGGGCAAGGACGCCGACAACGCGTACGGGCTCTCCGAGAAGATCACCATGGACAAGGAGGACTTCCAGGGGATCAGGGCCGCGTACGAGTTCGACCCGGTCGCCGAGAAGTACGTGCCCGTGGACCCGATGCAGAAGGCGCGCTGGTACCCCACGCTCGTCGGCCTGGAGGACGGCAAGGTGCTCGCCGTCTCCGGACTCGACGACGTCGGCGTCATCGACCCCGGGGACAACGAGATCTACGACCCGAAGACCAAGAAGTGGTCGATGGGCCCCAAGCGGTACTTCCCGACCTACCCGGCGCTGTTCCTGACCAAGGGCGGCAAGCTCTTCTACCCGGCCTCCAACGCCGGGTACGGGCCCGCCGAGAAGGGCCGGGAGCCCGGCCTGTGGGACCTGAGGACCAACAAGTTCGAGAAGGTCCCGGGCCTCACCGACGGGGACGAGACGGAGACCTCGGCCTCCCTGCTGCTGCCCCCGGCGCAGGACCAGAAGGTGATGATCCTCGGCGGCGGAGGCGTCGGCGAGTCCGAGCGGGCGACTCCGCGCACCGCGGTCGTCGACCTGAAGGAGGACAGCCCCCGGTTCGAGAAGGGGCCGAACCTGCCGCAGGGCACCCGGTACCTGAACAGCGTGATCATGCCGGACGACTCCGTCTTCACGTCCAACGGCTCGTCCGACTACCGAGGGCGCGGCGCCAGCAACATCCTCGCGGCGCAGTTCTACGACCCGAAGAAGAACGCCTTCCGCGAGGCGGCCTCGCCCAAGGTCGGCCGCAACTACCACTCGGAGGCGCTGCTGCTGCCCGACGGCCGGGTCGTGACCTTCGGCTCCGACCCGCTCTTCGACGACCAGCAGAACACCAAGCTGGGCCACTTCGAGCAGCGCATGGAGATCTTCACGCCGCCCGCGCTGCACAAGGGAGGAGACCGGCGCCCGGTCCTCGGCGAAGGACCGGAGACCGTCCCCGGCGACCACAAGGCGACGTTCAAGACGGACGCCGCCGACCGGATCGTCAAGGCGCGGCTGATGCGGCCGTCCGCCGTGACCCACACGACGGACGTCGAGCAGCGCTCGATCGAGCTGGGCCTGTCCAAGCGCGAGGGGCAGATCACGGTGGACGTGCCGACCGACCGGGCCCTGGTCCCGCCCGGCTGGTACATGCTGTTCGCGACGGACGCGGACGGGGTGTCGTCCGAGGCCAAGTGGGTCAAGGTCGGCGAGGACTGACCCGCGCGCCGGGCGGCCCGCGTCAGGTGTGCGCGGCGCGGGCCAGGCCCAGCGCGTACTCCGCCCACCAGGTGCCCGCCGCGGGTCCGCCCCGGCAGGTGCCGTCCGACTCCCCGGGCCGCTTGACCCACAGGTACGCGTCGGCCAGCGGGTCCCCGGTCCTGGTGGTCGGGGCGGAGCCGAGGGCGCGGCCCGGCGGGTTGCACCAGCCGTCGGCGCCGGCGGAGGAGTAGGGGCCCGCGCCGTTGCGGCTGGTGTCCACCACGAAGTGGGCGCCGCCGAGCAGCCCCGAGAGCTGCTTGCCGTACGCCGAACTCTGCTGGTCCGTCTGGAAGTTCGAGACGTTCAGGGAGAAGCCGTCGGCCCGCTCGACACCCGCCCGGCGCAGCGGTTCGACGAGCTTCGTGGCGTCGGGGATCCAGGCGGGGTTCCCGGCGTCGACGTACACCTTGGTGTTCGGCTGCTGCTTGAGACGGTCGATCGCCGAGCCGATCAGCTGGTAGCGCTCCTCCCGGTACTCCTCCGGGGTGCAGCCGTCGACGATGTGGCCGAGCGCGTCCGGTTCGAGCACGACCAGCGCCTTGGCGTCGCCGATGCCGGTCGCGAAGGCGTCGACCCACTGGTGGTAGAACTCCGCGCTGTGCGCGCCGCCCGCCGAGTGCTGACCGCAGTCGCGGTGCGGGATGTTGTACGCGACCAGGACCAGCGTCTTGTCGGCCTTCTTCGCCTTCTCCCCGGCCTCGGCGATCACCGGACGCGGATAGTCGCCCGGCGCCCACATGCCCTGCGGGTGCTGGGCGATGCGCCGGATCACGGCGGCGTCCGACGAGCGGCCCTCCTTCTCCCACCGCTCGGCCTGGACGGCGGCGGCGGAGGCGGGGTCGACCCAGAACGGCGAGGTGTCGGCGGTGGCGGGGGAGGGGGCGGTCTGCCCGACGGCCTCGCGGGCGGCCTGCCCGGAGCCCGCGCCGGAGCAGGCGGTGGTGAGCGCGCAGACGGCGAGCGCGGCCGTGCCGAGCGCGAGCGTGCGGCGGGACGGTGTGCGGCGGATGGTCGGGACGGGCATCCTGCCCCCTGGGTCGGAGCGCGTACGATTCCGGCAATCGTTACATAAGGGACCGCTCTTGCCGTGGATTAGACGCCCTGTCAGATGTCCGCTCCGTCAGATGTCGCGGCCGCCGGCCAGCAGCGCGCCGCCCAGCGGTGTGCGCTCGTAGAGCACCTGATGGCCGTAGCGGCGGGCGGTGAGCAGGCCCGCGTCCCGCAGCGCCGTCAGATGCGCGGAGACGGAGGACGGGGCGCGGCCCAGGGCGTGCGCGAGGGCGCTGGTCGACATCGGAGCGTCCAGGGCGTGCAGCACATCGGCGCGGCCCCGGCCGAGGACACCGGCCAGCGCCTCGGGCGTGGACGCCGCCGGGGCCGCCCACAGACCGGCGATCCCGCGCGCGGGATAGGCGACGGTCGGCTGCCAGGGCTCCTCGAAGCCGCTGACGACGTCCGGCCAGGAGAAGACGCTGGGCAGCAGCACCAGACCCCGCCCGTCGAGACGGCGCCGGTGGCTGCTCGCCCGGGCGCTGAGGGTGAGCGTCCCGGGGTCCCAGTCGATGCGCGGATGCAGCTCCTTGAGGAGCCCTTCGAGTCCGACCTGGGCAAGCCGCCAGGAGTGGTACGCCACGTCGGCCTCCAGGAGCGCGCGCAGCCGGGGCCAGTCCGGCTCGACCATCGCCCGCCAGGCCCGCTCCAGGATGTCGGCCAGCTCCCGGACGGCGGACGCCGGGTCGGCCAGCATCGCGCGCCCCGCCGGGCCGTCGGCGGCGCCCGGCGTGCAGGCCAGGGAGCGCGCGAGGTCCCGCCGCGCCGCCTCCGGGTCCGTCGCGCGCACCGCCGCGATCTCCTCCTCGAAGGTCGCGGCGGGCCCGAGCGGCGGCGGTCCGAGAAAGTCCGGGGTGTGTCCCCTGCGCGGCATCAGCAGCCAGACCGGAGCCAGGTCGAGCCCGCGGGCCGCCTCCCGGACCCGGCGCAGCCACGGCAGGTGATAGCCCTGCCGCCCCGGCGTCCTGAGCGTCCGGACCGCCTCCTGCGTCTCCCACAGCGGCGAGATCGCGAACCGGCAGCGCGCCAGGTCGCTCTGCCCGAAGTGCAGATGCAGCGGCATGGATCGACGGCTTCCCGGCTCGGTGGAACATTCGGCTGAGTCCGAAACAGTACGGCCCGGCGCCCGTCCCGACCAGGCTGCGCCCATGACGACCGACCTGCCGGCGGCCGCGGACGCTGCCCCGGACGCCCCCGCCCCCGCCGGATACCTCCGGCTCTTCCGCGTCCCCGAGTTCCGGGCGGTGTTCCTCGCGCACGCCGCCTCCCTCTTCGGCGTCGTCGTCGCCGAGATCTCGCTGAGCGTGCTCGTCTACCGGCTCTCCGGATCACCGCTGCTGAGCGCGCTCACCTTCGCCCTCGGATTCCTGCCGTACGCGGTCGGCGGCACGCTGCTCGCCGGGATCGCCGACCGGTGGGCGCCGCGCCGGGTGCTCGTCGGCTGCGATCTGCTCTGCGCGGCCTGCGCCGCGCTGATGGCGCTGCCCGTGACCCCGGTCGCCGCGCTGCTCGTGCTGCGCTGTGCCATCGCGCTGGTCTCGCCCGTCTTCAACGGCACCCGGATGGCGACGCTCACCGACGTGCTGGGCGACGGCGACCTGTTCGTGCTCGGCCGCTCCCTGCTGCGGATCGTCTCGCAGAGCTCGGTGCTCGGCGGGCTCGCGCTCGGCGGTGTCCTGCTGACCGTGGTGAGCCCGCGGGGAGCGCTCGTCATCACCGTCGCCACGTTCCTCTGCTCGGCCGCGCTGCTCCGGCTCGGCACCCGCCGCCGCCCGGCCCGGCAGGCGGGGCGGGGCGCCCTGCTGCGGACCTCCCTCTCCGGGGTGCGGGCCCTGTTCGCGGACCGGCGGATCCGGGTCCTCGTGCTCCTGCTCTGGACCCCGCCGATGTTCGCGGTGGTCCCCGAGGTCCTGGCCGCGGCGTACGCGGACGAGATCGGGGTGGGCACGGCCGGTGTGGGGCTGCTGATGTGCGCCATGGCCGTGGGCACGGTCGGCGGCGAACTGGCCGCCGGCGCGCTCCTGACGCCGACGGCCCGGTCCCGGATCGCGCTGCCGCTGGCCTGCGTCACGCTGCTGCCCCTGACCGGCTACGCGGCCCTTCCCGGACTGGTCCCCGCGCTGCTGATCCTGCTGCTGGCCGGGGCCGGATTCGCGTACACGCTCGGCGTCGACCGGTGGTTCGTCGACGCGGTCCCCGAGGAGCTGCGCGGGCGCGCCATGACCCTGCACAGCGCCGGCCTGATGACCGTCCAGGGCGTCGGCGCCGCACTCGGCGGGGCGGCCGCCGAGGCGTTCGGAACCGGTGTCACCGTGGCCGGTGCCGGGGTGCTCGGCACGCTGTGCTGCGGTGCTCTCGCCCTTGCGGCGCGGGCGAACCGGCCAAAGGGCGAGACGGGGCTGACCGCCATATGACCGGCCGGTAGGGTCGAGGGGTGCCGAAGCCGCTCAGTCTTGCCTTCGATCCGATCGCGCGCGCCGATGAACTCTGGAAGCAGCGCTGGGGATCCGTGCCGTCCATGGCCGCGATCACCTCGATCATGCGCGCGCACCAGATCCTGCTCGCGGAGGTCGACGCCGTCGTCAAGCCGTACGGGCTCACCTTCGCGCGCTACGAGGCCCTGGTCCTGCTCACCTTCTCCAAGGAGGGCGAGCTGCCGATGTCGAAGATCGGCGAGCGGCTGATGGTCCACCCCACCTCGGTGACCAACACCGTCGACCGGCTGGTCAGGTCCGGCCTCGTCGACAAGCGGCCCAACCCGAACGACGGCCGCGGCACCCTCGCCTCCATCACCGACAAGGGCCGCGAGGCCGTCGACGCGGCCACCCGCGACCTGATGGCGATGGACTTCGGACTCGGCGTGTACGACGCCGACGAGTGCGGCGAGATCTTCGCGATGCTGCGGCCGCTGCGGGTCTCGGCGCACGACTTCGACGACGAGTGAGCGAGGCCACCGGGCCCGCCTGAAGATCCCGCAAAACGGGCGGTTACGCTCGACCCATGAAGAAGAGCGTGCTGACCCGCTACCGGATCATGGCCTACGTGACCGGTGTGCTCCTGGTCCTCCTGTGTCTCGGCATGATCGCCAAGTACGCGCTCGGCATGGACGGGGCGGCGGACGCCACGCGCGTCATCGCCATCGCGCACGGCTGGCTGTACGTCATCTACCTGGTCTTCGCCTTCGACCTCGGCTCCAAGGCGAAGTGGCCGGTCGGCAAGCAGCTGTGGGTGCTGATCGCGGGCACCATCCCGACGGCTGCCTTCTTCGTCGAGCGCAAGGTCTCCGCGGAGCTGGACGCCAAGGTCGCCGACGGCGACCCGAAGCTCGCCAAGGCGTAACCCCGAGGGCGACATCCACCGCTCGCACGAGGTGCGGGCGGTTTCGCCATCGACATTTACTAGGACGTCCTAGTAAATTCGAGGGTATGGGAACCAGGGACGCTGACGCCAAGGCCGCCGCCATCGAGGAGGGCCGCCGTCGCTGGCAGGCCCGCTACGACACCGCCCGCAAGCGGGAGGCCGACTTCACCACGCTCTCGGGCGACCCGGTCGACCCGGTCTACGGGCCGCGGCCCGGGGACACCTACGAAGGGTTCGAGCGGATCGGCTGGCCGGGGGAGTACCCGTTCACGCGCGGCCTGTACCCGACCGGATACCGGGGCCGCACCTGGACGATCCGCCAGTTCGCAGGGTTCGGCAACGCCGAGCAGACGAACGAGCGCTACAAGATGATCCTGGCCGCGGGCGGCGGCGGCCTCTCCGTCGCCTTCGACATGCCCACGCTCATGGGACGCGACTCCGACGACCCGCGCTCGCTCGGCGAGGTCGGGCACTGCGGCGTCGCCATCGACTCCGCCGCCGACATGGAGGTCCTGTTCCGGGACATCCCGCTGGGCGACGTCACGACCTCGATGACGATCAGCGGCCCGGCCGTTCCCGTCTTCTGCATGTACCTCGTCGCCGCCGAGCGCCAGGGCGTCGACCCGGCCGTCCTGAACGGCACGCTCCAGACCGACATCTTCAAGGAGTACATCGCCCAGAAGGAGTGGCTCTTCCAGCCCGAGCCGCACCTGCGCCTGATCGGCGACCTGATGGAGCACTGCGCCGCGTCCATCCCCGCGTACAAGCCGCTGTCGGTCTCCGGCTACCACATCCGCGAGGCGGGCTCGACGGCCGCGCAGGAGCTGGCGTACACGCTCGCGGACGGCTTCGGCTACGTCGAGCTGGGGCTGTCCCGAGGCCTCGACGTGGACGTCTTCGCCCCCGGCCTCTCCTTCTTCTTCGACGCGCACCTCGACTTCTTCGAGGAGATCGCCAAGTTCCGCGCGGCCCGGCGGATCTGGGCGCGCTGGCTGCGCGACGTGTACGGAGCCCGGACCGACAAGGCGCAGTGGCTGCGCTTCCACACCCAGACCGCGGGCGTCTCGCTGACCGCCCAGCAGCCCTACAACAACGTCGTCCGGACGGCGGTGGAGGCCCTGGCCGCGGTCCTCGGCGGCACCAACTCCCTGCACACCAACGCCCTCGACGAGACGCTCGCGCTGCCCAGCGAGCAGGCCGCCGAGATCGCGCTGCGCACCCAGCAGGTCCTCATGGAGGAGACCGGCGTCGCCAACGTCGCGGACCCGCTGGGCGGTTCCTGGTACGTCGAGCAGCTCACCGACCGCATCGAGGCCGACGCCGAGAAGATCTTCGAGCAGATCAAGGAGCGCGGCCTGCGGGCCCACCCCGACGGGCAGCACCCCATCGGCCCGATCACCTCCGGCATCCTGCGCGGCATCGAGGACGGCTGGTTCACGGGCGAGATCGCCGAGTCCGCGTTCCAGTACCAGCAGTCGCTGGAGAAGGGCGACAAGCGCGTGGTCGGCGTGAACGCCCACCACGGTTCCGTCACCGGCGACCTGGAGATCCTGCGGGTCAGCCACGAGGTGGAGCGCGACCAGGTACGGGTGCTGGGGGAGCGGCGGACCGCCCGCGACGACGCCGCCGTCCGGAGCGCCCTGGACGCCATGCTCGCCGCCGCGCGCGACGGGTCCAACATGATCGGCCCGATGCTCGACGCGGTGCGGGCGGAGGCCACGCTCGGGGAGATCTGCGACGTGCTGCGCGACGAGTGGGGGGTGTACACGGAGCCGGCCGGGTTCTGACCTCTCGTCGCCGGCTGCGGGCCGGTGGGGGCTGGTCGCGCAGTTCCCCGCGCCCCTGAAGCGAGCTTCGCTCGCCCAGGGGAAGGCGCGCGCAGCGCATGCCTTCAGGGGCGCGGGATGAACAAGGCACTTCAGTCACTCCTCGATCTGCTCGACCTCGAGCGGATCGAGG
>NZ_JBEYYU010000106.1:0-16591 GCF_040645755.1 Streptomyces sp. NPDC046716
TCCTGCGATCCGGGCCGCCTCTCCCTGCCCACGATCATGGACCCGGTCTACGGCTACCAGGTCACCAACGTCGAGGCCTCCATGTCCTCGCCGTCCTCCCTGCTCCACTGGACCCGCCGCATGATCGAGATCCGCAAGCAGAACCCGGCCTTCGGCCTCGGCTCCTACACCGAACTGCCGTCGTCGAACCCGGCGGTGATCGCGTTCCTGCGCGAGCTGCCGTCGACCGGGGAGGAGGGGGACGACCTGGTCCTGTGCGTCCACAACTTCTCCCGCTTCGCCCAGCCGACGGAGCTGGACCTGCAGTCGTTCAGCGGCCGGCATCCGGTGGAGCTGATCGGCGGGGTGCGGTTCCCGGCGATCGGTGAACTGCCCTACCTGCTCACCCTCGCGGGGCACGGCTTCTACTGGTTCCGGCTGCGGAAGGACGCGATGTGACACCGTCCGCCTGAGGGCGCGGCCGGCGCACCGCCCGGGTCGGGGTGCCCAGCACCTGGCCCCCGGGCCGGCCGGCCGCGTCCGGGCGCCGGTGGACCCGTGAGTACGCCCCGCTCGCGCGGCACCGGGATTGTCCAAGAACCCGCCAATCCCGGTTTCCGTCCCCTCCCCCTGGGCACTCTCCACCAATACCGTGCGGAACAGGCGCCGCCGCGTACCGTCACCGGCCCGCGCCACGGATCGCGCACGCAATCGTTCACGCACACTCGGCACGTCCCCCTCTGGACCAGCTCAGGACAGCATCTCGGCACCCGGGACCGCGCACACCGTCGTCGAGCGTTCCCGGCCCGGGGAAAGGACGCGACGCCATGTCGGAAGCCGCAGGCCGGCCCGCCCATCCCACCGCCGTCGTGGCGGACGACCCCTCCGGCTTCCTCCTGTCCCTGGAGCCACTGCTGCGCGAATGGCTGCCACGCCAGCGCTGGTTCGCGGGCAAGGGCCGGCCCGTGACCGGCTTCACCCTCGACTCGGCCACCCCGCTGCTGCCCGGCGCCGCCCTGCTGCACCTGCTGGTCCGCGCGCATCAGCCGCCCGCCGACGACGACGGGCCCGGGGACCGCTACCAACTCCTCATCGGTACCTCCGAGTTGCTGCCCCAGCATCTCGGCCCGGCGGCGATCGGCACGATCACCCGGGGTCCGCTGGCCGGCCGCACCGCCTACGAGGCGCTCCAGGATCCGCGCCAGGCGTCCGTGCTGCTGGAACGGCTCCGGATACCCGGCGCCCTCGGCGCCCTCGGCTTCCATCGCGGCCCGTACGGCGAGGTCCCGCGCGGTCTCGTCCCCCGCCCCCTGCAGGCGGAGCAGTCCAACTCCTCGGTCGTGTACGGGGACCGGCTCATCGCCAAGTTCTTCCGGCGGGTCGTCGCGGGCACCAACCCCGATCTCGAACTGCCCCTCGCCCTGGCCCGCGAGGGCTGCGACCGGGTGCCCGCGCCGGTGGCCTGGTTCGAGACACGGCCCGGGGAGATCGGTGACATCGGGGACGGCGCGGACGCGGAGGAGACCACGACCCTCGGCGTCCTCCAGCCGTTCCTCAAGGGCGCGGCCGACGGCTGGGACCTGGCCCTGAAGCACCTCACGAACGAGCAGGACTTCGCCGAGGAGGCACGGCAGTTGGGCATCGCCACGGCGGAGGTCCACACGGCCCTGGCGCGGGCCCTGCCCACGGTCACGTACAGCCGCGCGCAGACGGAACAGCTCGCCGGGACGATGATCCGCCGTCTGGAGGCGACGGCCCAGCAGGTCCCGGCGCTGCTCCCGTACGTCCCCGCCCTGCGCTCCGCCTTCGCCGCGCTGCACGACCTCGCCGCCGACGGGCGCACCCGGCACGCCCAGCGCGTCCACGGCGATCTGCACCTGGGCCAGTGCCTGCGCGAGGCGGACGGCACCTGGCGGCTCATCGACTTCGAGGGCGAACCGTCCCGCCCGCTCGCGGAACGCCGGATGCCGCACCCCCCGCACCGCGACATCGCCGGCATGCTCCGCTCCTTCGACTACGCGGCCCGCAGCGCCCGCCCCTGGAACGCGGCGTGGGCGGATTCCTGCCGTGCCGCGTACTGCGCCGGCTACGCGGAGGTGACCGGCGGCGACCCGCGCACCGACCCGGTCCTGCTGCGCGCCTACGAGACGGACAAGGCCGTCTACGAGGCCCTGTACGAGGCCCGCCACCGCCCCGACTGGCTCCCGGTCCCGATGGCCGCCCTCGCCCGCCTGGCCCGGGAGGCGCCCCGCTAGGGGCGCGGGGAACTGCGCGAGCAACCACGACGAAGGCCGCACCCGCCACCACTCGGCACACGAGAAGCCCCGTAAGGGGCGCGGGGAACTGCGCAAACCCCCCACCGGACCCGCACCCGCCACCACACCCCGCCCGGCACACGAGAAGCCCCGTAAGGGGCGCGGGGAACTGCGCAAACCCCCCACCGGACCCGCACCCGCCACCACACCCCCGCCCGGCACACGCGAAGCCCCCCAAGGAGGCGCACCCCGTGACCCCCCGCCCCGCCACGACACCGGCCCCCGTCCCGGAGGACGACCGCAATCGGCTGCTCACCGCGACCCACCACAACCCGCACGGAGTGCTGGGCGCCCACCCGGCCGCCGGCGGCGTCGCGTTCCGCGTCTGGCGGCCCTACGCCCGGCAGGTCGCCGTCCGCCTCCCGCAGGCCCCGCTCGCGGAACTCCACGACGACGGCGAGGGGTTCTTCTCGGGCCTGCTCCAGCTCCCCGAGGTCCCGTCCGGGTACGAGCTGGAGATCCGTTACGCCGACACCACCCACACGGTCGCGGACGCCTACGCCCTGCTCCCCGCCCTCGGCGAACTCGACCTCCACCTCATCGGCGAGGGCCGCCACGAGCAGCTGTGGACCGCGCTCGGCGCCCGTCCCCTGACCCACCAGGGCATCGAGGGGACCCGCTTCACGGTCTGGGCGCCGAACGCCCGCGGGATCCGGGTCGTCGGCGGCTTCAACTTCTGGGACGGCGCGGCCCACAGCATGCGCTCCCTCGGCTCGTCCGGCATCTGGGAGCTGTTCGTGCCGGGCATCGGCGAGGGCGAGCTCTACAAGTTCGAGATCACCCGCCCCGACGGCAGCAAGACGATGCGCGCCGACCCGCTCGCCACCCGCACCGAGACGCCCCCCGCCAACTCCTCGATCGTGCACGCCTCCCACCACACCTGGCACGACGAGGACTGGCTGGAGCACCGTGCCGCCCGCCCGGTGCACGAGTCCCCCTTCTCGGTGTACGAGATCCACCTGGCGTCCTGGCGCCCCGGTCTCACCTACCGGCAGCTCGCGGAGCAACTGCCCGCATATGTCAGCGACTTGGGGTTCACGCACGTAGAGCTGCTGCCCGTGGCCGAGCATCCCTTCGGCGGCTCCTGGGGCTACCAGGTCACCGGCTTCTACGCCCCCACCGCGCGCCTGGGCACCCCCGACGACTTCAAGTTCCTGATCGACACGCTGCACCAGGCCGGGATCGGCGTCCTGATGGACTGGGTCCCTGCGCATTTCCCGCGCGACGACTGGGCGCTCGCCGAGTTCGACGGCCGGACGCTGTACGAGCACGAGGATCCGCTGCGCGCCGCGCACCCGGACTGGGGCACCCTGGAGTTCGACTACGGCCGCAAGGAGGTCCGCAACTTCCTGGTGGCCAACGCCCTGTACTGGTGCGAGGAGTTCCACATCGACGGCCTCCGCGTCGACGCGGTCGCCTCCATGCTCTACCTCGACTACTCGCGCGAGGAGGGGCAGTGGACGCCGAACCAGTTCGGCGGCCGGGAGAACCTCGACGCGGTCGACTTCCTCCAGGAGATGAACGCCACCCTGTACCGGCGGGTCCCCGGTGTCGTGACGATCGCCGAGGAGTCCACGGCCTGGGACGGCGTCACCCGCGCCACCCACCACATCGGCCCGGGCGGCCACGGCGGTCTCGGCTTCGGCCTGAAGTGGAACATGGGGTGGATGCACGACTCCCTGGAGTACGTGAGCCACGAGCCGGTGCACCGCAAGTACCACCACAACGAGATGACGTTCTCGATGGTGTACGCGTACAGCGAGAACTACGTCCTGCCCATCTCGCACGACGAGGTCGTGCACGGCAAGCGGTCCCTCGTCTCGAAGATGCCCGGCGACTGGTGGCAGCAACGCGCCAACCACCGCGCCTACTTGGGCTTCATGTGGGCGCACCCCGGCAAGCAGCTGCTCTTCATGGGCCAGGAGTTCGCCCAGGGCGCCGAGTGGTCGGAGGCGCACGGCCCGGACTGGTGGCTGCTCGATCCGGCGTACGGGGCCGAGGCCGACCACCGCGGCGTGCGCGATCTCGTACGGGATCTGAACGCCGTCTACCGGGAGGCGCCCGCCCTGTGGGAGCGGGACACCGACCCGGCCGGTTTCGAGTGGGTGGCCGGTGACGCGGCGGAGGACAACGTCTTCGCGTTCCTGCGGCACGCGGCCGACGGGTCGCCGCTGCTCGCGGTGTCCAACTTCTCGCCGGTCGTGCGGGGCGAGTACCGGCTCGGCGTCCCGGACGCCGTGCCCGCCTGGCAGGAGGTGCTCAACACCGACCGGGGCCGCTACGGCGGCGGTGACGTCACCAGCCCCGAGCCGGTGAAACCGGACGACGTACCGGCGCACGGCCGCCCGGCCAGTGTGCGGCTGACCCTGCCCCCGCTCGCCACGGTGTGGTTCCGCCCGGCCTGACGACGTCCCGCTCCCCCGTGGTCCGGCCGCTCTCTATAGTCGGCCTGGTCCATCAGCCACGGGGGGTTCGGAAACCGATGCAGTCCAAGAGATCACTGGCCGCCGTCCTGCTGAGCGCCGTCGCCGTGCTGCTGCTCGGCGCCTGCGGGACGCTGCGGGCCGGAGCGGGCGGCGGCACCGCGACACCGGCGGAGTCGCCGCACTGGCAGACGTTCGCCCCGTTCGGGGTGACGGCCGCGCGGCTCGCCGACGACGGGCGCACGCTCAGCGTCGTCGCCGAGGTGCCCGGCGGCGGGAGGACCTGCGCACGCGATCTGAAGGCGGTCGTGACCTCCACGTCGGACACCACCGTGTGGGTGCAGGTGACCTTCTCCGCGCTGACCGGCGGCAGCCCGAGTGCCGACTGCCGCAAGACGGCGTCGGCCACGGCGAAGGTGCGGCTGCCCTCCGCGCTCGGCCACCGCGAACTGGCCACGGACGTCCACACGGTGTTCACCGCGGACGGCGCCGACCTGCCGGAGCTGCGGCTGTGCGGTGAACTCGGCTGCCACCCGGCCCCCACCGGCTGCACCCCCGCCTCGTACGACCAGGCGGTGATGGCGCTCGACGTCCCGAACCACACGCGGCGCGGCGACGAGCACTGCGACGAGAAGTGGCTGGTGTTCGACGTCTCCTCGCGCATGGGTCCCGCCTGCGCCGAGGGCGAGGCACCCGGCTGCGGGGCCTCGCTGGACGACCGCTGGTTCTTCCGCGCGGAGAAGTCCGGCTGGAAGCCGATCGCCCGCGGCAAGAAGGGCGGCTGCTCCGACGTGCACCGGATCGAGCCCGCCTTCCCCACCGCCCTCTGCGCCGGACTCGCCCCGCTCGACTAGGCGAGCGCCTCCGGAAGGTCGCCGGTGTGCAGGACGCCGAGCCGCTGGGTGGCCCGGGTCAGCGCCACGTACAGATCGCTGGTCCCGTACCGGCCCGGCTCCACGACGAGCACCGAGTCGAACTCCAGGCCCTTGGCCTGCCGCGGGTCGAGCAGCACGACCGTGTGAGTCAGGTCGGGGGCCTCGCCCGCCGTCGCCCCGGGCACCTTCGCCGCGAGGTCCGCGTGCAGCTCACGCGGGGCGATCACGGCGAGGCGGCCCTCTTCGGGGGTGAGTTCGGCGACCGCGGCGGCGACGGCGGCGGGCAGGTCGTCGGTGGCCCGCACCCAGGGCCGCACCCCCGTCGACCGCACGGACGACGGCGGTTCGAAGCCGGGGTGCTCGGCGCGGATCACGGCCGCCGCGAGCTCCATGATCTCGCTCGGCGTGCGGTAGTTGACGCCCAGCCGGGTGTGCTCGAAGCGGTCCTCCACGTACGGCGCGAGGATGTCCGCCCACGAGCCGACGCCGGCCTCCTCGCTGGTCTGCACGGGGTCGCCGACCAGCGTCATGGAGCGGGTGGGCGAGCGGCGCATCAGCAGCCGCCACGCCATCGGGCTCAGCTCCTGCGCCTCGTCGACGATGATGTGGCCGAACGCCCAGGTCCGGTCGGCGGCGGCCCGCTCGGCGGCGCTGCGGTGGTCCTCCTCGTCGTACCAGTCGGCGACCCGGTCCGCGTCGACGATGTCGTGCGCGGCCAGCACCTCGGACTCGTCCTCGTCCTCGAACTCGTAGGACTCGGAGCCCTTGGACAGGTCGAGGACGCCCTGCGCGTAGGCGATCCGCTCCTGGCGCGCGGCCTCGGCGGCGGCCCGCTCGGCGGAGTCGTCGTGCCCGAGGAGTTCGGCGGCCTCGTCGAGCAGCGGCACGTCACCGGGCGTCCAGTCGGCGGGGCCCGTGACCTCGCGGCGGATCGCGGCGGCCGCGTCGTCGGGCAGGTGGACGGGGTCGGCCAGGAAGTCCGCGACGAACTCCTCCGGCGTGAGCCGCGGCCACAGGTCGGCGATGGCCGCGTGCACCTCGGCGCTCGCGGCGACGCCCTTGCCGAGCTGGGCGAGGTCGTCGGCGCCCAGGAAGTTCGGCCCGCCGTACGGGTCGGCCCCGATCCGCTCGGCGAGCTGCGCGGTGAGCGCGTCGATGACGCGGAACGCGAAGTGCGGGCGGGCCAGGTTGTGCGGGAGCAGCGTGTCGCGGGCCGCCTGCCGTGCCTCGTAGGCGATCTCCCAGTCGAGGATCAGGTCCCCGTCGTCGTGCCGGATCACCAGCGGCGCGCCGGGCTCCGGGAGCTGCTGGCGGTCGCGGACCGCGATGGCGAGGGCGTCGGCCATCTCGCGCGCGCCCTTCACGGCGGCGGCGCGGGGCGTGTCGGTGCCGGTCGCGTGGATGCCCGGGAACAGCTCGCCGACGGTCGCGAGCAGCACGCCGGTCTCGCCGAGCGAGGGCAGCACCTCGGAGATGTAGGAGAGGAACGCCGGGTTGGGGCCGACGATCAGCACCGCCCGCTTGGCGAGCAGTTCCCGGTGCTCGTACAGCAGGAACGCGGCACGGTGCAGGGCGACCGCGGTCTTGCCGGTACCGGGACCGCCCTCGACCACCAGCACACCCCGGTGGTCGTGGCGGATGATGCGGTCCTGCTCGGCCTGGATGGTCTGCACGATGTCGCCCATGCGGCCGGTGCGCGCGGAGTTCAGCGCGGCCAGCAGCACGGCGTCACCGGAGGGGTCCTCGAAACCGGTGCGCTCGTCGTCGCCCAGGTCGAGGATCTCGTCGTGCAGTTCGGTGACGGTCCGCCCCTCGGTGGTGAGGTGCCGGCGCCGGCGCAGACCCATCGGCGTGTGCCCGGTGGCGAGATAGAAGGGGCGTGCCACCGGCGCACGCCAGTCGATGAGAATCGGCGTGTGCTCGGTGTCGTCCTCGCGAATTCCGATACGCCCGATGTGGTGCGCGATGCCGTCCGTGAGATCGATCCGGCCGAAACAGAGCGAGCCGTCCACCGCGTTCAGCGCGGCGAGCAGACCGGAGCGCTCCACGACCAGCAGGTCCCGCTCCAGGCGGGCCTGCTGGCCGGTGCCGACCGGCGTCAGGGCGTTCGTGACCGAGTCGGCGGCCTCGCCGCGCAGCGCGTCGACGCGCGCATAGAGCCGGTCGATGAATTCCTGTTCCTTTTGGAGTTCCTTCTCGGATACGGCGGATTCCCGGCTTGACAAAACTGCTCCCTGCCCGGTACGGTGTGTTTAGTTGGCCCCCAGTGAGGGGCCTTTTCTGTGGGCACACAGAAACACCGAATATACCCCGGGCGGGGCTTCTTTCCAAGCCGCGGATTAATCCGCCGCGTATTTCAGAGAGCCTCGGCCAATTCCTCCAGCAGACGCCGCTTCGGCCGGGCGCCGACCCGCGACCACACGGGCTCCCCACCCTTGAAGACCATCAGCGTCGGCATGGACAGCACGCCGTACTTCACGGCCGTGTCCGGATTGGCGTCGACGTCGATCGCCACGACGTCGAGCCGCTCCCGCTCCTCCTCGGCCACGGCCCGCAGCACCGGGGCCAGTTGCCTGCACGGCCCGCACCACTCGGCGGTGAACTCCACGAGCACCGGCCGGTCCGCCTTGACGACCTGCTCGTCGAAGTCCGCGTCGGTCACGTCCCGGAACGCCATCGTGATCACTCCCTCAGTTCACAGCGCGGCGCGGAGTCGTCCTCCGCGGCCAGCGCGTCCATGGCCCGCTCGGCACGCGCCAACTGCGCGCCGACGGTGTCCCGTACTGCGCTCAACTCACCGATGAGCGAGTCGAGTTCGGCGAGCTTGCTGCGGTACACGGCGAGCGACGCGGGACACGAGTCGCCCTCCGGGTGCCCGGCCCGCAGACACTCCACGAACGGCCGGGTCTCCTCCAGGTCGAACCCGAAGTCCTGGAGCGTGCGGATCTGCCGCAGCGCCCGCAGGTCGTCCTCGTCGTAGGTCCGGTAGCCGTTCCCGCCGCGCCGGGCGGGCAGCAGCCCGCGCGACTCGTAGTACCTGAGCGTCCGCGTGGTCACCCCGGCGCGGTCCGCGAGCTCTCCGATGCGCATGCCTACGACGGTAAACGTTGACCCTGACGTCAGGGCCAGCCCTCGGAGCGGCGATCCGGGCTCAGGGCCAGTCGACGAGTCCGCCGAACGCGAGGCCGGAGAGCACCACCAGGAAGGGCGCGCCCACCGCGAGGCCGATCCGCCAGCCGGTGAACCGCTCCCGCCAGGGCAGCAGCCAGGCCGTCACCAGGACGAGCAGGGCCACGGTCAGGCCCCAGCCGAAGACGGTGAACGCCCGGTCGAAGCTGGGGTCGAACCGGTCGGCCTGCGCGTCGGTGCAGGAGTCGCAGGCCATCCCGGACAGACCCGCGAAGAGGTAGGCGAAGAACGCGCCCGGGATCGTGGCCAGCGTCGAGAGCAGCGGCGCGATCCACTGCCGGGAGCTCGATTCCTGAGTCATGGCCCCATTCCATCCGCCCGGGGCCGCCCGCACCTGAGCACACCTACTCACCCGCCGTACTCAACCGACGTACGCGCATCGGCACCACCGCACAGGAGAGACATGAGCAACGGGAAAGACATGAGTCACGGGCGAGACATCGGCGACGACGGCATCCACGGCGACGGCACCTGGCTCCTGGGCGACCTTCCGGTCCGCCGGATCGGGCTCGGGGCGATGCGGCTCCCGGGCCGCATCGCCTTCGACAACGCGTCCGTCGCCGACCGCGCGCGGTCGGTCCGCGTGCTGCGCCGCGCCGTCGACCTCGGCGTGAACCACATCGACACGGCCGCCTTCTACTTCTCGGCCCGTCGCTCGGCCAACGAGCTGATCGCCGCGGCGCTCGCCCCCTACCCCGACGATCTGGTCATCGCCACGAAGGTCGGCCCGCGCCGCGACCGCGCCGGCGACTGGGCGGAGTGGGCCCGTCCCGACGAACTGCGCGGCGACGTCGAGGAGAACCTGCGCCAGCTGGGCCGCGACCGCCTCGACGTCGTCAACATGCGGGTGAACGAGCGGACCGCACCGCTCATCGCGGAGTACGTGGGTGAGCTGGCGCGGCTGCGGGAGGCGGGCCTGATCCGGCACATCGGGGTGTCGGGCGTGGACGTGGCGGCGCTCGACGCGGCGCGGAAGGAGGCACCGGTCGTGTGCGTGCAGAACCCGTTCGGCCTGGGCCGGACGCGGCCCGGTGACGCCGAACTGCTGCACAGGTGCGCGGAGTTGGGCATCGCCTTCGTGCCGTTCTTCGCGATCGCGGGCGGCGGCGGGCACCGGGGCGCCGAGGACACCGGAGGCGCAGGCGACGGCGCCGCGCTCGCGGAGATCGCCGCCGCCCACGACGCGACCCCTGCCCAGATCAGGCTCGCCTGGACCCTGCACCAGGGCCCGCACGTGCTGGCCATCCCCGGCACCGGCGACCCGGATCACGTCGCCCAGAACGTGGCGGCGGGCGCGATCCGGCTCACCGAGCGGGAGGTGCGGGCGCTGGGCACCGTCAACGGCTGACGGCGAACGGGCCGTCCAGCGCGGCCCATTGCAGCAGCAGGACGGTCTTGCCGTCGGCGATGCGCCCGTCGCGGACCATGGCGAGGGCCTCGGCGAAGGGCACTTCGAGCACCTCGATGTCCTCCCCCTCCTCGGCGAGGCCGCCCCCGGCGCCGGTGCGGTCGGCCGGGGTGTACGGCGCCGCGTAGAAGTGCAGCCGCTCGGTGACCGAGCCGGGGCTCATGTAGATCTCGGCGACGGGGGTGAGGGGGCCGAGGACGACGCCCAGCTCCTCGGCGCTCTCGCGCCGGATCGCCGAGAGCGGGTCGTCGCCGTCGAGCAGCCCGGCCGCCGCCTCGACGAGCAGGCCGTCGGGGTGTCCGTTGACGTAGGCCGGGTAGCGGAACTGCCGGGTGAGCAGGACCCGGCCGCGCCCGACGTCGTACGGCAGGACGACCGCGCCGTTGCCCCGGTCGTACGTCTCGCGCTGCTGGGTCTCCCAGCGCCCGTCGCGGCGCCGGTAGTCGAAGGTCGTGCGGCGCAGCACGTGCCAGCCCCGCGAGGTCAGTTCGACGTCCCGGACGACGACGCCGGGGTTGCGGTCGAGGCCGTGTCCGGCCCGGTCGAGGCCGGTGCGGCCGCGGTGGTCGGGGACGTCGACGCCGGGGCGTCCGGTGGCCGCGCTCACGCGGTCTCCCGCGGGGTCTCGGGCGGGGCGACGCGCGGGATCTCGGCGACGTCGTGGAAGACGGGCAGTCCGCGGCGGCGGGCGATGGCCACGTCCTGGTCGGCGCCGGCCGACTCGCCGGAGAGCCGCAGCACGGCGTCGCACCGGTCGAGCAGCCGCTCGGCGGTCGGGTAGAGCACCTGGTCGGCGAGGGGGTCGGTGGGCCCGGCTCCGGCGGAGCGGAGCACGGGCAGCGCGACCCACTCGCCGATCATCGGGATGTGCCCGGCGGCGAAGACGGGCCAGGCCGCTTCCTCGAGGCGGGCCAGGTTCGCGGCCATGGCACGCGGGTCGCCGCCGGTGCCGGACCGGTAGGGCCCGGCGATGAGGACGAGCAGGGGACGCTCGGAGGAGTCGCTTGCTGAGATGTGCTGGTCGTTCATGTCGCGCTACGATACATGCAGAAACGTGCAAGAACAGGAGAGACTACGGATGCTGGCTGCCGAACGGCGTGAACACCTGCTGGGCCTGCTCGCCCGCGAGGGCAAGATCGTCGCGAAGGATGTCGCCGCCGACCTGGGCATTTCCGAGGACAGCGTGCGCCGCGACCTCCGCGACCTCGCCGCCGAGGGACTGTGCCAGCGGGTCTACGGCGGAGCGCTGCCCGCCTCCCCCGCCGTGGCGGACTACGCGACGCGCACGACCGTCGCCCCCGACGGCAAGCAGAAGGTCGCGGAGGCGGCCGCCGCGCTGGTGCGGCCCGACAGCGCCCTGATCCTGGACGGCGGCACGACCGCGCTCGCGGTAGCGCGCCGGCTCCCGCAGGATCTGGCGTGCACGGTGATCACCCACAGTCCGACGATCGCGGCGGCCCTGCTCGACCATCCCCGGGCGGAGCTGTTCCTGCTGGGCGGCCGGATCTTCAAGCACTCGGCGGTGGCCTGCGGCGCGGCCGCGGCGGAGGCGGCGCAGAACGTGTCGGCGGATCTGTGCCTGATCGGTGTCACCGGCGTCCATCCGGAGGCGGGCCTGACCACGGGCGACGCCGAGGAGGCCGCGATGAAGCGGGCCCTGGCGGCCCGGGCGGCGGACACGTACGTCCTCGCCTCGTCCGAGAAGATCGGCACGGCGTCGCGGTACCGGGTGCTGCCCTGGGCGGACATCACCGCCCTGATCACGGACGCGGGCCCCGACCACACGGTGGTCGAGCAGCTGACGGCGCAGGGCGTGGAGGTCCTGACCGCCTGACCGGAGCGGGCACAGGATGTCGGGCCCGGCACCCGCACCGGCTCCTAGCGTGGGCGCACAAGGATCGAACAGGACGACCGGAAGGGAGCCCGGGGTGCTGGACCGCCTCAACCAGGCCATGGACCGGATCGAGCAGCGCCTCGACCGGGATCTCGACGTGGCGGAGCTGGCACGGATCGCGCTCACGTCGGAGTACCACCTGCGGCGGATGTTCTCGGCGCTCGCCGGGATGCCGCTGTCGGAGTACGTGCGCCGACGGCGGCTGACCGTCGCGGGCGCCGACGTGCTCGCGGGCCGAGAGCCGCTGCTGACGATCGCCGTGCGGTACGGGTACGGCTCGGGCGAGGCGTTCGCCCGGGCGTTCCGCGCGCTGCACGGGATCGGCCCCGGCGAGGCCCGCCGGACGGGCGCGGTGCTCGTCTCGCAGCCCCGGCTCACCTTCCGTCTCACCGTCGAAGGGAGCAGCACGATGCGCTATCGCGTGGTGGACCGCCCGGAGTTCACGGTCGTCGGGCCCAAAGCCCGGGTGCCGCTGGTGTACTTGGGGCCGAACACGGCGATCGAGGAGTTCGTCCGCGGCATCGACCGCGGTGTCCTGGACGAGCTGGAGAAGCTGTCGGAGCGGGCCGGCGCGGAGCCCCGGGGCGTCCTCGCGGTCTGCGACGACCTCGACCCCGGCCGCGCCGAGGGCAGCGAACTCGACTACTACCAGGCGGTGGCCGTCCCCGCGGGCGCCCCGGTCCCCGAGGCCCTGCCGACGCTGGCGGTCCCGGCCGGGACCTGGGCGGTGTTCACGACGTCGGGCCCGGCGCCGGAGGCGATCCAGCGGTTGTGGAGCGACGTCTACACGGAGTGGTTCCCGTCGAACCCGTACCGCACCCGCCCCGGCCCCGAACTGCTGCGCACCCGGATCTCCCGGTCCCCGGACGGCCCGACGGCGGAAGCCGAACTGTGGCTCCCGGTGGAACGCGAGGAATACGGAGGCTGATTGTCGGTGCGGGCCGCTACGTTGACGCCATGACTCACGACGTACGCGTTCCTCTGACCACGGCACGGTATCTCGACTGTCTGGCCGCCGACTTCGACCGGCTGCGCTCCGTCGCGAGCGCCGCCGACCCCGGCGCGGTGGTGCCGAGCTGCCCCGACTGGACCGTCACCGACCTGGTACGGCACGTCGCCCAGGTCTATGTGGACAAGACCCACGCGATGCGCACGGGCGAGGAGCTCGAGTGGCCTCCGAAGGGCACGGCGGACGCCGAGCCCTTCGCGCTCCTCGACCGCGCGTACGCCGATCTGCTCGCGGAGTTCGCCGACCGGGAACCCGGGGACCCGGCCGGCGGCTGGTACACGCCGGACCGGACGGTCGGCTTCTGGATCCGCCGGATGGCGCAGGAGACGGTGATCCACCGCATCGACGCCGAGCTGGCCGCGGGGCAGCAGATCGCTCCGGTCCCCGAGGACCTGGCGGTCGACGGCATCGACGAACTCCTGAAGGTCTTCACGCAGTTCGCGGTGTCGGAATATGGGAACTACTTCACGGACGTCCTCGCCGGTTCCCCCGGCCACTCCATCGACATCCACGCCCTCGGCACCAAGGCGGCGGCCTGGCGCATCACCACCGGCCCCGCCCGCTTCACGGTGACGGACGGCACCGACGACACCCCGCCCGACCTCACCCTCTCGGCTCCACCGGCCGCACTCCTGCGCGACCTGTGGAACCGCCAATCACCGGACGCCCCCTCCCCGGTGACCACCACGGGCCCACAGGAGCCCCTACAGGAACTCCGCTCCTGCCTCACCATCGCAACGCAGTGACGAGCCCCTCCGCGCCCCGCAAGGGGCGCGGGGAACTGCGCGAGCAACCACAACGCACCCGCACTCTCCCCACACAGCCATGAGGCACCCCACCAGGGGCGCGGGGAACTGCGCAACCAGCCACGACGCACCCCGCACCCACCCACAACCTCAGCCCTTGCCGCCAACCCCGGCAGACACCACATCGGCACCACTCTCAACCGGAGCCTCAAGACCGGCGGCCCCCACGGCCCCCGCCGCTCCCCCACGCCGCCCCGGCAACAGCACACCCACCACCACGGTCCCGACCCCAAGAATCACGGCCCCGACCACACTCGTGTGCGCCACGGCATCGGAGAACGACGCCCCCACGGCATCGGCCATAGCCCGCGCCCCGTCGGCAAGTTGCCCGGCCTGCGCCTTCCACTGCGCGGCCTGCTGCGGATCGCTCGCCCCCTGCGCCTTCTCGGCGAGCTGCTGGGCCTGCTCCCCGATCCGCTGCGCGACGGCGTACCCGGCACCGACGGAGTCCTGCGCGGTGGACAGCGCGTCCCCGGGCAGCTCGGTCCCCCGGGAGGCATCGGCGAGATGCGAGGAGTACGAACCGGCGAGCACCGACCCGAGAAGGGCGATGCCGAGCGACCCGCCCAGCTCCAGCGACGTGTCGTTCACGGCGCCGCCCACCCCCAGCTCGCTCTCCGGAAACGCGCCCATGATGGCGTCCGTGCAGGGCGACAGTGCGAGCCCGATCGCGAGCCCGAGGATGACGAGCGGCGGCACGAAGTCCCCGTACCCCGACCCGGCGTCGATCCGGGTGAGCAGCGCGAGCGCCACCGTCCCGCCGACCATCCCGGCCGTCACGGTGATCCGCATACCGATGCGCGGGGTGAGATACCCGGTCAGCGCCGACCCGACGAACACGGCACCGGCCAGCGGCAGCATCCGCACCCCGGTCTCCCACGCGTCGTACCCGAGCACGAACTGCAGATCCTGGGTGAGGTAGTAGAAGGCCCCGAAGACGGCGAGGAAGAACAACGCGACGGCGAGATTGGACCCCGCGAACCGCCGGTCGGCGAACCTCCGCACATCCAGCACCGGCCGCGGATGCCGCAGCTCCCACACCACGAACCCCACCAGCGCCACACCCGCCACCACGGCGGCGGTCACGGCCTTGGCACCCCAGCCGAAGTGCGGCCCCTCGATGATCATGTAGACGAGGGCGCCGACCCACACCACGGACAGCACCCCGCCGACGTAGTCGATCCGTCCGTGCCGTTCCGCCTTCGACGGCGGTACGAGGACGAGCGCGCCGACGATCGCGACGGCGGCGATCGGCACATTGATCAGGAACGTGGACGCCCAGCCGTGGTCCCGCAGCAGCGCTCCGGCGACCAACGGCCCGGCGGCGATGGCGAGTCCGGCCGTCGCGGTCCACAGCACGATGGCCTTGGCCCGCTCGGCCCGCGGGAACGTGGCGGCCAGCAGCGACAACGTCGCCGGCATGATCATCGCGGCGCCGACGCCCATGACGGCCCGCGCGGCGATGACCCCGATGGAGCTGCCGACGAGCGACCCGGCGACGGCCCCGCCTCCGAACACGACGAGCCCGAGCAGCAGCGCACCTCGCCGGCTGTACTTGTCACCGATCGCGCCGAGCAGCAGCATCAGGGCCGCGTACGGCACAGTGTAGCCGTCGATGACCCATTGCAGATCGGCGCTGCTCAGACCCAGGTCCCGGGTCATGTCGGGCGCCGCGACCGTGAGGGCCGTATTGGCCATCACGATGATCAACAGGCTCAGACAGAGCACGAGCAGCGCCCACCAGCGGCGAGCGTACGGCCGGTCCATGGTGTCGACCGGCTCGTTCATGACGAGACGCATGACGCGGAACCCCTCCAGTGGCAGGACAGCACAGACACGCCAGATTGCACACGCCTGTGCAATTACACAGTGCTGTGCAATCTACGCGGTTGCACAACACTGTGCAAAACGGTGGCGGTGAGACGGCCCCACGCCGGACCCGCCCGGCGCCCAGGCACAATGAACGCGTGACTCCCGCCCCCGCCTCCGTACGAGCCGACGCCAACCGCCGCCGCATCCTGGACGACGCGCTGGTGGAGTTGTTGCGCGACCCCGACGCGTCGATGGACCAGATCGCCCGCGCCGCGGGGGTCGTGCGCCGCACGGTCTACGGTCATTTCCCGAGCCGGGACGCGCTCATCGAGGCCTTGGTGGACGACGCGGCGCATGCGGTGGCCGAGGCGCACCGCGCAGGCCGCGAAGGGGTCGCCGATCCGGCGGAGGCGGTGGCCCGTTCGATCCTGGCCATCTGGCCGATCGCGGACCGCTACCGCCTTCTGGTCCATCTCGCTCAGCGCAGTGTCACGGTGGAGGGCATCAGGGCCCGTCTGACTCCGGTCCGGGAGGCCTGCACGGAACTCCTCCAACAGGCTCTGGAGAGTGGGGAGTTCGATTCGCCGCTGCCGGCCGAAGCTCTGGCCCATGTCCATGAGCAGGTGCTGTTCGGCCTGATGGAGGCGGTCAACGAGGGTGTGCTTCCGGCGGAGGACGCGGGCCGCGCGGCGGTCGTCGCGGTGCTGTCGTCGGCCGGCTACCCCACGAAGGACGCGAAGCGCTTGGCCGCGACGGCCTGAGGGCTTCGCGGCCTCGGCCTCGGCCGAATTCTTGCCCGTAAACGCAGAAAACCCCCGTGCCGATGGCACGGGGGTTTTCTCAAAATTTGTTCGGCGGCGTCCTACTCTCCCACAGGGTCC
>NZ_JBEYYU010000107.1:0-14919 GCF_040645755.1 Streptomyces sp. NPDC046716
GGGCGCGGGGAACTGCGCGAGCAACCACGACGAGAGCCGCGCGTGACAACGGGTTTCAGGGGCGCGGGGAACTGCGCGAGCAACCACGACGAGAGCCGCGCGTGACAACGGGTTTCAGGGGCGCGGGGAACTGCGCGAGCAACCACGACGAGAGGCGCGCGTGGCATCTGGTTTTAGGGGCGCGGGGAACTGCGCGAGAAGCCCCACCGGGCCGCGGACGACGTACAACCCAGGGGCGCGGGGAACTGCGCGACCGGCCCCCACCGGGCCCGCGCCCGACCACGCGCCCCCTCAGAGCCCCGCCAGCACCCCGTCCAGAAACGGCTCGATGGCGGCCCGCCACGCGTCGGGCTGGTCGTAGTGCACGAGATGCCCGGCATCGGCCACCTCGGCATACTCCCCCCTGGGAAGGACCCGCACCATCTCCTGCGCCTCAGCCCGCCCCAACTGCCCATCGAGCCCCCGCACGACCAGCGCCGGACACCGCACGGCCGCCAACTCCTCCCAGTGCGCGTCGTACACCCACGTGGACCGCGCGGTCAGCATCTGACGGCGCGAGAAGACGGGCCGCCACCCGTCGTCCGACTCGGTCATCACCTCGGCGTAGAACTCCCCGCGCGCCGGATTGGGCCGCTCCACCCAGGGATCGTCCTCCCCGAACCACTTCCGCACGTCCGCGAGCGTCGCGAACGGCAGCGGCCACGCCTTGAACCAGTCCTCCCACTCCCGCTGGGAGGCGGCGCCCAGCGCGGACGCCCGCATGTCGCAGATCACCAGACCGCGGACGAGATCGGGGCGCCGCGCGGCCAGCTGCCAGGCCGTGAGCGCCCCCATCGAGTGCCCGATCAGCACCGCGGGCTCAAGCCCGAGCTGCACCAGCGCCGCCTCCGCGTCGAGCACGTACGCCTCGCGGTCGAAGGGACCCTGCGTCGGTTTGTCGCTCTGTCCGTGCCCGCGCTGGTCGAGGGCGACCGCCCGATGGCGCTCGGCCAGCCAGCGCGCCGTACCGGCCCAATGGGACGCCCGGCCCATCAGGCCGTGCAGTAACAGCACCCCCGGACCGCGGCCGGCCTCGGCCGCCTTGGGAGGGTCGGCGTACTCCCAGGCCGCTAAGCGGACCCCGCCCCCTCCGGTCACGTCGATGCGCTGTGCCATAGGCCCTGGCACCCCCTTGTGGTCGCGCCTGCAGTCGCGTACCCGCGCACGCTATCGAACCTTTTTTCGAAAGCGTGATACTCCCCGGAAACACCCCTCGTTCGAGTGACAACGCTCAAGGAATGACCGGCGCCACCGAGGGGATCTCTTCCTCGGGGGGCGGACCGCTCGGGGAAGACGGTCCGAGGGAAATGACCCTGGGAGCTCGGGGCTCCGGGTCAGCACAGGGGAGGACAGGCCCCGGCGCCGCAAGGCGCCGGGGCCCTCTGCGTGACGGGCAGGAACATCCGCCGGGCCGGGCCGCTCCCGCTTCCCGCGAGCCCGTCGTGCCCCGAACGGCCGGTCCATCCCAGGCCCCCTCCGGTCATATGCCTCACGCGACAGCCTGGCACGCGGAGCGTCGGAGCGCTGCGATTCCGCACAGTGAATCTTGCTTTCTGCGCAAACGCCCAGCATGCGCGAATATCAGTCAACTCCCGGCCGTACCACGGATGTTGACGTCAGGCTGCCGAGCGTCGCCGCACGGGCTCCCCCAGCCCCACGCGGCGCACGGAACACGCCGCGGCACGCGCTCCCGCACGCGCCCGCCGCCGTCCGCGGATCAGCGCTTGGCCACGAAGACGTGCGAGGCGACCTCCGACTCCAGCTCGGCCGCCTCACCGCTGCTGCCCACCAGCACCCCACCCGGCGACTGCGTCACGCTGACCACCGAACCGGGCTGCACACCCGCCCGGCGCAGCGTGTACATCAGCTGCGCGTCCGTCTGGATCGGCTCGCCGATGCGGCGGACGACGACGGTCATGCCGTCCCCGCTCGCGTCGAGATCGGCGAGCGAGACCATGCCCTCGTCCAGGAACGGGTCCGCGCCGTCCTTCTCGCCCAGCTCCTCCAGGCCCGGAATCGGGTTCCCGTACGGCGACTCGGTCGGGTGGCGCAGCAGTTCGAGCACGCGCCGCTCCACCGCCTCGCTCATCACGTGCTCCCAGCGGCAGGCCTCCGCGTGCACCTGCTCCCACTCCAGGCCGATCACGTCGACCAGCAGGCACTCGGCGAGCCGGTGCTTGCGCATGACGCGGGTCGCGAGCCGGCGCCCCTCGTCGGTCAGCTCCAGGTGACGGTCGGCGGCGACGGCCACCAGGCCGTCCCGCTCCATCCGGGCCACGGTCTGGCTGACCGTCGGGCCGCTCTGGTCGAGCCGCTCGGCGATCCGGGCGCGCATGGGGACCACACCTTCCTCCTCCAGCTCGAGGATGGTGCGGAGGTACATCTCCGTGGTGTCGATCAGTCCGGACATACGTGCCCCTCGTATAGCTGTGTAGCTGTGCGCCGGCCCCGCTGGCCGGCCGCGCAGCGCGTGCGCTGGCCCTGACGTCAATTCTGACGCATACCGCTGACAACCGTGCCGCGCCAGGAGAACCCCGGGGAAACAGGGGGTCCGGCGCGCTCCGTGGGTGTATTGACAGAGCCCTGGTCCAGACCGCACGGTGATCCGCGACACCGAGACCCAAGGGGCTACGCCGATGAGCGACAGCAGCACACTGGCCGCGCAGTACCTCGACGCCTCGATCGCCCTGCTGAAGCGGGTCAGGGACGAGGAGGCGGGCACCGTCGAAGCGGCCGGCACCCTGCTCGCCGACACCGTCACCGCGGGCGGGCGCCTCTTCGCGTTCGGCGCGGGCCACTCCTCGCTCGCCGCGCAGGACGTCGTCTACCGCGCCGGAAGCCTCGCCCTGATGAACCTGCTCGCCGTGCCCGGCGCGGTCGGCGTCGACGTCATGCCGGCCACGCTCGGCTCCGCCCTGGAGCGGGTGGACGGTCTGGCGGCCGCCGTCCTGGACGCCAGCCCCGCCCGGGCCGGCGACGCCCTGGTGATCATCTCCCTCTCGGGGCGCAACGCCCTGCCGGTCGAGATGGCCACGCACGCCCGCGCCCTCGGCCTGAAGGTCATCGGCGTCACGTCCCTGTCCTACGCGACCGGGCCCGACGCACCCACGTCCCGGCACTCCTCGGGCACGTTCCTGCGCGACCACTGCGACGTGGTCCTGGACTCCAAGATCGCCGTGGGCGACGCCGAGCTCACCCACGAGGGTGTCGACGCCCCCTTCGCCTCGGCCTCCACCATCACCACCAGCGCCCTGATGCAGGCCACCCTGGCCACCTGCGCGGCCACCCTCGCCGACCGCGGCATCCAGCCTCCGCTGCTGCGCTCGGGGAACGTGGACGGGGGCCACACCTGGAACGCCAAGGTCTTCGACGAATACCGGGACCGCATCTTCTACCAGCACTGAGACCGCGCCCCTGAGAGGCCTGCGGCCTCCAGGGGAGGCTGCGCGGAGCGCATGCCTCAGGGGCGCGGGGAACTGCGCGAGAAGCCCCACCGGCCGTCAGCCGAACGACAACCCAAAACGCCCTCAGCCCGCCAGATCCACGGCCCCCGCGATCAGCCCGGCCACACTCTCCGCGTACATGGCGTCACCCCGCTCGAACCGGACCCGGCTCCCGCCCCGCAAGAACGTCACCACCCCGAGCGTCCGCCCCCGACTGCGCAGCACGGCGCACAGCGCGTGCCGGCTCCCCTCGGGCCACTGCCGCGCCGCGGCCCAGGCCACCTCGTCATCGGTGCTCGCGGCAGCGGCCCGCACCGAACCGGCCCGCTCCACGCACTGCACCGCCGGATGCCCCTCCGCATACCGCACCGGCAGCGCCCCGCGCGTCACCAGCAGCCCAGGCCCGGGCGCCCCCGACGGCGTCGCCGCGGCCCGCACCAGCCGCACCGGATCCTCGCTCACCAGCAGATCGACCACGGCATGGTCGGCGAACCCGGCGAGCGCGAAGTCCAGGTGCACCGTCGCCGCCTCGGCCGGATCCTCGCACTCGGCGGCCGCCCGCGCCGCCCGGTGCAGCTGATGCGCCCGGAACCGCAGCTGCGCGGCCTCCTGCTCGGTGTGCTTGGCCTCGGTCACGTCCTGGAACAGCCAGCCGACACCGAGCGGCACCGGCTCCTCCGCGAGCGGCGAGGCGAGCCGCACGAACCCGCTCCGCCAGCACCGCCGCTCCTGCCGCACCCCACTGCCCCCACTGCCCCCGCTCTCGGCGGGGACCCGCACCGTCACCCACACCTCCATCGGCGAGGGCGGGGCCCCCTCCGACAGCACGTGCGCCAGCGCGCCCTCCAGCTCCTCCACGCCCTGGGAGATCAGCTCGCCCAGGGGCCGCCCGAGCACGGCGGTGCGCCCGGAGCCGAGCGCCCGCGCCGCGTGCGCGTTGACCACGGCGGGCCGCAGGTCGGCGTCGACGAGCACCACGCCCCACGCGGCGTCCTCGAACAGCGCCTCGCTCAGGGCGATGGACCGCTCCAGATCGATCTGCGCGTGCACCTCGCTGAACGCGCAGTACACCCCCGCGGGCTTCCCGTCGGTTCCGCGCACGGCGGCGGACTGGGTCCGTACGAGGACCCGGCCGCCTTCCTTGGTGACGAGGGCGAACTCCGCGACCTGCCGCCCCGACGCGTGCATGGCGGCCAGCAGCCGCTCCTGGACCTCCTCGGCGTCGGCGGACCGCACGGCCCATCCCGCGAACCCCTGCCGCCCGACGGCCTCCGCCGCGGACCAGCCGAGTATCCGCTCGGCCTCCCGGTTCCAGTGGGTCACCACCCCGTCGGCGTCGAACGCGCACAGCGCGGCGTCCATCCCGTCGAGCAGCGCGGCCAGCAGATCGGCCCCGTCGGGCTCGTCGGGCCCCAGTTCATCGGTGGTTCCACTACGCCGTGAAGCACTCACCTGGCACCACCCCCCGCAGGCTGTGTCGGTGTCCTGCTCAGATCATTCAACTCGAACGTGACGCATCCCACATGGAGTTCTGTCAACTTCGGAGAAATCGAGCGGCGGGTGGAATCAGATGAGCGCACGGGTCCAGCATGCAGTCCAGGACCGAGCTCAGCGCAACCCCCGACCGGAGCCTGAAAAACCGGTTGAGCCGTTCCGGGCGTCTCCCTAGGCTGTGTCGTACAGACTGAAAGGAGGTGGTTCGGAGCATGTATGCACACCGGACGTCTGAGGTGACTGCGGGCTAGAGCCCGACGTCGCATCACGTATTCGGCGCCGGACCAGCCGGCCCAATTCCAAGCAGTCACCCGACCCGCGAGCTGCCGGTACGTCCGGCCGGCTTCCACCCGTCTCGACGGGGGAACCACGGCTCGCGGGTCGCCTGCGTTTCGGCGGCCTGTTTCAGCCCTTGCTGACGGCCGCCAGGATCTCCGGCAGCCGGTCCGCCGTGCGCGGGGCCGCGAGGCGCAGCCCGAGGTACGTGACCGTGGCGCCGTAGGCCGCGCCGACCGGCAGCAGCGTCCAGGCCCAGGAGTCCGCGCCCGTCGCGTGCAGGGCGATCGTGAGCGCGATGACGGGGGCGCACAGCAGCGCCGCCGCGACCATCCCGCCGAAGATCGCTATCCAGGCCAGTCCCGCCTGGCCGGGGGCGACGTTCTTGTAACCCTCCTGCGGGATCGAGTACGGGAACCGCGCCGACGTCCAGGCCCCCGTGGCGAGCATCGCGCCGAGCAGCGCGAAGGACAGGCCGAGCGTCTCCGGCAGGGCGTGCCAGGCGCCGAGCAGCGCCGTGGTGACCACCGTGACCAGAACCGCGTACGGGAGCGTGATCAGCAGCAGCGCCAGTGTGCGGGCGCGCAGTTCGGCGTAGGCGTCCCGCGCGGACGCGATGGTCATCGCCACCATCCAGAACGCCGAGGTGTCCTGGCCGAACTGGTTGTACATCTGGATGCCGAGCATGCCGGCGGCGAAGCACGCGAAGTAGACGGAGCCGGTGCCCTGGAGCGCGTTGAAGACCGGCACGATCAGGCCGATGGCGAGCGAGGTGACCCAGGCCGCCTTGGTCTTCGGGTCGCGCCAGACGTAGCGCAGGCTGCGCTCCATGACGGTGCCGGTGCGGCCGCCGGGCAGCAGCCGCGGCCCGGTGCGGCGGGTGCGCCGGGACGGCTGCGCGGCCTGGAGGGTCGAGCCGTCGGGCGCGGTCATCAGCCGGTCCAGGGCCCGCCGCCAGAGCAGCAGCAGCCCGGCGAGCGCGGCGCCGCAGAGCACGAGTTGGGCGACGGCGGTGCCGTACGCGCCCTCGCCCGCCGAGTCCACCGCGCCGACCGCCGACGCGGGCGGCACCCAGCGCAGCACCTGCCCGGCGGGGTCGAGCGCGTCGATGCCGCCCTCCGAACCCAGCTTGCGGACGCCGAAGTTGACGAGCTGGGCGCCGATCGCGATGACGAGGCCGCTGAGCACGGCGAGATCGCGGCCCTTGCGGCTGGTGAGCAGCCGGATGTTGGCGGCGGCCACGGTGCGGGCCAGCGCGACGCAGGTGAGCAGGGCGAGGGGGACGGCGACGACGGCGGCCACCGCGCCGGCCGGCCCGCGCGCGGCCGCGTATCCGGCGCCTCCGAGCACGCAGAGCGTGAACAGCGGTCCGATGCCGACGAGCGAGGAGACGAGCAGCCCGCGCACGAGCGGATCGGTGCGCAGCGGCAGCATCACGAGCTTCGTCGGGTCCAGGGTCTCGTCGCCGCTCGGGAAGAACAGCGGGAACACGGCCCAGCCGAGGGCGAGCAGCAGGGTGAGCAGGACGCCGACGGTGGCGGCGTGCGCGTTCCCGTGCAGCAGGATCAGGCCGAGCAGGACCAGCGCGGTGAGCAGCAGCACGAGGGCGGCCGAGGCGAGGTAGGCGGCCAGGCGTCCGCCGGACTGCCGCAGGCCGTTGCGCAGCAGGGCGAGTTTCAGCCGGACCAGGGTCCCGGTGAGGGGCGCGGCGCCGGTCATGCCGGGGTCCCGGGCTGGTTGCCGAGCCAGTCCAGCGTGCCGCCGTCGGCCCGGCCCTGCGCCCCGACCAGCTCCAGGAACGCCTCCTGGAGGGATCCGGCGGAGCCGCGTACGTCGGCCAGCGGTCCCTGCGCCCTGATGTGTCCGGCCGCCATCACCGCGACCCAGTCGCACAGCGACTCCACCAGCTCCATGACGTGCGAGGAGAAGACGACGGTGGCCCCGGACCGGGTGAACCGTTCGAGGACTCCGCGGATGGTCTGCGCGGAGACCGGGTCGACGCCCTCGAACGGCTCGTCGAGGAAGAGGACTTCGGGGTTGTGGAGGAGGGCCGCGGCGAGACCGATCTTCTTGCGCATCCCGGTGGAGTAGTCGACGACCAGCTTGTCCTGGGAGGAGGCGAGGTCGAGGACGTCGAGCAGTTGCCCGGCCCGTTTGTCGACCTCGGCGCCGGGCAGCCCGCGCAAGCGCCCGGTGTAGCCGAGGAGTTCGCGCCCGGAGAGCCGCTCGAAGAGGCGCAGCCCCTCCGGGAGGACGCCGATCCGGGCCTTCACCGCCGCGGGATCGGCCCAGACGTCGTGGCCCGCGACCTGGACGGTGCCCCGGTCGGGGCGCAGCAGTCCGGTCACCATGGACAGGGTCGTGGTCTTGCCCGCCCCGTTCGGCCCGACCAGGCCGATGAACCGGCCCGCCGGAAGCGAGAGTTCGATCCCGGCGACCGCCGTCTGCCGCCCGAAGGACTTCCAGAGGTCGTGTACGCGTACGGCCGCCGCTGCCTCGCTCATGGGTGAACCCTATGCGGGGCGTGCCCCGGCCCCCAGCAGGCGCCGCGCCGTTACCTGCGCCCGCTCTCGCGCCCGCACGCGTAGGCCAGCGGCGAGATCAGCTCCTCGGCGTCCGGCAGCCAGCGGTTGGCCGCGGTCGGCCGGCACGCCCACTGCACGGCGCCCTGGCTGCCGAAGCGGGTCGGGGGAGCGGCGACGAAGGCACCCTCGCCGAGCGCGACCAGGTCGAGGGAGGCGGGCGGCCAGCCCAGCTTCCGTACGAGGTCGGGGACCTTCAGGGTGGCGCCGGGCAGAACGAAGAACTGCATGCGGCGGTCGGGGGTGCAGGTGACCGGGCCGAGGGTCAGCTCCATGCGCTCCATGCGGGCAAGAGCGAGGAACCCGGCGGTCTCGGGGACGTCGATCGCGTCGAACGTACGGCCCGTGGGGAGGAGGATCGAGGCCTTCGGCTGCTTCGACCACACGCGGCGGGCCACGGTGGCGCTGCCGGTCGCCTGGGTCGCCCAGTCGTCGCGCGCGGGATGTGCGCCGGGGCGCGCGCACTGGAGGTCCTCGCACGAACAGCGCTGGACGCCGTCGTCGAACTCCAGCCAGGTTCCTGGGAACACGTCCCAGTGCCGCTCCTCCGCATAGCGTACGGCGGTGTCGAGCAGGGATTCGCCGCGCTGCTGGGGGATCTGGCCGGAAGCGCCGACCGGGCCGGCGGGGCCGGCGGGTGAGGTGACGTCCGAGGTGCCTGCGATGGTCTCTTCCACGTCGTTCTCAACTCCCGCCCTTCCCTCGGGTTACGGGCGCACGTAAGGAGGAGGAGGGAGCATCGTTCCCGCATGTGGGGCGCATGGGTGCATGGGTGGGGGCGCGCATGGGCAACGGCAGCGGGGGCCGGGTAGCCAGGGACCAGAAAGCGAGGGGCGAGGGGGAGAACACCCGAGAGGGTTATGCATTTAGTACCCGTTTGTGTTGCATCTTCCGTTTGTCCGCCGGGCATTGATCCACCGATGCCAGTGATGACGATCTGACGACCTAGTGACCAGGATCCTGGGGACAGCAGGGGGTACGCCATGGCCGCACGGCCACTCGTAGCGCGACAGCCCAACGAACGGCTGCAGGCACTGATCCAGGAGGCGGGCTGCTCCAACGCCGGCCTTGCCCGCCGGGTCAACATGTGCGGAGCGGAGCACGGCCTCGATCTGCGGTACGACAAGACGTCCGTGGCCCGCTGGCTGCGCGGGCAGCAGCCGCGCGGGCGGGCTCCGGGGATCATCGCGGAGGCACTCGGCCGCAAGCTGGGCCGGACCGTCACGATCGACGAGATCGGGATGGCCAACGGCAAGAACCTGGCGTCCGGCGTCGGGCTCCAGTTCTCGCCGACGGTGCTCGGCGCCATCGAGCAGGTCTGCGAGCTGTGGCGCAGCGACGTGGGGCGCAGGGACTTCCTCTCGGGGTCGTCCGTCGCCTCGTCCGCGCTCGTCGAGCCGAGCCGCGACTGGCTGATCTCGGTGCCGGACTCGCAGGTGGCCCGGACGGCCGGGCCGCGCGTCGGCCCGTCCGACGTGGCGGCGGTCAAGGCGATGACACAGGCGCTGACCGACCTCGACCACCAGTACGGCAGCGGACACGTGCGGCCCGTGGTGGTGCACTACCTGAACAGCGTGGTCAGCGGACTGCTCGCGGGCTCCTACCGGGAGGCCGTGGGGCGTGAACTGTTCGCCGCCGTCGCGCGGTTGACGGAGCTGGCCGGGTACATGGCCGTCGACACCGGCCAGCCGGGCCTCGCCCAGCGCTACTACATCCAGGCACTCAGGCTGGCCCAGGCGGCGGGGGACCGCGGTTACGGCGGGTACGTACTGGCCGCGTCCATGAGCCACTTGGCGGCCCAGCTCGGCAACCCGCGCGAGATCGCCCAGCTCGCCCGCGCGGCTCAGGAGGGGACGCGCGGACGCGTGACGCCGCGCGCGGAGGCGATGTTCCACGCCGCCGAAGCGCGCGGCCACGCGCTGCTCGGGGACGCGCGCTCGGCGCAGAGCGCGGGCGGCCGGGCGCTGGCCGCCATGGACCAGGTCGACCCGCGCTCCGGCGACGACCCGGCCTGGATCGCCCACTTCGATCCGGCCTATCTCGCCGACGAACTCGCCCACTGCCACCGGGATCTGGGGCAGGCGCGCGAGGCGGCGCGGTGCGCGCAGGAGTCGCTGGACGGCCACCCGCAGTCGCGGGCCAGGCGCCGCGCCATCGGGCTCGTGCTGCTCGCGACGGCGCAGGTGCAGCAGCGCGAGGTGGAACAGGCCTGTCACACGGGACTTCGGGCCGTGGAGCTGCTCGGCACGCTGCGCTCGAACCGCGGCGCCGAATATCTGGACGACTTCAAAGAACGGCTCGAACCGTTCCGTGAGGAGGCCGTGGTGCGGGAGTTCGGGGCGCGGGTGGAGCTCCAGGCCGCCGCGTAGGAGGGGCCGGTGTTTAAACAGCGTCACTGAGGCCGGTTTTGTTACTCCTGTCACGGGGGAGGCTCCTCAGATTTGAGGTGCGTAGCACGGGCGTGCGAGGACCCGGTAGCGTGAGCCGACGATTCCGCAATCAGTTATGGTCCCCCATCCGTAGTAGGAGTCCCGGTGACGCAGCAGAGCGGACAGAGCGGGCAGGACGAGAGTCCGCACCTTCCGCAGGCCCGGCAGGCACACGAAGGTGTCGTGCTGCCTGCCGACGGTGGTGAGCCCCTGTTGCCGGGCACGTTCGGCGACCAGGCCGCGCCCTCAGGGCCCGCGGGACCCGCGGGCGCCAGCCCCTGGGGGCAGCCGTGGGGCCCGGAGTCCCACCAGGCGCAGGCCGCCCAGCCGATGCCGACGTACGAGTGGGGGCAGCCCGCGGCGCAGCAGCCCGTCGCGCCGCCGCAGCAGCCCGCCGGCGCGCTGCCGCCGCAGCAGCAGGCGCCCGCGCAGGCGCTGCCGCAGCAGTACGCCCAGGCCGGGCCGATGCCGCCGGTCACGCCGCAGGGCGGGTACGACGGTGACGCCACGCAGTACATAGCCCCGCAGGGCGCGGCCGACGCGACGCAGTACATACCGCCGCAGACCGGCGCGTCCCCGCTGCCGCCGGAGGCCCCGGCCGAGTCCACGCAGTTCCTCGGCCGCGCGATGCAGCAGCCGGCGCAGCAGCAGATGCCGCCGCAGCAGCCGATGCCGGGCGCCATGCCCGGCGGCGACGGCGACGCCACCCAGTACATCCCGCCGGTGCCCGGCCAGCCCGGGGCCGCGCCCTACGGCATCCGCCCCGGCGCGCCGGGTGACCGGCAGCCCCCGGCCGAGTTCGACGCGCTGTTCCGCACGGAGCCCGAGGGCCAGGCCGCCTCCACCCAGCAGATGCCGCGGTTCGACCCGCACGCCCAGCAGACCCCGCAGGCCCAGCAGGCCCCGCAGGCCGGGTACGTGCCGCCGGTGGAGCCGCAGGGCTACGCGCCCCCGCCCGCCTCGCGCGGCAAGTCCCGCACGGGGTCGAAGGGTCCGCTGATCGCCGCGGTCGGCGTCGGCATCCTCGTCCTCGGGATCGGGGCGGGCGCCCTGCTCAGCGGGGGCGACGACGACAAGAAGGCCGACACCACCACGACGGTCTCGGACTCCTCGTCCGCGCCCGCCGAGTCCGGAGCCCCGGCCGCCGACCCGGCCAAGGAGCAGGCCGTCGCCCTCGACAAGCTGCTCGCCGAGTCCAACAACAGCCGCTCCGCCGTCGTACGGTCGGTCGCCAACACCGGCGCCTGCAAGGAACTGCCCACCGCCGCGAAGGACCTGCGGGCCGCGGCGCAGCAGCGCAACGACCTGGTGACCAAGCTCGGCGCCCTGTCCGTGGACAAGCTGCCGCAGAACGCGCAGCTGACCTCCGCGCTGACCCAGGCCTGGAAGGCGTCCGCGTCGGCGGACAGCCACTACGCGGCGTGGGCCGACCAGGTCGCGGGCAACAAGAAGCTCTGCCACAAGGGCCGCGCCCGGGCGACGCCGCAGCGCCATGCCGGGGACGAGTCCAGCCAGACGGCCTCCACGCAGAAGAACGCGGCCGCGAAGCTGTGGAACGCGATCGCGTCCAAGTACGGGCTGACCCAGCGGTCGGCGATCCAGCTGTAGCGCCGGAAACCGGAAAGACGAGAAGAGGGGCGCGGGCCATCGGCCCGCGCCCCTCTTCTCGTGGGCCGGTGTCAGGGCGCGTCCGCCAGGGTCTTCGTCACATCCACCGACGAAGAGCGCGTCGCCACCAGCCGCCCGTCGTGCACCTCCTGGAACGTGACCCGCGCGTTCACCAGCCGGGGATAGCCGCCGGCCGCCGACATGTGGTCGTAGTCCCAGCGCAGCGGCGGTGTGAGGCCGCCCGTCGTGACCTTCAGGCCCTTGTCGAGCGTGCGGCGCACGGTGTCCGAGGTCACCTCGCCGTCGCCGATCGCCTCGACGACCTGCCGCAGCACGGTGTACGCGATCCAGGTCGTCTGCACGCCCGCGTCCGCCGGGTCGATCCGGTTGTCGCCGAAGGCCTTCTCGCTGATCGCCTTCTTCATCTGGTCCCAGCGGCGGTCGCTCGTCGCCGGGTACCAGCCGGTCACGTACGCGCCCTCGTAGGCGCTCCGGGCGCCGCCGGAGCGGTTGATGACGGACTGGTCGATGCTGCCGAGCACGCTGGCCGTGCGCACCTTCGGATAGGCGTCGCGCAGCCGCCGGAACGAGTCGAAGAACGTGTTCGTCCGCTCGCCGAGCGCGGCCACCACACACCCCTTGCCGTCCGGCACGGCGCTCGCCGTGGTCAGCGCCTCGACCGCCTGGTCGTTGTAGTCGGTGGCGTCCTCGGCGGCCCGCAGATCGGTGGCGGCGGGGCGGTGGCGCAGGGCGAGGCCGGTGTTCATCAGGGAGACGAGTTCGTCGCCCGCGGCGGTGTCGGGCCGCACCAGCACGGTGCGCGAGCACTCCTCGGCGAGCTGCTGCCCGTTCCCGGCGAGCAGGGCGGCCTGGCCGCCGTTGACCGGATAGGACAGCGGGCTGGTGAACTCGGGTTCGGACACCCCGTAGCCGCCTATGTAGGGGATGCCGGCCGATTCGAGCGGCGACATGAACGAGCGTCCGTACTGGCTGTAGGAGCCGACGACGGCGACGGCGTTCTGCTCGACGGCCCTGCGGGCGCACTTCGCGGCGCCCACGTTGTCGTTGTGGTCGTTGCAGGTCAGCACCTTCAGCTGGTGCCCGCCCAGACCGCCGCGGGCGTTGATCCAGCGCGCGTACGCCTGGGCCACGGCCGCCATGCCCGGCTGGTTCGTCGCCCCGGTCTTCACCGGCGCCCAGGTCATCACGGTGATCGGCTGATCCCCCGGGTCCGTGACGGAGGGGATCAGTCCGCAGCCGGCGACCAGGGTCGTGCCCGCGACGAGGGTGGTGACCTTCCTGAACAGCGTGAAGGTGCGCTTGACGGTGGAGGTGAGAGGGGGCTTGCCGCCCGTGCCGGTCATGATCCTGCACGATTCCCCCGCCTTCCCAACCCGGAGGTGACCAGCGGTCAACGCGTGGTGACGCGCGGGTGAATTACGGGGGCCGGTCGGCGCGCCCGCGAGCGGCACGTACGATCGATGACCGTGCAAAGCTCGGAGAAGTCTTCCCGTCGCGGCCGTCGCTCCACGAGGATGGACGGCATGCCACTCAACGACATGCCGTGGTGGCGCTGGCGCAGCAATGTGCGCTCCGCGCTGCACATGCTCTCCGATCCGTCCTTCCAGCGGGACGTCTGGCTGTCCGGTGTGGACGGGTACGGAGACGTGACCGACGCCGTGTACCGCCTCGTCGAGGACACCTGGCTGGACAACTGGTCGGCCGAGAAGTACGTCGGGACGATCTTCCGGGACGCGCGGGAGGCGGCGCTCGTCGACTCCGCGGTGCTCAAGGTGCTGCGCATCATGCACCAGGTCGGCCCCGACGCCCCCGTCTCGGTCTACCTCCAGCACGAGGAGTGGCCGGACGCGGTGCGCGCGGCCCGCGAGGCGCACGTCCTGCTCGCCACGAGCGACGGCGAGGAGCCCGACACGGCGCCACGGACCCTGGAAGTGCTGCGGATCATGACCCGGGCCGCCTAGGACCCGGGGGCCGTCCGCTCCACGGGACAGCGAGTCGGCGTCGAGCGGGGTGTGCGAACCTTGCCCCTATGAATGCGCAGTCCGCGGCCGACGCCGGTCCCGATCAGTACGTCCTCACCCTGTCCTGCCCCGACAAGCAGGGCATCGTGCACGCCGTGTCGAGCTATCTCTTCATGACCGGCTGCAACATCGAGGACAGCCAGCAGTTCGGCGATCACGACACCGGGCTGTTCTTCATGCGGGTCCACTTCAGCGCGGACGCCCCGGTGACGGTGGAGAAGCTGCGGGCCAGCTTCGCCGCGATCGGCGACTCGTTCCGGATGGACTGGCAGATCCACCGGGCCGCCGACCGGATGAAGGTCGTGCTCATGGTCAGCAAGTTCGGCCACTGCCTGAACGACCTGCTCTTCCGGGCCCGGATCGGCGCGCTGCCCGTCGACATCGCCGCCGTCGTCTCCAACCACACGGACTTCGCCGAGCTGGTCGCCTCGTACGACATCCCCTTCCGCCACATTCCCGTGACGAAGGACACCAAGGCCGACGCCGAGGCGCAGGTGCTCGAACTGGTCCGCGCCGAGCAGGTCGAGCTCGTCGTGCTCGCCCGCTACATGCAGGTGCTCTCCGACGACCTGTGCAAGCAGCTCAGCGGGCGCATCATCAACATCCACCACTCGTTCCTGCCGAGCTTCAAGGGCGCCAAGCCGTATCACCAGGCGCATGCGCGGGGTGTGAAGCTGATCGGGGCGACGGCGCACTATGTCACCGCCGACCTCGACGAGGGGCCGATCATCGAGCAGGAGGTCGAGCGGGTCGGGCACGACGTCACGCCCGATCAGCTGGTCGCCATCGGGCGGGACGTCGAGTGCCAGGCGCTGGCGCGGGCCGTCAAGTGGCATGCCGAGCGCCGCATCCTCCTGAACGGCCGCCGCACGGTGGTCTTCGCCTAACTCTCGTCGCGGCCTGCGGCCCGGTGGCCGCTTCTCGCGCAGTTCCCCGCGCCCCTGAAACGAGCTCCGCTCGTCCAGGGGCTGGAACGCCTTGCTGACGAACGGCGCGTAGGTGGACT
>NZ_JBEYYU010000108.1:0-14512 GCF_040645755.1 Streptomyces sp. NPDC046716
CAAGGCCGAGTACGTCCAGTACGAGGCCCTGCACCCGGCACGACGAGAGCACGCACCAGACGCCGCGGGGCCGCCCTCCGGGCGACGAGGGGAGTGTGAAGACAGGCCCTAGGCCCCGGCACCTCAGTCGCCGCCGGCCGCCGGATCCACCGTCGCCTGGTGCTCCTGCTCCAGATGTTCCTCGGCCTTGAGCCACGGCAGGAACTGCGCCGTTCGTCGCCAGCCGCACGTCTCGCACGTCAACTGGCGCTGCATACCCGCCTTTTCGACCCGCACGACATGTCCGCGCCCGTGCTGGTCCCAGCGGCTGACCTTGCTGCTCGTCATGTGAGGCACACGCCGCAGTGTGCAGCAAAAAGCCCCGGCCCACCGCCGAAACGGCGGGCCGGGGCTTTCGTCACATCCCTGGATCAGCAGCCGACCAGGCGGGTGGCCAGGTAGCCCTCGATCTGGTCGAGGGAGACGCGCTCCTGCTTCATGGTGTCGCGCTCGCGCACCGTCACCGCGTTGTCCTCGAGGGTGTCGAAGTCGACCGTGACGCAGAACGGCGTGCCGATCTCGTCCTGGCGGCGGTAGCGGCGGCCGATGGCACCGGCGTCGTCGAAGTCGATGTTCCAGTTCTGGCGCAGCGCGGCGGCCAGGCCCTTCGCCTTCGGGGACAGCTCGGGGTTGCGGGAGAGCGGGAGCACCGCGACCTTCACCGGGGCGATGCGGTGGTCGAAGCGCATGACCGTGCGCTTCTCCATCTTGCCCTTGGCGTTGGGCGCCTCGTCCTCGAAGTAGGAGTCGAGCATGAACGCCAGCATCGTGCGGCCGACACCGGCCGCGGGCTCGATGACGTACGGCGTGTAGCGCTCGCCCTTCTCCTGGTCGAAGTAGGAGAGGTCCTGGCCGGAGGCCTTGGAGTGCGCGGACAGGTCGTAGTCCGTGCGGTTGGCGACGCCCTCCAGCTCGCCCCACTCGCTGCCGCCGAAGCGGAAGCGGTACTCGATGTCAGCGGTGCGCTTCGAGTAGTGGGAGAGCTTCTCCTTCGGGTGCTCGAACCACCGCATGTTCTCCTCGCGCAGGCCGAGACCGGTGTACCAGTTCCAGCGCTGCTCCATCCAGTACTCCTGCCACTGCTCGTCCTCGCCGGGCTTGACGAAGAATTCCATCTCCATCTGCTCGAACTCGCGGGTGCGGAAGATGAAGTTGCCGGGCGTGATCTCGTTGCGGAAGCTCTTGCCCATCTGGGCGATGCCGAACGGCGGCTTGCGACGCGACGTCGTCTGGACGTTGCCGAAGTTGGTGAAGATGCCCTGCGCGGTCTCGGGGCGCAGGTAGGCGACCGAGCCGCTGTCCTGGGTCGGGCCGAGGTGCGTGGAGAGCAGGCCGGAGAACTGCTTGGGCTCGGTGAAGGCGCCCTTGGTGCCGCAGTTCGGGCAGTTGATGTCCGCCAGGCCGTTCTCGGGGACGCGGCCCTTCTTCTCCTCGTACGCCTCTTCCAGGTGGTCCGCGCGGAACCGCTTGTGACACGCGGTGCACTCGGTGAGCGGGTCGGTGAAGGTGGCGACGTGGCCGGAGGCCTGCCAGACGTCGGTGGCCAGGATCACCGACGAGTCGATACCGACGACGTCCTCGCGCGCGGTGACCATGTAGCGCCACCACTGACGCTTGAGGTTCTCCTTCAGCTCCACACCCAGCGGGCCGTAGTCCCAGGCGGCGCGCTGGCCGCCGTAGATCTCGCTGCAGGGGTAGACGAAGCCACGGCGCTTGCTGAGGCTGACGATGGTTTCGATCTTGTCGGCGGCCACGGTGCTCTCTTCATTACGACGGCGGTGAGCGCGCTGGATACGCGCTCCGGGAGCGAATGCCTCAGGTTACCGGCGGGACCGTCCCCCGAACCAAATCGATTCCTGGTCACAGAGCGGGACCGAGCGGGACGAAGGTCTCGCGAAGAGCTTGTTGACAATCGTTTCCACTTTTGTTGAAAATGAGTGTCATGAACGTACGCCGCTCTCCGCGTCCCCGCCGCCGCCTCATATCCACCACCGCCGTCGCCGGCACCACGGCGCTCGGCATCGCCCTGCTCTCCGCCTGCTCGTCTTCCACGGCGGCGGACGGCAAGGGCGGCGGAAAGGACGGCAAGCTCGACGTCGTCGCGTCGTTCTATCCGATGCAGTACCTGGCCGAGCAGATCGGCGGCGACCACGTAGCCGTCACCAACCTGACCGAGCCGGGCAAGGAGCCCCACGACCTGGAGGTCAGCGCCCAGCAGCGCGGCCAGCTCGAAGAGGCCGACGTCGCGGTCTACCTCAAGGGCCTCCAGCCCTCCGTCGACGAGGCGATCAGCCAGTCCGGCATCGGCACCAAGGTCGACGCCACCTCCCTGACCGAGCTGGAGAAGCACGGCAGCGAGGTCGGCGGGCACGCCGACGAGCACGACCACGACCACTCGTCCGAAGAGGGCGGAGAGGGCACCGACCCGCACATCTGGCTCGACCCGGTGAAGTACGCCGAGGTCGCCGAGGGCGTCGGCAAGGCCCTGGAGAAGGCCGACCCGGACCACGCGGCCGAGTACAAGAAGAACACCGCGACCCTGGTCGACAAGCTGGACGGCCTGAACAAGAAGTACGCGGACGGCCTGAAGAACACCGACAGCAAGGTCTTCATCACCACCCACGCCGCCTTCGGCTACCTCGCCGAGCGCTACGGCCTCACCGAGGAGGCCATCAGCGGCCTCGACCCGGAGAGCGAGCCCAGCGCCGCCCGCGTCAAGGAACTCCAGAAGATGGCGAAGGCCGACGGCGTCACCACCGTCTTCTACGAGACCCTCGTCAGCGACAGGACGGCGAAGACCCTCGCGGGTGACACCGGGCTGAAGACCGCCGTCCTCGACCCGATCGAGGGCATCACCGGCAAGTCCCAGGGTGACGACTACATCGCGGTCATGGAGTCGAACCTGGCGGCGCTCCAGAAGGCGCTCGGCACCAAATGACAGACGGACCAGGCGACCCGGAGGGCGGCGCGGACATGCCGGAGCACACCGAACCCGTGATCACCATGAGCAAGGTGACGGCCGAGCTGGGCTCGCGCCCCGTGCTGCGCGGCATCGACCTCACCGTCCGCCGCGGCGAGGTCGTCGCCCTGCTCGGCGCGAACGGCTCGGGCAAGTCGACCGCCGTGCGCAGCATCATCGGGCAGGTCCCGGTCACCGGCGGCGGGATAGAGCTGTTCGGGACGCCACGCGGCCGGTTCAGGGACTGGGCGCGCGTGGGTTACGTGCCTCAGCGCACGACCGCCGCGGGCGGGGTGCCCGCGACGGTGACCGAGGTCGTCTCCTCGGGGCGGCTGTCCCGCGCCCGGTTCGGCATCCTGCGCCGGTCCGACCGCGAGGCGGTGGCCCGCGCCCTGGAGTCGGTGGGCATGGCCGACCGCGCCAAGGACTCCGTCGACGCCCTGTCCGGCGGCCAGCACCAGCGGGTGCTCATCGCCCGCGCGCTGGCCGCCCAGCCGGAGCTGCTGATCATGGACGAGCCGATGGCGGGCGTCGACCTGGCCAGCCAGGAGGTGCTGGCCGCGACGCTGCGCGAGCAGGTCGCGGCGGGCACCACCGTGCTGCTCGTGCTGCACGAACTCGGCCCGCTGGAGCCGCTGATCGACCGGGCCGTCGTGCTGCGCGACGGCTGCGTCCGGCACGACGGGCCGCCCCCGAAGGCCGTCGGCCAGCACGCGCTGCCCGGCCACGACCACGTCCACCCGCACTCCGCCGAGGCGGAGCCCGTACGCACCGGACTGCTGAGCTGACATGGAATTCCTCGACTTCGCCTTCATGCAGCGGGCGCTGCTTGCCGCCGTCCTCATCGGCATCACGGCGCCCGCCATCGGCATCTACCTCGTCCAGCGCCGCCAGGCCCTGATGGGCGACGGCATCGGGCACGTCGCGATGACCGGTGTCGGTCTCGGCTTCCTGCTGTCCACGTCGCCCGTGTGGATGGCGATGGCGGTCTCCGTGCTCGGCGCGCTGATCATGGAGCTGATCCGCTGGTACGGCAAGACGCGCGGTGACATCGCGCTGGCCATGCTCTTCTACGGCGGCATGGCGGGCGGCGTCATGCTGATCAACCTCTCGCCCGGCGGGTCGACCGCCAATCTCAGCTCGTACCTCTTCGGCTCGCTGGCGACGGTCTCCCCGGCCGACATCACGGCGATCTGCTGGCTCGCCGCGTTCGTGGTCCTGGTGACGGTCGGGCTGCGCCGACAGCTCTTCGCGGTCAGTCAGGACGAGGAGTTCGCGCGGGTCACGGGCCTGCCGGTGCGGGCGCTGAACCTGCTGATCGCGGTCACCGCCGCGGTGACGGTGACCGTCGCCATGCGCGTCGTGGGACTGCTCCTGGTGTCGGCCCTGATGGTGGTGCCGGTCGCGGCGGCGCAGCAGCTGACCCGCAGCTTCCGGGCGACGTTCATCGGGGCGGTGGCCATCGGGGTCGTGGTGACCCTGAGCGGCACCGTCACCTCGTACTACCAGGACGTGCCGCCCGGCGCGACGATCGTGCTCCTGACGATCGCCGTCTTCATCGTGCTGACCCTGCTGGCCACGCCGCTCGCCCGGCGCCGGGCGCGGGCCCACGCCGCGGCCGCCGGCGATCCGGCCGCGTGCCCGATCCCGGAGCAGCAGGCCCCGGCCACCTCGCTTCATGGCTGACCCCGCCACCGCGGCGCCTGGCACAATGGCGGCCGTACGAAGGTGGCAGGGATGTGAGGAGGAACCCGTGGCAGCCCCGGTTCGAGGCAGGTCGACCCGCCAGCGCGCGGCAGTTGCGGCGGCGCTCGACGAGGTCGACGAGTTCCGCAGTGCCCAGGAACTGCACGACGTGCTCAAACACAAGGGCGACTCGGTCGGCCTGACCACGGTCTACCGCACGCTCCAGTCCCTCGCCGACGCCGGCGAGGTCGACGTGCTGCGCACCTCCGAGGGCGAGGCCGTGTACCGGCGGTGCTCCTCGGGTGACCACCATCACCATCTGGTCTGCCGCATGTGCGGCAAGGCCGTGGAGGTCGAGGGGCCCGCGGTGGAGAAGTGGGCGGAGGCGATCGCCGCCGAGCACGGGTACGTGAGCGTGGCGCACACCGTGGAGATCTTCGGCACGTGCGCGGAGTGCGCCGCGGGCTGACCGGTTTCGTCGCCGGGTGCCGCCCGGTGGCCTCTTCTCGCGCAGGCGCCGCAGCCGAAGAAACACTCAGATCCGGCGGATGTGCCGGTCCAGCAGAGCCCGGAGCGCGTCCACGCCTCCGGGCTCCCGCAGGCCGCGCTTGGGCAGCACGGTGAGGCAGGAGACGTTCTTGTCGCCGCTGAGCAGGACGAACAGGTCCGCGGTCTCGGCGTAGTGCGGGGCGGCGACCCAGTTCAGGTGGCTGCTGCCGCCCGAGTTGGTGACGGTGGCGCCGGTGTCGTCGACCGTGGCGCGGTACCCGTCGTGGCGAGCCGCGAGCTTGTGGAACTGGCGGGCCATGAGCCAGGGCTGGAGGACGAACAGCAGCACGACGACGAAACCGCCGATCACCAGCGAACCGGTGTCGAACCCCTCGCCGTTCGCCAGCGGCACCACCGCGGCCCCGACGAACGCGGCCACGGCGATCAGCGCGAACCGCTGCGTCCGCCGTGCGCGGCTCGACGCCTTGGCCCGCGCCTTGAGCGCCTGTCTCATGTCGTCCCGCGTCGGCTGGTACTCCAGCTCGACGAACTCCCCCACCGTGGTGTCCGCACGGTCTTCCATGAGCCCTCCCCAGGACTTCGTTCATGATGGAACCGAGGGGAGGGTATCCCGGGCCGGGGGCCGGGGCCGGCGGGCTCTAGCCCTCCGCCTCCAGCTGCATCAGCACCTCGTTCGGCGTGGCTCCGCCGAAGCGCCGGTCGCGCGACGCGTACTCGACGCAGGCCCGCCACAGGTCGCGGCGGTCGAAGTCCGGCCACAGGACGTCCTGGAAGACCATCTCGGCGTAGGCGCTCTGCCACAACAGGTAGTTGGACGTGCGCTGTTCGCCGCTGGGCCGCAGGAACAGGTCGACGTCCGGCATGTCCGGGTAGTACAGGTACTTCGCGAACGTCTTCTCGCTGACCTTGGACGGGTCGAGCCGCCCGGCCCTCACGTCCTCGGCGAGCGCCTGCGCGGCGTCGGCGATCTCGGCGCGGCCGCCGTAGTTCATGCAGAAGTACAGGGTCAGCTTGTCGTTGTCCTTGGTCTGCTCCTGGGAGATCTCCAGCTCCTTGGCGACCGACTTCCACAGCTTGGGCATCCGGCCGACCCAGCGCACCCGCACCCCCAGCTCGTCGAGCTGGTCGCGGGTCTTGCGGATGAAGTCGCGGTTGAAGTTCATGAGGAACTTCACCTCGTCCGGGGAGCGCTTCCAGTTCTCGGTCGAGAACGCGTAGAGGGAGATGGCGCCCACGCCCATCTCGATGGCGCCCTGGAGGACGTCGAGCACGCGCTCGGCGCCGACCTTGTGCCCCTCGGTGCGCGGCAGCCCGCGCTCCTTGGCCCAGCGGCCGTTGCCGTCCATCACGATGGCGACGTGCTCGGGGACCAGCTCGCCCGGGATCTTCGGCGGCCGCGCGCCCGACGGGTGCGGTTCCGGTACGACGTACTCGCGTCGTGACGACCGGCCGAGAATTCCGCGACGTGCCATGGTGGTGGGCCTCTCCCCTAGCTCAGCTCTAGCTTTTCTCTACGTAGCGCAGCGAGCGCAGTCCGCGCTCCAGGTGCCAGTGCAGGTACGCCGACACCAGCCCGCTGCCCTCCCGCACGAAGCGTCCTTCGCACGCGTCCGCAGTCTGCCAGTCCCCGCTGAGCAGCGCGGCGAGCAGGGTGAGGGCCTGCGGTGACGGTACGACGCTGCCCGGTACCCGGCAGTCGACGCAAACCGAGCCCCCCGCGCCGACGGAGAAGAACCGGTTGGGACCGGGCATCCCGCACTTCGCGCAGTCGGTGAAGCTGGGCGCGTAGCCGTTGACCGCGAGGGAGCGGAGCAGGAAGGCGTCCAGGATGAGGTGCGGCTCGTGCTCGCCCCGGGACAGCGTGCGCAGGGCGCCGACGAGGAGCAGGTACTGCTGGACGGCCGGCTCGCCCTCGTGGTCGGTGAACCGTTCGGCCGTCTCCAGCATGGCGGTGCCCGCGGTGTAGCGGGCGTAGTCCCGCACGATGCCGCCGCCGTACGCGGCGATCGTCTCGCTCTGCGTGCACAGCGGAAGCCCGCGCCCGACCAGCTCGCTGTTGCGCGCGAAGAACTGCACGTCGACGTGGGAGAAGGGTTCGAGCCGCGCCCCGAACTTCGACTTGGTGCGCCGCACGCCCCGGGCGACGGCCCGCACGCGCCCGTGCCCCCGCGTGAGCAGCGTGATGATGCGGTCCGCTTCGCCCAGCTTCTGGGTGCGCAGCACGATGCCGTCGTCGCGGAACAGACTCATGGCACTCATTCTCCCTCACCCCCACCTCTTCCTGTGAGACTGGCCGGGATTCCCGACGGAGACGAGGTGGCGGGCATGGCGGGCGGCGCACTTCTGGTGATGGACGTCCAACGGGACGTCGTGGCCATCGCCGACGACGGTTCCGGCTATCTGCCGCGCCTGCGCTCGGCGATCGACGGCGCCCGGGCCGCGGGCATTCCCGTGATCTACGTGGTGCTCGGGCTGCGGCCGGGAGACCCTCTGGTCAGCCCCCGCAACAAGGTGATGGGGAACGTCGTGCGGGCCGGGCTGTTCACCGAGGGCGCCCCCGGCACCGGGATCCATCCCGACATCGCGCCGCAGGAGGGCGACGTCGTGGTCACCAAGCGGCGCGGGAGCGCGTTCTCGGGCAGCGACCTCGACCTGGTCCTCAGGGCCCGCGACATCGACCGTCTCGTGCTCACCGGCATCGCCACCAGCGCCGTGGTGATGTCCACGCTGTGGAGCGCCGTCGACCTCGACTTCGGCCTCACCGTGCTGGCGGACGGCTGTCTCGACACCGACCCGGAGGTGCACCGGTTCCTCATCGAGAAACTGTTCCCGCAGTGGGCGGAGGTACTCACCGTGGCCGACTGGCTGGGGGCCCTCGCACCGAGGTGACAGGACGGGCGGGCGGCGCCCCTGCCAGGCCGCCGCCCGCCCCACCACCTTGCGCGGCCCGACGGGGGGCGTAGGGGCCGCGCACCCTCCGTGTGCCCGCCGACCGGGCCCGCATGCCTGCCGCGCCCTCTTCCGAAGGCACCGTCAGGGCACCTCGCCCCGGCTCCGGCGGTTCTCGTACGCCGTCGCCGCGCGCAGCCGCTCCGTCGTCGTCGCCTCCCGCACCACGTCCGGCGGACAGTCCCACTCCCGGCCGCCGCCGAAGGGCCGCAGCTGCACGTACGGCCCCTCGTGTCCCATCACCCTGCCGACCTGACCCGTGCTCGTGTCGACGGCGTAGGAACCGATCGGGGGTTTCATGCGGTGGCGCTCCTGTCGTCCGGGTCTGACCTGAGCACGGCGGCCAGGCGCGCCGCCGCGTCAACCGAACAACGCCCCAATTCCACCAGGGGACACGGGGCAGTCCGCGCGATTGACCCTTGATCGAGTCCGAGCGACGGCAGCGCAATTCCCGCTTCCGCGAGCGCCGATCGCAATCCGTTCACCGTCTCTTCCGCCTCCTCCACGCACAGAGCCGCATGGTTCGTCCGTCCCGTCATCTGGCTCCCCTGCCCGATTCGATTTCACGCTTCGTGCCTCGACGGTGACGCTTCGGATCTACAGTGGGGAGGGGTCTGTGCACTACAAGTGCGGTGCCGAATCTGGGGGTTGGGCGTGGCCAATGGTTCGCGGCAGGCGGCGCGGGAGTTCTTCGGGCAGGAACTGAAGCGCCGGAGAGAGGAAGCCGGGCTCACTCAAGTGGAGCTGGGCATAAGGGTTTTCGTCTCCGGCGGTTACATCGGCCAATTCGAACAGGCAATTCGCAAGCCACAGTTGGATGTAGCCCAGAGGATCGACGACGTCCTGCAATCCGACGGTATTTTCGAGCGGATGTGGCGGAGCCTGATCGATGACCACCGGTACGCGGATTACTTCGCGGAGGTGGTCGAGCTGGAGCGGCTGGCCACGAGGGTCTGTCAGTTCGCGCCATCGGTCATCCCCGGGTTGTTGCAGACAGCCGCGTACGCACGATCCGTGACCATCGCGGCGAACCCGTTCGTCACCGACGAGTACGTGGAGGAGAAGGTCACCGCCCGCCTGGAGCGCGCGCAGATCCTCAGGGACGCTACAAGGCCCGAGTATTGGGCGACCTTGCACGAGAACACTCTGCGCCCTCCGGTTGGCGGTTCGGCCGCGATGGCCGAGCAACTGGACGCCATCGCCGCGCTGATGCAGCAGCGAGTGGCGTGGGTGACCGTGGTCCCGTACGCCGCCGGAGCACACGCCGCCATGGGCGGGCTGCTCCAGCTCATGGAGTTCGATGACGCACCGCCGGTCGCCTATACAGAGACGTCGTTTTCGGGAACGCTCATCGACGAACCGGCCGTGGTGAAGCGGGCCCAACGCGCATACGATCTGCTCAGGGTCGCCGCGCTGTCGCCGGAGGCGTCCCTGGCCCTGATCCGATCGGCGGCGGAGGATCACAGACGATGCGCGAGTTCGACCTGAGCAACGCCCGCTGGCGCACGAGCAGTTACAGCAACGGCGAAGGCGGCGAGTGCGTCGAGGTCGCTGACGGAGTCACCGGTCTCGTCCCCGTCCGGGACTCCAAGGTCGCCGACGGGGACGTCATCGTCGTCGGGGCCGACGCCTGGCAGGCGTTCGTGGCGCGGCTGCGCTAGCCCGCGCTGAAGTCGACCTCAACCGCCGGCAGCACCCGTACCCGGCGGTCGGGGAAGTCGATGTGCCGGTAGATCTCGTTGTGATGCGCGATGGACTGGTCCGCCGGGACGAAATCGGTGCCCTCGTCGCGGACGGACGTCGTATGCCCGTCGGCGACGAGGACGAGGTCGAAACCCCGGCTCAGCGCCTGCCGCGCCGTCGTCTCCACGCAGTTCTCGGTGGCGAAGCCGGTGATCAGCACCTCGGTGACGCCGAGCGAGCCGAGGACCGTGTCGAGGTCCGTGCGCAGGAAGGCGTCGGCCGTGGTCTTGGCGACCAGCGGCTCGCCCGGCGCCGGGTCGAGTTCGGGGACGACGCGCCAGCCGTCCGTACCGGGTTCGAGGCCGCCGCCGTGGTGCTGGACGGTGACGACGGGAACCCCGGCCGCCCGCGCCCGGGTGCGCAGCCCCGCGATGGCGGCGACGGTGGCGGCGGGCCGGTGCATGACCGGCAGCAGGGCGTTCTGCATGTCGATGACGAGGAGCGCGGGGGCATGGGACATGCGGTCACCCTAAGGGGCCGCCGGAAGCCTCAGCTGGGCGTCCTGGCGGCGGCCACGAGGAGCTGACCCACCTCGTCCGAGCACATCGTGAGCGCGGCGCCCACGGTGCCGAGGACATCGCGCTCGGCGGACGAGTACGGGCCGTCGGCGAGGGCGATGCGGGCACCCTGGAGCAGAATCGATTCCCGCCCGGCCGGAGCGAGATGCTGAGCCAGCGGGTCGAGCGCCTCGTGCAGCTCGATGGCGAGGGAGGCGCCGGACCCGGCGTGCTCCGGCATCCGCCCGGCATCGGTCACCAGCGCCTCGACGAGCGCCGCGAGCCGCTCCTCGGAGGCATCGTCGAACCCGGCGCCCCGCAGGACGCCCACGGCGCTCTCCAGGGACGTACGGGAGGCGGCCCCGCCCACGGCGAGGACGGCGAGGACCACGGTGTGCACGGCGTCGCGCAGCATCGCGGAGAAACGGTGCGTCGTCGGGTGGTCGAGGGCCTCGGTGCCGAATCGTTCCTGGCATGCCGCGCACTCCACCACGGGCCCGGTCTCGCCGCGCGGCAGCACCGGCACCCCGAGCACGAGGAACCGGCGGCGGCCCTCACGGCGCTGGTAGTTGCGGTCGCCGCCGCAGCCCGGGCAGAAGAACTCCCCGTCGCCCACGGTGGTCCATGTGGTGTGCACACCCAGGACCCGCGAGATCCCGGTCCCGGTCCGTCGCCCCAGTTCCCTGTTCGGCAGCACGTCGCACACCTCCGTAACGGCGCCGCAACATCGCGGCGTTGGCGTGATGTTAGCCACATTGGTGAGTCGGCGTCAGCACCTTGGTCACGCCCAGGTCACGGAGATCTTGTGACCATGGCCGAGATACGACCAGGCCCCGTACACCACGAACAGGTGTACGGGGCCGGGAAAGTCCAGCTCAACTGCCTCAGCGGGTCGCGCGGTTGACGGCGGAGACGACCGCCTTCAGCGAGGCACGCGTCGTATTCGCGTCGATGCCGATCCCCCACAGAACCTTGTCGCCGATGGCGACCTCGATGTACGAGGCGGCGACGGCGGAGGCGCCCTCGCTCATCGTGTGCTCCTGGTAGTCCAGCAGGCGGGCGTCGATGTCGATGCCCTGGAGCGCGTGGAAGAACGCGGAGATCGGACCGTTGCCCGTGCCGACCAGGACCTGCTCGACGCCGTCGACCTCGGCCTCGACCGTCAGCGTGTCGATGCCGTCGGTGTCGGTCGTCGTCTGGCCGGCCTTGACCTGGATGCGGCCCCACGGGTTGACGGGGTTCGGCAGGTACTCGTCCTGGAAGATGTTCCAGATGTCCTTCGGCGTGACCTCGCCGCCCTCGGCGTCGGTCTTCGTCTGGATGACCTTCGAGAACTCGACCTGCATGCGGCGCGGCAGGTCCAGGCTGTGGTCGTTCTTCAGGACGTAGGCGATACCGCCCTTGCCGGACTGCGAGTTGACCCGGATCACGGCCTCGTAGGACCGGCCGACGTCCTTGGGGTCGATCGGCAGGTACGGGACGGCCCACTCGATGTCGTCCACGGTGACGCCCTTGGCGGCCGCGTCGGCCTCCATCGCGTCGAAGCCCTTCTTGATGGCGTCCTGGTGGGAGCCGGAGAAGGACGTGTAGACCAGGTCGCCCACGTACGGGTGGCGCGGGTGGACCTCCATCTGGTTGCAGTACTCCCACGTGCGACGGATCTCGTCGATGTCGGAGAAGTCGATCTGCGGGTCGACGCCCTGCGAGAACAGGTTCATGCCCAGGGTGACCAGGTCGACGTTGCCGGTGCGCTCGCCCTGGCCGAACAGGCAGCCCTCGACACGGTCGCCGCCGGCCATGACGCCCAGCTCGGCGGCGGCCACGGCGGTGCCGCGGTCGTTGTGCGGGTGGATCGACAGGCAGACGTACTCGCGGCGCGACAGGTTGCGGCTCATCCACTCGAAGCGGTCCGCGTGCGTGGACGGCGTCGAACGCTCCACCGTGGCCGGCAGGTTGAGGATGATCTCGCGGTCCGGGCCCGGCTGGTAGACGTCCATGACGGCCTCGCAGACCTCCAGGGCGAACTCCAGCTCGGTGTCCGTGAAGATCTCGGGGCTGTACTGGTAGCCGAAGACCGTCTCGGGGCCCAGCAGCTTCTCCGCGTACTCCATCACCAGGCGGGTGCCGTCGACGGCGATCTGCTTGATGTCGTCCTTCGAGCCGCGGAAGACCACGCGGCGGAAGACGGGCGCCGTGGCGTTGTACAGGTGGACCGTGGCGCGCTTGGCGCCCTTCAGGGACTCCACGGTCCGCTCGATCAGGTCCTCGCGGGCCTGGGTCAGTACGGAGATCGTCACGTCGTCCGGGATGGCGCCCGGCTCTTCGATGATCGAACGTACGAAGTCGAAGTCCGTCTGCCCGGAAGCCGGGAAACCGACCTCGATCTCCTTGTAGCCCATCTTGACCAGCTGGTCGAACATCCGGCGCTTGCGCTCGGGCGACATCGGGTCGATCAGCGCCTGGTTGCCGTCACGCAGATCGGTGGAGAGCCAGCGGGGGGCCTTGGTGATCCGCTGGTCGGGCCAGGTGCGGTCGGGGATGTCCACCTGGTCGTACTGGCCGTACTTGCGGATCGGCATGCTGCTCGGCTGCTGGTGGTTCGGCATGATGCGTGGGGCTCCTCAGAGGTGGCCTTCTTCAGTCGGCCGACGGCGCAACGCCAAACTCCGCGGGGAGGGGGTCGGCCTCGACTACAGGCCCTCGCCGCGGCAGCTAAGGAGAAGCAGCCCGAAACGCATGATGCATCGCACCTTAGTCGAGTCGCGCCGGACGCGAGAACCCGTATCAGTATGCGGGACCGCATGAAGGTAACGGGTAAGAGGTGATCGATCCCTCTATTTCACTAATCATGGCTGCAGGTAGTGACAGCGGCATGACCCAGTGCCACATTGCGTCGCATGACCGCCAACCCCACCGCGGGGAACCCGTCCGGGTTCGAGCCCGTGTTCTGCACCATCGTGCCGCCGCACATCCTCGACAAGGCCGCCCGGTCCGGGGATCCCGCGATCTCCTCCCGGGCCCGCCGCTCGCTGGAGCGCGACTCCCTGGAGCGCACCCGTCGCCGGATGACCACCCTCGTCGGCCCCCGCGCCGCCGCCCCCACGTACGCCGACGCCGGGACGGCCCGGACGCCGCACCGGACCATCTACGACACCCGTCACACGACGGCGCTGCCGGGCCACAAGGTGCGCGGCGAGGGCGACGAGCCCGGCCAGGACGCGACCGTCAACCGCGCGTACGCGGGTCTGGGCGCGACCTTCGGGCTGTACCTGGAGAAGTACGCCCGCTTCTCGATCGACGGCAACGGCCTGGGCCTGAACGCGACGGTCCACTACGACGAGGACTACAACAACGCGTTCTGGAACGGCGAGCAGATGGTGTTCGGCGACGGTGACGGCGAGATCTTCCTCGACTTCACCCTCCCCGTCGACGTCATCGGCCACGAGCTGACCCACGGCGTCACGCAGTACACGGCGAACCTGGCCTACTACGACCAGCCGGGCGCGCTCAACGAGTCGGTCTCCGACGTCTTCGGCTCGCTCATCAAGCAGTACTCGCTCGGCCAGACCGCCGCCGAGGCCGACTGGCTGATCGGCGCCGGGCTGCTCGCGCCGCGCGTCACCGGCGTGGCCCTGCGCTCCATGAAGGCGCCGGGCACGGCCTACGACGACGATGTGCTCGGCAAGGACCCGCAGCCCGCCGACATGGACCACTTCGTGCGGACCAGCCAGGACAACGGCGGGGTGCACATCAACTCCGGCATCCCGAACCACGCCTTCTACATCCTGGCCGACGCGCTGGGCGGGCACGCCTGGGAGCGGGCCGGGCAGATCTGGTTCGACACGCTCACCGGCGGTGAGCTGAAGCCGGACAGCAAGTTCGCCGACTTCGCCCGCGCGACGGCGAAGTCCGCCAAGGCGCGCTACGGCGCCGCCGAGGAGTACCAGGCCGTACTGAAGTGCTGGGAGCAGGTGGGCGTGCCGGCGCAGTAGTCCCCGTTCGTTCGTCTGCGGCCCGGTGGCCTCTTCTCGCGCAGTTCCCCGCGCCCCTGGACGAGCGAAGCTCGTTTCAGGGGCGCGGGGAACTGCGCGACCAGCCACGACGGTGGCGCGCGTGATGACCTGCGTGA
>NZ_JBEYYU010000109.1:0-14148 GCF_040645755.1 Streptomyces sp. NPDC046716
CCCGCGCCCCTGAGACGAGCTCCGCTCGTCCAGGGGAAGCTGCGCGCAGCGCATGCTTCAGGGGCGCGGGGAACTGCGCGAGAAGCGGCCGCCGGGTCGCGCGTGGCGAACTGTCCAGGGGCGCGGGGAACTGCGCGGCCGGCCGCGACCTGACCGGCGCCCTTCACGGTCGGCGATCAGTTGCGGAACGCAGAATCAGTCCCGGCCGCCGGTCGACCCGAACCCCAGCCACGTATGCCGGTTCCCCGCCCAGCACCAGCCGACCTTGGGCGCCCCGCGCCGCTCGCGACCGTCGCGCCCCGTCCCGTTGCTGATCCAGACCGCGGGGGTGCGGGCGTCCAGTGAGCCGTTCGGCTTGCGCAGCCGCGAGCCGATCGTCATGAAGCAGTGGTTGTGCTCCAGCGCGGCGGGCTGCTGGAGCACCCAGTGGATGCCCTCGGTGAGCAGCAGGGGAGTGCGGCCCCGCTCGGTGAGGGCGGGAAGCGCCTCGTCCGGGCTCCAGTTGGCCATCTCGTCGCCCCGGTCGGGCCGGTCGACGAGATAGAGCGGCGCGTCGGGCAGGTCCGTGACGGTGTCGACCGGCGTGAAGAGGTCGACGTCCGTCATGTCGACCACCACGAACCCGGCCCGGTCGTCACGGCGCAGCAGCGGAGCGAGCGCGGAGGCGGGCGCCCGGTCCGGGTGCACGGCGAGCAGGGCGCCCTCGCCGGCCGTGCCCTCGGCGGACCCGGCGAAGTCGCGCAGCGCGGCGGCGTCGAGCCCCGCGATCTCGTGGACGCCGAGCTCCACCAGCCGCTCGGCCTGGACGGTCGGAGACGGCAGCAGGGGCAGGGCGGTGGTGGTGGCGTGGGCGTTGTCGGACACGGAACTCCCTCGGGGCAGGGCGCGTACGGCGGACGTGCCCACAACGGGCGGCCGTTCCTGTGAGTTCCCTGAGCGCGCGGCCGCCCGCCACCCCGCTCACTTCCCGGCGAGCGTGTGCGCGACCAGCGCGTTCGCGTGCCCGTGCCCCAGCCCGTGCTCGCTCTTCAGCCAGCCCACCAGCTCCATGTGCTTCGTGAGCGGCGAGGAACGGATGAGGTCCTGCCAGTACGCGATCGGCTGCCCGTACTTCTTCTCGATGGAGGGGAAGTAGCTGGCGGGTCCCTTGGCGGCGGGGGTGGTGGTCATGGCGGCGCTCCTGTCTCGGTCACGGTCCCGTGGGAGGGTCCCGTACGCGGGGTGTTGTCCGTAGGACCGCGCGGCGGCGCCGAACTCATCGCCCGCGCGGGTGGAAGAAGAAGGGGAGCGGGCGGCATGTTCGAGTACCACGGCTGGATCACCGTCAGGCAGAGCGCGGACGCCGACGACGAGGAGGCAGGCCTGCCGCGCGTCGTCGACGAACTCCGGCTCCACATCGACGGGTTGGCCGCCCCGTACCTCCTCGACCTGCGCTGGATGAACGGCGAGCCGTTCCTCCACCTCGGCGGCCACGCCAACCACCGCGCGGACCCCGACCCCGTCGCCCTGTACGAGCACGTCGCGGCCGTCGCCCCGGGCTCGTACGGGCTGCTGCACATCCGCGACGACGAGGACCCCGGGCACGCGAACGAGGTCCGGGTGGTCAGGCTCGCCCGTGGCACCGTCACCCACCACACCGAGCCCCTGCTGTCCCCGTGCGTCCCGGAGCTGGAGGATCCGTTCCCCGGTCGGCCCGGGGTCTGACGGGGACGCCGGGCCCTCCCGCGCTGTCAGTGGGCACCGCTACCGTCGGGTCATGACCGATCAAGCGGCGGGGGCGCGCACCATGGCGGTGCTCGAAGGCGTCCTGGAGCGGATCACGTACGCGAACGAGGAGACGGGATACACGGTCGCGCGCGTGGACACCGGCAGAGGCGGCGGCGATCTGCTCACCGTCGTCGGCTCGCTGCTCGGGGCACAGGCGGGGGAGTCGCTGCGGATGGAGGGCCGTTGGGGCTCCCACCCGCAGTACGGCAAGCAGTTCACCGTGGAGAACTACACGACGGTGCTGCCCGCCACGATCCAGGGCATCCGCCGCTATCTCGGCTCGGGGCTGGTCAAGGGCATCGGGCCGGTCTTCGCCGACCGGATCACCCGGCACTTCGGGCTCGACACCCTCGACATCATCGAGCAGGAGCCGAAGCGGCTCATCGAGGTGCCGGGGCTCGGCCCGAAGCGGACGAAGAAGATCGCCGACGCGTGGGAGGAGCAGAAGGCCATCAAGGAGGTGATGGTCTTCCTGCAGTCGGTCGGCGTCTCCACGTCCATCGCCGTCCGCATCTACAAGAAGTACGGGGACGCCTCGATCGGCGTGGTGAAGAACCAGCCGTACCGGCTCGCCTCCGACGTGTGGGGCATCGGCTTCCTCACCGCCGACCGCATCGCCCAGTCCGTCGGCATCCCGCACGACAGCCCCGAGCGCGTCAAGGCCGGTCTCCAGTACGCCCTGTCGCAGTCCACCGACCAGGGGCACTGCTTCCTGCCCGAGGAGCGGCTGATCGCCGACGCGGTGAAGCTGCTCCAGGTCGACACCGGTCTCGTGATCGAGTGCCTGGCCGAGCTGACCGAGCCCGACCCGGACTCCGGCGAGGTCGGGGTGGTGCGCGAGCAGGTGCCCGGCGAGCACGGGGAGCCGGTCACCGCCGTCTATCTCGTCCCCTTCCACCGGGCCGAACTCTCGCTCTCCGCCCAGCTGCTGCGGCTGCTGCGCACCGACGGGGACCGGCTGCCCGCCTTCCGGGACGTCGCCTGGGACAAGGCACTGGCCTGGCTCGCCGACCGGACCGGGGCGACGCTCGCGCCCGAGCAGGAGGAGGCGGTCAGGCTGGCGCTGACGCAGAAGGTCGCCGTGCTGACCGGCGGCCCCGGCTGCGGCAAGTCGTTCACCGTGCGGTCCGTCGTGGAGCTGGCCCGCGCGAAGAAGGCGAAGGTGGTGCTCGCCGCGCCGACCGGGCGGGCCGCCAAGCGGCTGGCCGAGCTGACCGGCGCCGAGGCCTCCACCGTCCACCGGCTGCTCGAACTCAAGCCCGGCGGTGATGCCGCGTACGACAAGGACCGGCCGCTCGACGCCGATCTCGTCGTGGTCGACGAGGCGTCCATGCTCGACCTCCTCCTCGCCAACAAGCTGGTCAAGGCCGTCGCGCCGGGCGCCCACCTGCTCTTCGTGGGCGACGTGGACCAGCTGCCGAGCGTCGGCGCGGGCGAGGTGCTGCGCGACATGCTCAAGCCCGGCAGTCCCGTCCCGGCCGTCCGCCTCACCCGCATCTTCCGCCAGGCCCAGGAGTCCGGCGTCGTCACCAACGCCCACCGCATCAACTCCGGCACGCCGCCGCTGACCCAGGGCCTCAAGGACTTCTTCCTCTTCGTGGAGGAGGACACCGAGGAGGCGGGCCGGCTCACCGTCGACGTCGCCGCGCGCCGCATCCCCGCCCGGTTCGGCCTCGACCCCCGGCGGGACGTCCAGGTGCTGGCCCCGATGCACCGCGGCCCGGCGGGCGCCGGGAATCTGAACGCGCTGCTCCAGCAGGCCGTCACCCCCGCCCGCCCCGAGCTGCCCGAGAAGCGGTTCGGCGGCCGGGTCTTCCGCGTCGGCGACAAGGTCACCCAGATCCGCAACAACTACGAGAAGGGGGCGAACGGCGTGTTCAACGGCACGGTCGGGGTCGTCACCGCCCTCGACACGGACGAGCAGAAGCTCACCGTCCTGACGGACGAGGACGAGCCGGTCGAGTACGAGTTCGACGAACTGGACGAGCTGGCCCACGCCTACGCCGTCACGATCCACCGCTCCCAGGGCAGCGAGTATCCCTGCGTGGTCATTCCGGTCACCATGGGGGCGTGGATGATGCTCCAGCGCAACCTCCTCTACACGGCCGTCACCCGCGCGAAGAAGCTGGTCGTACTGGTCGGGTCGAGGAAGGCGCTGGCGCAGGCGGTGCGCACGGTTTCGGCGGGTAGGCGCTGTACGGCGCTGGATTTCCGGTTGGCGGGCGCGACTCTTCAAAAGATTTGATCGATCAAACGAGTCGCAAACGTCACAGGGCACTTCCGGAACCAGGGTGATAGGGGGCAGGATGGGCAGGCTGGAGGCACTGAGTGCCGCCAAACAGTCCAATGGACGACCCCGAGTGCACTCTGCTGGGCCAAGTGGGGGATGGTAGAGACAGTCAGGGCACCTCGAAGAAGAGGCACTACGTCGGTGAGGGATGACGTGAGCGAGAACAGCACGAATGCTGACAAAGCTGTAGTACTGCGGTACGGCGATGGCGAGTACACCTACCCGGTGATCGACAGCACCGTCGGCGACAAGGGCTTCGACATCGGGAAGCTCCGGGCCCAGACGGGACTGGTGACCCTCGACAGCGGATACGGCAACACCGCCGCCTACAAGTCCGCGATCACCTATCTGGACGGCGAAGAGGGCATCCTTCGCTACCGCGGCTACCCGATCGAGCAGCTGGCCGAGCGCTCCACCTTCGTGGAGGTGGCGTACCTGCTGATCAACGGCGAGCTCCCCACCGTGGACGAGCTCTCCACCTTCAAGAACGAGATCACGCAGCACACCCTGCTGCACGAGGACGTCAAGCGGTTCTACGACGGGTTCCCGCGCGACGCCCACCCGATGGCCATGCTGTCGTCGGTCGTCTCCGCGCTGTCCACCTTCTACCAGGACAGCCACAACCCGTTCGACGAGAAGCAGCGTCACCTCTCGACGATCCGCCTTCTCGCCAAGCTTCCGACGATCGCGGCGTACGCGTACAAGAAGTCGCAGGGCCACCCGGTGGTCTACCCGCGCAACGACCTCGGCTACGTCGAGAACTTCCTGCGCATGACCTTCTCCGTGCCGGCCGCCGAGTACGAGCTGGACCCGGTCGTCGTCTCCGCGCTGGACAAGCTGCTCATCCTGCACGCGGACCACGAGCAGAACTGTTCGACGTCCACCGTGCGTCTGGTCGGCTCCTCGCAGGCCAACATGTTCGCGTCGATCTCGGCGGGCATCTCGGCCCTCTGGGGTCCGCTGCACGGCGGTGCCAACCAGTCGGTCCTGGAGATGCTGGAAGGCATCCAGGCCTCCGGCGGCGACGTCGACACCTTCATCCGCAAGGTGAAGAACAAGGAAGACGGCGTGAAGCTCATGGGCTTCGGGCACCGCGTCTACAAGAACTTCGACCCCCGGGCGAAGATCATCAAGGCGGCGGCGCACGACGTCCTCTCCGCGCTCGGCAAGAGCGACGAGCTGCTGGACATCGCGCTGAAGCTGGAAGAGCACGCGCTGGCCGACGACTACTTCGTCGAGCGCAAGCTCTACCCGAACGTCGACTTCTACACCGGCCTGATCTACCGGGCCATGGGCTTCCCGACCGAGATGTTCACGGTGCTCTTCGCGCTGGGCCGTCTCCCGGGCTGGATCGCCCAGTGGCACGAGATGATCAAGGAGCCCGGGTCGCGCATCGGCCGCCCGCGCCAGATCTACACCGGTGTCGTCGAGCGCGACTTCGTGCCGGTGGAGCAGCGCTAGACGCTCCGCTCGGGGCCGGGTGGGCGATCGCGCCGCTGTGGTGCGGTCCGGTCGTCGCCGCGGCCCCGTCGTGGTTGCTCGCGCCCCGCGGCGGAGCCGCTGATCGATACGGCCCCGCGCCCCTGACGGGGCGCATCTGCCCGGCGCTTGGAAGGCGAAGTAGAAAGCGCCCCGCTGTCAGTCCCCCCACGGGCCGACAGTCGGGGCGCTTTCCTTTTCCCGGTTCGGATTCCCCCCACGGGATCCGGCCGGGCGTCTGTGGCGTCGGTCGCCGAAGCACGTACGAACGGGTGGGCCGCTCAGCTTCCCCGGTGCACGTGCCCCGGCCAACGCATTCGGGACCGTCCCCCAAGACGGGCCCGTCGATACGGAAACGCCCCCCAAGACGTTCCTGCATCGCCTCCTTAGACTCACCAGACCTGCAAAGGGTTACGTTCGGATCGGTGTGATCTGCGTCTCTTGCATATGTCCAATGCGTGCGCAAGAGGACCGATATGGGGATATCGGCTCCTGCGTGGGAGTACTGCAATTGTGCCGTGTGGATTGTGTGGAGGTCCAGGCGTAACTAGGTGAACTTGCGAACTCGAAGGCTGTTTGTGACCACAAACACGGATGAGACCGCCATAGCGGTCTCCGTGAAGTGGGGGTCCGGGGTGTCAGGCCCGGGCGATCAGCTCGTAACCGGCCTCGTCGACCGCGGCGCGGACCGCCTCCTCGTCGAGCGGGGCCGCGGAGACGACCGTGACCTGGCCGGTGGCGGCGGTCGCCGTCACCGAGGCGACGCCGTCGAGCTCGGAGATCTCGCCGGCCACCGCGCCCTCGCAGTGGCCACAGGTCATTCCCTTGACCTGGTAGACCGTGGTGACGGCGCCCTTGGCGGCCGAGGCGGCGGCGTCCGAGTGGCAGGCGCCGCCGCAGCAGGAGCCGGCCGACTCGGTGTCGATCTGCGGAAGCTCGGTGTGGGCGCTCATGTCGATCTCCTAGGCGGGCGTGGAGTAGCGGACGCCGGGTACCCCCGGCATCGTCTGACGTGCACGACCCTATACCCCTAGGGGGTATTTTTCCAAGACGGATCGCGGCGCGCGAGCGAACGTGCCCAGGCGAGGCCGAACAGCGAGACGAGGACCAGTCCGCCGATCGAGAACAGGGTGAAGAGGTGCTTCTGGGAGTCGGTCGGCTCCGGCAGGTAGCCCTCCGCGAAGAGGCTGCGGTCCAGGCCCGTGGTGGTCAGCCGGACCACCAGCCACAGGGCGATGCCGTGCATCGAGTCCCACAGGGCGTGCAGCAGGGAGACGCCGAGGTAGGTGAGGATCACCGGGCCGGTGAAGCGGTAGCGGCCGTTCGGCCGCCGGAAAGAGAGCAGCACCGCGCCGGAGATCGCCGTCCACAGGCCGTGGCCGAACGGGGCGAGCAGCCCGCGCAGCACCTCCGTCTCCAGGAGGGAGCGCAGGTCGATGCCCTTCATCGTGACCGCCGCGTTGAACGCGTAGCCCGCGCTCTCGAACGCCGCGAAGCCGAAGCCGACCGTGGCGCCCAGGACCAGACCGGCGCGCAGGCCGCTGACGCGCGGATGGCGGTGGAGCACGTACATCAGGGCGGCCAGCTTGACCGCTTCCTCGATCAGGCCGACGCCGACGAACATCCAGACGGAGGGGTGGACGAGGTAGTACTCCATGACCGAGGCCCCGAGCACGCCGAGGATGCCGCCGATCAGGAAGCAGCCCAGGATCAGGTTCACGCCCAGGTCGCGGCCGTGACGCTCGTACGCCCACAGGACGAAGACCGCCGGCACCAGGAAGCTGCCGAGCAGGATCAGCGTGGGCAGCAGGGTCGTGTTCTTCGTGGCGTACGTGACCACCGCCGTCAGGACCCACAGCGCCAGGCCGCCCCACAGGCAGCGCCGCCAGAGCCCGCTGCGGATCTGCGGACCCGGAGGCGCCGGCTGCTGGGGGATCCGCGCCTGCGGTGCCCCGGAGGGCTGGTGGTTCGCCACGGTGGTCGCCTCCGACTTCCCTGCAACTGACGGTGCTTACGGGTGATTTGTCGGAATCTTATGGTAGACAGCCGCTATGTCGCAGCCCGGGACGCTCATTCTGATCATGGTCATCGCGGTCCTGGCGCCGCTGCTGGCGTACGGCGCGGGGCGGTGGCTGCCCGTTCCGCTGGTGATCTTCGAGATCCTGCTGGGCATCCTGGTCGGCCCCGACGTGCTGGGCTGGGCCTCCAGCCACGGGTCGGTCGTCGACACCCTGTCCGACCTCGGGCTCGCCATGCTGATCTTCCTCGCCGGGTACGAGATCGAGTTCGACAAGGTCCGCGGCGGCACCCTCAAGCGGTCCGTCCGGGCCTGGATCGTCGCGCTCGCCGTCGGCCTCCTGCTCGGCATCGCGCTCTCCGGCTGGTCGTACGCGAAGGGCGTCTACATCGGCACGGCCCTCACCAGTACGGCCCTGGGCACCATCCTTCCCGTGCTGCGCGACTCCGGCGATCTGCACTCGCGGTTCGGCTCCGTGCTGATGGCGTTCGGCGCGGTGGGCGAGTTCGGGCCGATCATCGCCATGGCGCTGCTGCTCAGCGGGCGCTCGCCGCTCGACTCGGCGCTGCTCCTGCTGGTCTTCGCCGTCCTCACCGCGCTCGCCGTGCTGTGGGCGATGCGGCCGCGCCCGCCGTGGTTCTCGCGGGTCATCGCGAAGACCCTGCACAGCAGCGGACAGTTCGCGGTACGGCTCGTGGTGCTGCTGCTCGCCCTGATGCTCGGCCTCTCCCAGGCGCTCGGGGTGGACACCCTGCTCGGGGCGTTCGCCGCCGGGATGATCGTCCGCCTCGTGCTGCACGGCGCCGCGCCCGACAGCGCCGACGAGGTCCTCGGCAAGGTGGAGGCGATGGGCTTCGGGTTCCTGGTGCCGGTCTTCTTCGTCGTCACCGGGATCGACTTCGACCTGAAGGCGCTGCTCGACGGCGGCACCGCGCTGCTCCTGCTGCCGGTCTTCCTCGTCCTGTTCCTGGTGGTGCGCGGCCTGCCGGTGTACTTCCTGGCACCGGGGGACCTGGTCGGCCGGGACCGGTCCGCCCTCACCTTCTTCTCCTCCACCGCGCTGCCGCTCGTCGTCGCCATCACCACCATCGGCGTACAGGACGGCGCGCTGCCCACGGACGTGGCGGCCGCCCTGGTCGGCGCCGCGATGGTGTCCGTCCTGGTGTTCCCGCTGATCGCGCTGAAGCTGCGGGCGGGCAAGGGGGAGCGGGCGCTGCCGCAGGGGCCGGTGAAGGGCTCCGAGTCGTGGTGAACCCGGGCCGTCGGGGGGTTGTGCGGCGGCGGTTCGTGGCGTGGGGTGACAGAGGTGAAGATCATCGGCTGACGGGAAGGGCGGGCACATGCGCGCGGTTGTCTTCGAACGGTTCGGGGAGCGGGCCGAGGTGCGGCAGGTGCCGGATCCGGTGGCCGCGCCGCACGGGGTCGTCGTCCGGGTGGCGGCGACCGGGGTGTGCCGCAGCGACTGGCACGGCTGGATGGGGCACGACCCGGACATCGTGCTGCCGCACGTACCCGGGCACGAACTGGCCGGGGTCGTGGCGGAGGTGGGCGCGGACGTCCGCGGCTGGCGGGTCGGGGACCGGGTGACCGTGCCGTTCGTGTGCGCGTGCGGGCGGTGCGCGGCGTGCGCGGCCGGGGACCAGCAGGTGTGCGAGCGGCAGACCCAGCCCGGGTTCACCCACTGGGGTTCCTTCGCCGAGTACGTGGCTCTGGACCATGCCGATGTGAACCTGGTGGCCGTGCCGGAGGACATGGAGTTCACGACGGCCGCCTCGCTCGGCTGCCGGTTCGCGACCGCCTACCGGGCCGTGGTGCAGCAGGGGCGGGTCGCGGCCGGGGAGTTCGTGGCCGTGCACGGGTGCGGGGGTGTCGGTCTCTCCGCGGTGATGATCGCGGCGGCGGCCGGGGCGCGGGTGGTCGCCGTGGACGTCTCCGCCGGGGCGCTGGAGATGGCCCGCCGCTTCGGCGCCGTCGCGTGTGTCGACGCCGGGGCCGTGGCGGATGTGCCGGGTGCCGTGCGGGAGCTGACCGGGGGCGGGGCGCATGTGTCGCTGGACGCCTTGGGGGCGGGGGTGACGTGTGCGGCGTCGGTGGGGTCGTTGCGGCGGCGCGGGCGGCATGTGCAGGTGGGGTTGCTGGCCGAGGATCCTGTGGTGCCGATGGGGCGGGTCGTCGCGCTGGAGCTGGAGGTGCTGGGGAGCCATGGGATGGCTGCGTGGGCCTATCCGGGGATGCTGGAGATGGTGCGGGGTGGGGTGGTGCGGCCGGAGTTGTTGGTGACGTCGGTGATCGGACTGGAGGGGGCGGCGGGGGCGCTGGCCGCTATGGGGGAGGGGGCGGTGGGGAGCGGGGTGACTGTGGTGCGGCCTGCTGGGCTGTAGGGGGGCGTGTCGTTCGTCCGCGGCTCGTGTCGTGGCTGGGCGCGCAGTTTGGGTTGTCGGTCGGGTGCGGGCCGGTGGCCGCGTCTCGCGCAGTTCCCCGCGCCCCTTCTTTGGGTTGTCGGTCGGGTGCGGCCCGGTGGCCGCGTCTCGCGCAGTTCCCCGCGCCCCTGAGGCATGCGCTCCGCGCAGCCTCCCCTCGAGGCTGCGGCTCCGCCGCGCCTCCCGGACGGGGCGCCGCACGGGGCGCGCCTCTCTTGATGAGATGGCGCACGCAGTGCGCATCTCAGGGGCGCGGGGAACTGCGCGAGAAGCGGCCACCGGCCCGCGGGTGCTCGACGACCCAGGGGCGCGGGGAACTGCGCGAGAAGCGGCCGCCGGGCCGCGGACGAAGTACGACTCAGGGGCGCGGGGCGCGGGCTAAAACCGGTTGCTCCGAGCGCGCCGGGCTGCCAGATTGCTTCGGTTTGGGGGATCGGCGAGGGGAAGGGCGGCACGCGATGGCGGGCGGCGACAAGGAGTGGCTGCGCCGGTTCGCCGGGATGTGCTGGGCCAGGCCGAGGGCAGTCGTCCTGGCCTGCGCCGGCGCCGTCGCCGGCGTACTGCTCACGACCACGGCCCCCTTGATCATCCGCCGGGTCGTCGACGGAGTCATCGTCGCGGGACACGGCCCCGCCACGCCCTGGATCACGCTGCTGCTGACCGTGGCGGCAGCCCAGTTCGGCGCGTCCTGGGTACGCCGCTGGTGGGCCGGCAAGGTCCAGTGGGGCGTCGAGCGCGACCTGCGACTCCTCCTGCACGACGCCGTCCAGCGCATCGACGGCCGCCGCCTCGACCGCCTGCGCTCCGGCGACGTCCTCAGCCGTGCCGTCAACGACGTCGCCGTGGTGCGCGACCTCACCGGCTCGCTCCCCCTGCTCGCGCAGAACGGGCTGACGCTGCTGCTCACCCTCGGCGTGATGCTGACCCTCTCCCCGCTGCTGGCCTGCGCCGCGTTCGCCGTGATCCCGCCGATGGCCCTGCTCGCCCGGCACTCCCGCGACCGGATCTACCCCGCCGACCGCGCCGTCCAGGAGCGCACCGGAGAGACGTCCGAGGCCGTCGAGTCCAACATCGCGGGCGTCCGCGTCGTCAAGGGCTTCGCCCAGGAGGGCGCCGAGACCGAGCGCTACGCCGGACTGGCCCGGCACCTGTTCGCCGCCCGCGTGCACCGGCGCTACATCGCCGCCCGCTACGCCGGCCTGCTCGGCGAACTGCTTCCCGGCACCGCCCGGTTCGGCGTCGTCCTGCTCGGCGGCTGGCTGGCCGTGCGCGACGACATCACCCTCGGCACCTTCGTCGCCTTCACCACCTACCTGGCCGCGATGATGGGCCCGGTCCGGATGCTCTCCACCGTGATCGGCCAGGCCCAGGAGGCCCGCTCAGGACTCGTCCGGATCTTCGAACTCGCCGACGCCGACGCGGAGGTGACGGAGCGGGAGGACGCCACCGAGGTCGGGGCCGGCCCGCTCGCCGTCGCCTTCGACCACGTCACCTTCGCCCACGAACCCGGCGAGAGCGGCGCCACCCCCGCCCTCGACGGCCTCGACCTCACCATCGCCCCCGGCGAGACCCTCGCCCTGGTCGGCGGCTCCGGCTCCGGCAAGTCCACCGTGGGAGCGCTCCTCGCGCGGCTGTACGACGCCGACTCCGGCGCCGTGCGGATCGGACCCGCGGGCGCGCTCACCGACGTGACCGCACTGCGCCTGGAATCGCTGCGCGAGGCCGTCGGCATCGCCTTCGAGGAGAGCCTGCTGTTCTCCGAGAGCGTGCGCGACACCATCCGCTTCGGCCGGCCCGACGCCACCGACGCCGAGGTCCACGCCGCCGCCGTGACCGCGCAGGCCGACGGATTCGTCCGCGCCCTGCCCGACGGCTACGACACCGTGCTCGGCGCCCAGGGCCTGACCCTCTCGGGCGGCCAGCGCCAACGCCTCGCGCTGGCCCGGGCGTTGCTCGCCGACCCGCGCGTCCTCGTCCTGGACGACGCCACCTCCGCCGTGGACCCGAAGGTCGAGGCGGCCATCCTCGCCGCCCTGCGCGACCGGCTGACCGGACGCACCGTCCTGCTCGTCGCCCACCGACGCTCCACCCTCCGCCTCGCCGACCGCATCGCCGTCCTGGAGGCGGGCCGCGTCCTCGACACCGGCACCCACGACGAACTGGCCGCCCGCTGCCCGCGCTACCGCGAGCTGATGCTCGGCGAGCTGAGCGAGGAGACGGGCCCCGCGACCCCGCCGCCCGGACCCGTACCGACGGCGGCCGACGAGCGGCCCGCCCCCGAGGGCGTACCGGAGCTCGCCCCGGACGTCGACGAGACCCGCGCCCGCGCCGCCGACCCCGGTTTCACCCTGGGCCGGCTGCTGCGCCCCTACCGGGCCCGGCTGCTCGCCATCGGCCTGCTCCTGCTCGCCGACAGCGCCCTGATCATGCTCGCTCCCCGCCTGGTCAGCGCCGCGATCGACCTCGGGGTGCGGCGCCACGACGGGGCCGCGCTCACCGCCGTCGCGGGCGCACTGCTGGCCACCGCCGTCGCCAACTGGCTGGTCTTCGCCTGGGAGATGCGGGCCATCGCCCGGACCGGCGAGCGGATCCTGTACGAGCTGCGCGTCAAGATGTTCGCCCATCTCCAGCGGCTCGGCCTCGACTACTTTGAGCGGGAGTCCGGCGGCGCGGCCGTCACCCGGATGGTCAGCGACGTCGCCGCGATCGGCGAGTTCCTCCAGCACGCGCTGCTCGACTCCGCCGTCAGCGTCCTGCTGTTCACCGGGGTGCTCGCGCTGCTGTTCGCCCTCGACACCGGACTGGCCCTCACGGTCCTCGCCGTCGTCCCCGTGCTCGCCGTCGCCTGCTGGTGGTACGGGCGGGTCTCCAAGCGCCGCTACGACCGCGCCCGCACCCAGCTCGGCGAACTCAACAGCGCGTTCCAGGAGGCCATCGACGGGGTGCGGGTCACCCAGGCGTACCGCAGGCAGGACCGCAGCGCCGCCCGCTTCCACGTCCTCGCCGAGGAGCAGCGGACCCTCCAGATGCGCTCCCAGCGCTCGCTCGCCTGGTTCTTCTCCGCCGTGGAGTTCCTCTCCGACGCCACCACCGCCCTCATCCTCGGCGTCGGCGCGTGGCGGGTCGCGGAGGGCGCGGCCAGCACCGGGACCGTCGTCGCGTTCCTCCTCTACGTCGGCCTCGTCTTCGGCCCGATCCGCAACGCCTCGCAGCTCCTCGACAGCTACCAGCGGGCCCGCGTCGGCCTCGGCCGCTGCCGCGAACTGCTGCGCGAGCGGCCCACGGTCACCGAGCCGCACCGCCCGCTGCCGCTGCCCGCCTTCGGCAGCGCCGGCCGGATGCGCGGCGAGGTGGTGCTGAAGGATCTGCACTACGCGTACGGGGGCGGCGCCGAGCGGGCCCTGGACGGCGTCAGCGCGCGGATCGGCGCCGGGGAGACGGTCGCCGTCGTCGGCACGACCGGCGCGGGCAAGTCGACCCTGCTCAAGCTGGTCGCCCGGATGTATCTGCCGACCGGCGGCGCCGTCGAGATCGACTCCGTGGACCTGCGCGCGATGGACGGCGCCGCCTACCGCAGCCGGATCGGGCTCGTCCCGCAGGAGGCGTACCTCTTCGGCGGCACGGTGCGCGACGCCATCGCCTACGGGCGCCCCGGCGCCTCCGACGCGGAGGTGCGCGCGGCCGTCGAGGAGGTCGGCGCGCACCGGATGATCGCGGGTCTGCCCGAGGGCTACGGGCACCGGCTCACCGAGCGCGGCCGCAATCTCTCCGCGGGGCAGCGGCAGTTGATCGCGCTGGCCAGGGCCCGGCTGATCCGCCCCGACCTGATGCTCCTCGACGAGGCGACCGCGGCGCTCGACCTGGCCACGGAGGCGGCGGTGGGGCGCGCGGTGGAGGCGGCGACGGCCGCCCCCACCACGATCGTCGTCGCGCACCGCCTGACGACGGCGGCCCGCGCGGACCGCGTCCTCGTCCTGGAGGGCGGCCGCCTCGTGGAGGACGGCCCGCACCGCGAACTCGTCACGGCCGGCGGCCCCTATGCCGCGCTCTGGTCCGCGTACGAGGATGGGGTGATCCCCGCCTAGGGCCTGTCCGGCGGATCTTGTCGCGGGCGCGGGGTCTGGCACGCCGACCTGCGGCGTTGTCGTCGGTTGCCAACGCTCCGCGTTGACGCC
>NZ_JBEYYU010000110.1:0-13858 GCF_040645755.1 Streptomyces sp. NPDC046716
CGAGGCGGCGAACGCTCCCACAAGGGAGCGCAGGGCCGCACCAGGGACCAGCTCTACGCCGAGGCACAGCGCAAGGACGTCAAGGGCCGCTCGTCCATGAACAAGGCGGAGCTGGCCAAGGCAGTGGGCCGCTGACCCCCGCCCACCCGCACACAACGCACGTTGGGAGGCGCGTCCGCATGCGCGCTCTGACATGGCAAGGAAAGCGCGACGTACGCATCGAGGAGGTCCCCGACCCCCGCATCGAAAAGCCCGACGACATCATCGTCAAGGTGACCTCGACCGGCATCTGCGGCTCGGACCTGCACCTCTACGAGGTCTTCGGCCCCTACCTCGACCCGGGCGACATCCTGGGCCACGAGACGATGGGCATGGTCGTGGAGACCGGCCCCGAGGTCACCGGTGTGGCCGTGGGGGACCGCGTGGTGATCCCGTTCAACGTCTCCTGCAACACCTGCTGGATGTGCAGCCGGGGACTGCAGTCCCAGTGCGAGACGACGCAGGTGACGTCCATGGGCAGCGGAGCCGCCCTGTTCGGCTACACGAAGCTGTACGGGCAGGTGCCCGGCGGTCAGGCCGAGTTTCTGCGGGTCCCCTTCGGTAACACTCTGCCGATCAAGGTGCCGGACGGCCCTCCGGACGACCGGTTCGTCTACCTGTCCGATGTCCTGCCCACCGCGTGGCAGGCGGTGGAGTACGCCGACATCCCGCCCGGCGGCAGCGTCACCGTCCTGGGCCTCGGTCCCATCGGCGACATGGCGGCCCGGATCGCCCGGCTGCGCGGCGCGGAACTGGTCATCGGGGTCGATCTCGTCGACGCCCGTCTCGAACGGGCGCGGCGGCACGGCATCACCACCCTGGACCTGCGCGAGCACGACAAGAATCTGGGAGACGCCGTCCGTGACCTCACCCGGGGCCGCGGCTCGGACGCCGTCATCGACGCGGTCGGCCTGGAAGCCCACGGCGCCCCGCTCGCACAGGCGGCGCAATGGGCCACCGGGCTCCTGCCAGACAAACTCGCCCGGCCCCTGATGGAGAACGTGGGTGTCGACCGGCTCGGCGCCCTGCTCACCGGAATCGACGCGGTACGCCGCGGCGGCACACTCTCCATCAGTGGCGTCTACGGCGGCGCCGCCAGTCCGCTGCCCCTGCTCACGATGTTCGACAAGCAACTGCAGGTGCGCATGGGGCAGGCGAACGTGTGGCGCTGGGTCGACGAGATCCGCCCACACCTGACCGACGACGACCCCCTGGACGTCGACGGATTCGCCACGCACCACCTGCCCCTGCGCGACGGCCCGGCGGCGTACGCCACGTTCCAGGCCAAGGACGACGGCATGGTGAAGACCCTGCTGAAGCCGTGACCATGAGCGCCGCCCACCCGTCGGCCGCCCTGATCGTGATCGACATGATCAACACCTACGACCACCAGGACGCCGACCTCCTGCTGCCTGCGGCTCGCAGGGTCGTACCGGTCATCGCCGAGCTGCTCGCCGCGGCCCGCGCCCGCGGTGTCCCGGTGGTGTACGCCAACGACAACTTCGGCCAGTGGCGTTCCCACCACGGCGAACTTGTCGATGCGGCCCTGGCCGGCCCCCATGCGGACCTCGTCGAACCGGTCCTGCCGGACGACGACGCGCTGTTCGTCGTCAAGGCGCGGCACTCGATCTTCTACGAGACACCGCTGACGTATCTGTTGTGGGAACTGGGCGTGCGTCACGTCGTCCTGTGTGGTCAGGTCACCGAGCAGTGCGTGCTGTATTCGGCGCTGGACGCCCATATCCGGCACCTGGACGTGACGGTCGTCTCCGACGCCGTCGCTCCCATTCACCCCGAACTCGCTGACGCGGCACTGGAGATGATGCGCAGGAACATGGGCGCGCACCTCGTCCTGGGCCAGGACGTCACGTTCACCTGCGACACAGGGAGCGACCACGTGGAGAGCGAGTGACGGCACGGTGCGCAAACATCCTGGCGAGCGGGTTCAAGGCAGCAGGCCGCCGCCGAGGATGCCGGGCAGGGCCAGTCCCGCCAGGGCTGCCGTGCCCAGCAGGAACCAGGCGATGTAGTCCCCGACGTGCCCCGAGTGGAGGCGACGCAGCGGTCCCGTCCAGGCGTACGGCTCCGATGGCGCTGCCCGCCGTTCGGCGAGGGTGGCGGTCCCGGCCGCGCAGGCGGTGGACAGCACGCCGGTCAGCACGGCCGCGGGCGTCCAGTGCGGAGCGGCGGCCTCCGGAACGCCGAACGCCCGGCCGAACCCGGCCGCCACGGAGGGGATGAGCCCCACGCCCAGCGCGCCCGCCAGCAGCAGCCCCGGTACGGCCAGCATCGGCAGCGGGACCCGCCGCCCGAGCCGCTCGCGGGTTTCGGGCTCCTCGTCCCCGGACGTCGACGCGGACGACTCCGGGCCGCTGGGGTGCGGGCCCGCGCCCAGGAACACCCGCGCCCCGGCGCGCAGCACGGCCGCTCCCGTGACCACGGAGACGACCAGGAAGAGCGCAGTGGCGACGCTGCCCCCGGCCTCCTCCGTGACGCCCTTGCCCAGCCCCGTTCCGAAGGGCGGCAGGCCCGGCAGGGCGAGGGCGGCCACGCCGTACAGGACGCCGACGACACGCAACTCCTCTCCCCGGCCGTGCAGTTCCCGTTCGTCCACGCTGCCGTAGCGGTCGAGCAGGATCCCGGTGCACGCGAACAGAGCGGCCTTCACACCGGCATGGCCCACCACATAGAGGGCGACCCCCGCGGTCGACTCGGGCCGCAGGAGTCCGATCCCCACGAGGAACAGTCCCGTGTGCGCGATCGTCGAGTAGGCGAGCATCCGCTTGAGGTGATGCTGCTGCCAGCACATCACCGCCCCGAGCACCGCGGTGACGGCACCGAGGACCACCAGGCAGTGCGTGAAGTCGGCGGCGGGCAGCCCGCCCGGCCCGGCGAAGACCGTGGTGTACACCCGCCACACACCGTAGACACCGAGCTCGACCATGACCCCGGACAGCAGCATGCACACCGGGGTCGGCGCCACGGCGTGGGCGTCCGGCAGCCAGAAGTGGAACGGGACGGCCGCGGCCTTGACCAGCAGACCCGTCATCACCAGGACGAAGGCGCCCAGGACGAGCCCGTCCGGCGGGCCCCCGGCCGCGAGCGCGGCACCGATCTGCCGCATGCCCAGCTCGCCGGTACGGGCGTACAGCAGGGCGATCCCCATCAACGTGGCGTACGCGCCGAGGGAGTTGACGACACCGAAGGTGAGGGCACCCTGCACGGCCATGGGCTCCTCCACGCGATACCCCGTCAGGGCGTACGCGACGACCCCCATCAGCTCGAAGAAGACGAACGCGTTGAAGAGATCACCGGTCAGCGCGAATCCGCACATCCCTGCCTGGAAGAGTAGGACGAGTGCCGGGAAGGCGCCCGCGTGCCCGTGCGGCATCTCGTCGAAGTAGCGCCAGGAATAGGCGAGTACGGACACGGTCAGCAGGGACACCAGGGCGGCGAGACCGGTGCCGGCCGCGTCGCCGATCAGGACGATGCCCACGCTCTTCCCGCCGACGGGCTCCCATCCGCCGACCCACTCCGTGGCGTCCGGCGAGGCGTGCGTGAGGAGCACCGTCGCGAGCACGGTGGTCGCGACCGCCACCGAGGCGGCGACGCCATCGGCGGCGATGCGCGGCAGCACGCGGCCGACCGCGACGAGGAACGCGGCGCCCATCAGGGGCAGAACCACGATCAGGGGCAGCAGTGAGTTCATCCGCGCAGCTCGGAGAGTTCGTCGGGGTCGACGGTGCCGTGGCGTTTGGCCACTTGGATCACGAGGGCCAGGAGCAGGGCCGTGACCGTCGCGCCCACGACCACGTCGGTGAGGGTGAGCGCCTGCACCACGGGGTCGACCAGGGGGCGGGAGTGCGGGGCCAGATCCGAGTGGACGGGCGCGGTGCCGCCCTCGCGGTAGCCGACGGCGAGCAGGAGCACGTAGGTGGCGGACTGGCACACCGCCAGGCAGCCGACCGCGTGCACGAGGTGCCGGCTCGTGGCGAGCCCGTAGCAGCCGACGAGGAAGATCCATCCGGCGATCAGGTAGGGGAAGAGGTGCATCACGTCGTGCCCGCCCCCTTCGCGCCCGTCTCCGCGTCGGTGATCTCCACGGCCTGGTCGAGGAACCGGGAAACCAGCACGACCACCGCACAGGCCACTTCGATGCCGACCGCCAGATTGAGCAGAGGGACGATCCCGCCGGACGTGAGGGTGTTGAACGTCCCGTACGGCAGCAGGGTGTTGGCCAGGAAGGCGGAGCCCCCGATCAGCCCGGCCACGCCGACGAGCAGATAGGCGGCCTCGCCGACCGCGTCACCCACCTCGTACAGCGCCACCGGGCGGATCCGCTCCAGCGCCCGGTAGTCCACCCCGATGTAGAGGAGATGCACGGCGGTGGCCACGATGACGCCGCCCTGGAAACCGCCGCCCGGACTCAGTTGACCGTGCGCGACCACGTACAGGCCGACCACAAGGGCCACGGGCAGTGCCACGAGTGCATAGCGCCGGACCCAAGGGTCGACGGCGGCGGAGCGCGGCGGGACCCGGTCCTCCTCGCGGGTCTGCCGCAGCAGGACGACGGTGCCCAGGACGGCGGCGAACAGGATGGACTCCTCGCCGAGGGTGTCGAACGCCCGCAGATCGAAGTTGATCGAGGAGACGACGTTCGCGGTGTGCCGGGCGAGGGCCGCGTCGGTGGCGCGGTCACCGTAGGGATGCCGGTCGCCGCCGAAGCGCGGCAGCCGCACGAACGCGGCGACGAACAGCGCCGCCAGACCGATCGCCCCGGTCCCCAGGACCCAGCGCCGCATCCGGATCGTCACCGCTGCGCCTCGTCACCGGACGGATGCCCACGGCGTCTGACCTTGCGCACCGACAGCAGGATCAGCAGCGGGGTCAGCACGGAACCGACGGCCAATTGGGAGAGGGCCACGTCCGGTGCCTGCAGGACCGTGAAAAGCGCGGCCAGAGTCAGCCCCAGCACCGCCAGCACCAGTGCCTGCCGGACCGGCTCACGCACCACGACCGCGACGGTCGCCGACACGGCGACCAGCACGAGGCACACCGAGATGACCACGTCGTCGCTCACACCCCACCTCCGGGTTCACGTCTCGTCTCAGGGCTCACGTCGTTCATCGCGTCGCGTCCGCCTCCTCCACCACGCCCACGGACAGCGCCCGCGCGGCGATCACATTGCCGAGCGCCACCAGCGCCCCGATGAGCAGCAGCTTCACCATCGGCCTGCCGGGCGCAGTCGCCGCGCACACGGCGACGGTCACCGCCAGCGAGGCCGCGACGCACAAGGCCGTCACCGCCGTGGACCCGCGGGAGCCACCCGCCGGCAGGTCCTCGGCCAGCAGCCGTACGCACACGAGCGTGCCGACCGGGCCGAGCAGCGACAGGACCAGGGAGAGATCCGTGTACGAGGGACGCGCGTACCCCTGGGCGAGCAGGAGGAAGGCCAGAGCGACGACCGTGCTGCCCGTGTTCTGCGCCAGCACCCTGCGGGACAGCGGACCGGACGCCACACCCCAGATCACGGGAGGCAGGCCGAGGCCCAGAAGCGCGGTCCCGCACCCCAGCCACGCGTTCACTCGGCACCCGCCGCGCGACGGGCCGCCGTGGCGGCCAGAGCACCGGCGAAGGCGCAGCCCGCGCCGGCCGCGAGCTCCCACACGTCGACGCTGCTGATAAGCACGATCCACAACCCGACGAGGACGACCCACCAACCCAGGACCTCGGCACCGGCGCGCAGGAGTTCGCCGCCTCGCTGTCCGCTGCGCCTGTCGTCGGACGAGTCGTGGGTCAGGCGCGGCACAGGCAGAACGGATGGCCCGCGGGATCGGCGTAGACGCGGAACCCGCGCTGCCCGTCGCGGTCCTCCAGATCCAGGGGCATGGCGCCGAGCGACAGGGCCTCGGCCTCCGCCGCCGCCATGTCCGTGACGTCCAGGTCGATGTGGAGCTGCTGGGATCGGTCGGCGCGGGGCCACTGAGGCGGCTGGTGGCCCTCGGCCCGCTGGAAGGCGATGCGATGGCCGCCCGGTGCGTACACGTCGTACCAGTCGTCCCTCAATTTCTTCACCTCGCCGCCGAGGAGCGCGGCGTAGAAGCCCGCCAATGCGGCGGGATCGGGGCAGTCCACGGCGGTCAGACAGTAGGTGGCTACAGGCACGGTGTTCTCCTCGTCCTCGTCCACGGCACGTTCCCTCGGCGGCCACGGGTGCCCTGTTGAAGGGCGCGCACACGGAGGTACCGACGGGGATCCCGCGGGAACGTGCCGGAGGCGCCCGTGGACCTGCACAGGCGACTGACGGGAACGCACTCTTCCACGTGGCCCGACTCCGGACGCCGAAGGCCGTGCCGTCTGCGTGTCGAACAGGCCGAGTCGGGTGAAGCCGACGACCTGCGTGGAATCGGCGTGCCCGCTCAGGGGCGCTCCGCTCAGCGGCAGCTGCGCCCCCAACTCGCACCTTGCGGCTCGGTGCCACGTGATCGGTACTGTTTGCCTTAGCTTTCCGGCGCGCCTGCGGCAGGTGTGCGCCGTTGAGAGCGGCGACCTCAAAGTCACCTCCGAGGAGCTTTCCATCTAGGTGGCAGACATGAGAGCTCCGATCACGGTTAACCGATCTGCCATGAAGCGCTTCGGGGCGGTGGCCCTCCTGGTTGTGTGCGCGGTCGCCGGTGCGACCGCGGCGGTCGTGCTGTCACCCTGGTGGTGGACGGCCGCCGTGCCCCTGGTGGCCCTGGCCACTGTCGGTCTGTACGACCTCGCGCAGCCGTGGCACTCGGTGCTGCGCAACTATCCCGTGCTCGGACACGCGCGCTTTCTCCTGGAAGCGATCCGTCCGGAACTGCAGCAGTACTTCGTCGAGCGCAGCTTCGACGGACGGCCGTACGACCGGGACACGCGCAGCATCGTCTACGAGCGGGCCAAGGGGGTGGACGCCGAGGAGCCCTTCGGCAGCGAGCGGGACATGTACGGTCGTGGCTACGAGTTCCTGGTGCCCTCGCTGCGCCCGGTCGACAAGCCCGGGCGGCTGCCCCGGGTCCGGGTCGGCGGGCCTGACTGTACGCGGCCCTACGACATGGCGCTGCTGAACGTCTCGGCGATGAGTTTCGGGTCGCTGTCGGCCAACGCTGTTCTCGCGCTCAACACGGGCGCGGCCCGAGGCGGCTTCGCGCACGACACCGGCGAGGGCGGCCTGTCCGAGTACCACCTCGAGCCCGGCGGCGACATCATCTGGGAGATCGGCACCGGCTACTTCGGCTGCCGCACCGAGGACGGCGACTTCGATCCCGTGCAGTTTCACGAGAAGGCCGCGCATCCGTCGGTGAAGTGCGTCTCCCTGAAGCTGTCGCAGGGGGCGAAGCCGGGGATCGGCGGGGTGCTTCCCGGCGGCAAGGTCAACGAGGAAATCGCCCGCGTGCGCGGCGTCCCGCAGGGCGAGACGGTCATCTCGCCGCCGTATCACAAGGTGTTCTCCACACCGCGCGAGCTGGTGCGGTTCGTGGCGCGGATGCGGGAGCTGGCGGACGGGAAGCCGGTCGGGATCAAGCTCTGTCCCGGTTCCCGGGTGCAGTTCCTCGCCGTCTGCAAAGCGATGCTCGCCGAGAACGTCACGCCCGATTTCATCGTCGTGGACGGTGCCGAGGGAGGCACGGGAGCGGCCCCGCTGGAGTTCGCCGACCATCTCGGCATGCCGCTCACCGAAGGGCTGATCACCGTGCACAACGCGCTGGTCGGTGCCGGGCTGCGGGATCGGGTCCGGATCGGAGCGAGCGGCAAGGTGGCCACCGGATCGGACATCGTCAAGCGGCTGGCCATGGGCGCCGACTACACGAACGCGGCGCGCGCCATGATGTTCGCCGTTGGCTGCATCCAGGCCCAGCGCTGCCACACCAACCGCTGCCCCACCGGCGTCACCACCCAGGACCCTCGCCGCGCCCGCGCCCTGGTCGTCGCCGACAAGTCCGAGCGGGTCCACCGGTTCCAGGAGGCGACCGTCTCCAGCGCACTGCAGATCATGGCCGCCATGGGCGTTTCGGACCCCCGTGACCTCGGCCCGCATGTGCTGCGCCGGCGCACCACCGACGCCGGACGCTTCCGCTCGTACGCGGAGCTGTACGAGTGGCTGTCCCCAGGTCAGCTGACGGACCACCCGCCTGCCGACTGGGCCGCGGACTGGAGGGCGGCGGACCCGGACACGTTCGTCGGCTGACCGGCCCGCCCCCATCGCATGACCAGCACAGCGAGAGCGACTGGTCCGCCACGCGCGGAACCGCATCGCGCAGCGAAGGGAACGACACCCATGGGTCCGCACGGGCGGCCGCCTTTTCGTCGGCCCGGCAGCCCCGGATCGCAGCGCGTGATCTGTCAGGACACCGGGCGTGACGTTCCGCTCGCCGGTGGCCGCGCAGTTCTTGGGAGGAGGGACTGCGGCGGATTCCTGACCTGAGGTTCGAGGTGGTGGGCAGCTATGTCGGTGTCGACTGCTTGGTGATCAACTACCGAAACCAGAAGGATGGGGGGCCAATCCTGCCGGTGCCCAGGGAGCTTGATGTGCTTTTGGTCCAGCCGTAGGTGAGTCTGCCTAGGGCCTACTGTCGTTGTCGGTGCCTCGTCCGCACTGCCGTGCAAGCCTTCATCTCGAGATTCGCTCCGCGCTCAGACGTTGTCCTATGTGGGCAGGCGGAGTAGTGGCTGCTGCTCACGCGCCGGCATGGCGGCGCGCCCCCACACGGATGGTGGCCAGGGCGGCGGCCAGGGCGATAGCGGCGACCAGGGCCAGGCTGACGACAAGGCCGTGCTGGAAGCCGGCCGTGCCGGAGATCAGGGCGCCGAAGACGGCGACGGCCAGGGCGCCGCCGATCTGGCGGCTGGTGTTGAACACGCCGCTGGCGGTGCCCGTCTGCTCGGCCGGAACGTGCTCCAGGAGCAGGGCGGTGGTCGGGGGCATGACCAGCGGGCCTGCCATGCCGATCGGGATCAGCAGCAGCGCGGTCGCCCACACCGGCGCCGAGGAAGGCACCAGCGCCAGTGCGAGGGATCCGGCCGCCATCAGCACCAGACCGGCAATGATGGGCACCTTCGGGCCGGTGCGTTCGGCGATCCGGGCGGAGAACGGCGTCAGGGAGGCGCTGAGCAGCATCATCGGCAGGAACGCGACGCCGGCGCCGAGCGCGGACAGGCCGTGCTGCTGCTGGAAGTCGAGGGAGAACACGAACGGCAGTCCGTAGAAGCCGACCATGAACGCGAAGCCGATGCCGGTCGCGACGACCACCGTCCGGGAGCGGAACAGGGTGAGCGGCACCATCGGGTGCGCCACCTTGGCCTGCGCGAAGACGAACGCGGCCAGTGCGAGGACCGCGACGGCGAGTGAGATCAGCACCTGGGGTGCGGTCAGGCCCGCCTCGCCCGCCTCGATCGCCCCGAAGGTCAGGCCGCCCATGGCGAGGATCGCGGTGATCTGCCCGATCCAGTCGAACGGGGCGGGCCGGGTCGGCGAGTGCGAGGTCCGGGAGAGCAGGGCGAGGGTGAGGAGGCCGACGGGCAGGTTGATCCAGAAGATCATCCGCCAGGAAGCCAGGCTCAGCACACCGCCGAGCACCGGGCCCGCGGCGGCGGCCACGGCTCCGCCCATCGCCCACACGCCCACCGCGCGACCGCGGCAGGCCGGGTCCGGGAACGCCTGACGCACCAGCGCCATCGACGTCGGCATGGCCACCGCCGCGCCGATGCCCTGCACCACACGGGCGGCGATGAGAACCGGCAGTGTGGGGGCGATCCCGCACGCAAGGGAGGCAACGATGAACAGGCCAAGACCGCCACCGAACGCGCGGCGCGCCCCGATCCGGTCGGAGAGCGATCCAGCGGACAGCAGCAGCGCCGCGAACATCAGCGTGTAGGCGTCGACCACCCACTCCAGACTGGTGATGCCGCCGCCCAGAGCGTCACGGATCGAGGGCAGGGCGACGTTCACGATCGTCGCGTCCAGGGTGATCATGAAGAAGCCGAGGACGGCAGCGGCCAGCGTCGCCGTGGCGTGCCGGTCCGTTCCGGGCGCTCCCGCCCGCGACGACCTGCGCAGCGAAGCAGTGAGAGGCATGACGGTCAGAGGTCCTTCCGAGAAAGAGGAAACGGGCCGGCCCTACAGGGCCGGTCACACATCCACAGAACCACTCGACCCCTCTGACCTGGGAATCCTTCTCGGGAGGGGGCCTGCCAGTACCCCTCCCGACCATTCCGTGTCCTACGCTGAGGACGTGCCAGCCGACACCGTTCGCGAAGACATCCGCAACTTCCTCACCACCCGCCGCGCCCGCCTCACCCCCCAGCAGGCCGGCCTTCCCGACTTCGGCGGACGACGCCAGGTCAGCGGCCTGCGCCGCTCCGAGGTCGCCCAGCTCGCCGCGATCAGCGTCGAGTACTACACCCGCCTGGAACGCGGCAACGTCGGCAGCGTCTCCGAGGAGATCCTCGACAGCCTCGCCCGGGCCCTCCAGCTCGACGACGTCGAACGCGCCCACCTGGCCGCCCTCATCCGTGCCGCCAACGCCCCGCACCGTGTCGCCGATCGCGATGGTGGGATCTCACACGTGCGTGACAGCCTCCAGCAGATCCTCGACGCCATGACCGGCGCCGCCGCGTTCGTCCGCAACGCCCACCTCGACGTCCTCGCCACCAACCAGATGGCCCGCGCACTGTACGAAGAGGCGCTCGACACCGAAGACCAGCCGCTGAACCTGGCGCGCTTCGTCTTCCTCGACCCACGGGCCCGCCGCTTCTACCGCGACTGGGACGGCATCGCCCACAACGCCGTGGGTAGCCTGCGCACCGAAGCCGCCCGCACACCGGGCAACACGGACCTCGCCGACCTCATCGACGAACTCGCCACCCACAGCACCGAATTCGCCCTGCGCTGGGACGCCCACGACGTCGAGTACTACCGCAGCGGACGACAACGCTTCCACCATCCCGCCGCCGGCGACCTCGACCTCGACTACGACGCCCTCGAAATCCCCGCCGATCCCGGACTGACCATCGTCACCTACACCGTCCCCGCCACGTCTGCGGACGTTCTGGGGCGTCTGCAAGCACATGCTGCGGCAACTACGCCGCCCCTTAATCTCTCCATGTGAGCGTCCCTCGAGCCGCCGACGGTCCGGGGGACGCTCAAGCCGACCAGGCTGCTACCTCACCGCAGCGGGGTCCGGCCCCTTCACGGAATGAGACCGGACCCCACCCCGGAAGTTCATGCCCAGAGCAGACATGCCGTCACACCGGAACGATGACGAGTCCGTAGCGCTATCCACAGCGCGCGAGGGCCGTGGGCATCCTCATGGTCCAGCACCACATCGATGAGAACGAAGCCTTCGCCGTGCTGCGCCGCCATTCGCTCGCAGGAGAACAACATCAAACTGCGGGAGGGAGAGCGCCTCTCCCGCGGATGCGCCTCACTTGGTGGGCGCGTCCAATTCCCGGGCCTTGATCAGTTTCCGTAGCTCCGGCAGGGACTTCTTCGATGCCTGCTCGACGTAGAGAGTTCCGCCGGTCGGATGGTCCACGGTCACGGCATGGACGGGGTTCACACCCTCAATCGCGTACACGGTGACCGGCTCCGAAGTAGCTTCCTGATCATCGTCGGTGGGAGTGTCGTCACATCCGGGGATGGCGCCTGTGCCCAGTCGTCTGCCCGCCCTGACGCCGTCGCTGTCGCCTTCGTCATCGGGATAGAGCCCGTGGCCGAGATAGGTGCGGCCCTCGTACTCGAGCAGGGCCGCGCAGGAGCCCTCTGCACCACTTTCCGTGGTGCCCGCACCAGCACAGGACGTGGACATGATCAGGGCCGCCGCCGCGAGCGCCGCCCGCATGCTCACGGACCGCGCGAACCCTCTGCGCGCCGTCCAACTGTCCATCTGCTTGCCCGTCATGAACCAGCCTCCCTCAGATGCCGCTACCTGCGGCCTGCCGCACCTTCGACGCCGCAAGGCCGCGAAAGGTTCGCTCGTTCTCCTACGACAGGATGAGAGCTGTTGACCGATCCTCGGCAAGGGCGCCACAGCTCCACCGGGCGGCCGGCAAAATTCGGCGCTGCTGCCATCTGTCGAGCTTCGGCCCTGAGGGCGCGGCGCCGCGAGTGCCCGCACCCTCGCCGCGGCAGCCTTGCCTACGACCCCGCAGCCTGGCGCAGAGCCCGGTGGGCCGCCGAAGTGTGGTCGTCTAATTCACCGGCCCACGTTACCCCTCGGGCCCACCCTAGGCGCGAGGCAGTCGCGGCAACGCCACACCTCCACGCAGAACACACGCGGCGTGTCCCGCCATTGTGTTCAGCAACTGCCCCTGTAGTAGGGATGGTTGTGTCTCGCACACTCGTCGGCGAGAGCCCACAGGATCCCTGTGCGAGATGATTGCCGGCCCTGCCGCCTCCCCCCTGCGGCAGGGCCGGATCACCCCGCAGCTGCCCCGGAAAGCCACCACGACTGCCCAGGCCAGATGCCGTGCGCCGGACGACCAGGCGGCCACTGCCGAATTGCTGCCGATGGTCTCTGGCCGTAGTGATGAGCCATGACATCTCTGATCGCCGTGCCGTCCCGCATCCTCGCCGAGGTCACCGAGCTGCTGCAGTACGGCCTCACCAAGAACTACGACCAGTCCGCCGCCGCGCTGGCCAACCTGCAAAAACAGAGCGAGGGCTACCAGGACCTTCCCGCGGTCCCGCTCTCAGCCGACCTGCTCCAGCAACTGCATGGCACGCTACTCGTGCTGTGCATCACGGCCGGCTCCGACTTTGCGCCGGGGGAGAAGGTCGTCCGCTTCGCCCGCAACGCCGACCAGCTCCTGGACTACGTCTCTGACCGACCGGCAGGTCCGTAGAGCTCAGAGGCGGCGGAAGAGGGTGACGCTGGGGAGGGTGTTGTACATGTTCCGGTAGTGCTCGGTGAAACGGCTGGGAGTGACGAAGCCCCAGCGCATCGCGACCTCGGTCACCGTGGCCGTATAGGGGTCGGCGGCCAGCAGATCGCGGTGGGCGGCGTCCAGGCGGACGCGTCGTAGGTAGGCGAGCGGTGTGGTGTCCATGTGCCGGCGGAAGGCGTACTGCAACGCCCGCGGGGAGACGAACGCCGCCGCAGCGATCTTCGCCAGGTCAAGGTCCCGCTCGGGGTGCGCGTCGATGAACGCCACTGCCCGGCGCAGGTTGGCGGGGGTGGCGTCGGTCGTGTCGGCGGGGGCGGGATCGACGACGGCGCAGTTGGGGAAGACCGACAGCGCCGTCGCGGCCAGGAGCCGGGAGGTGTTGCCGATAGCCAGGGGAGAGAGGGCGTCGGTGGCGAGGAGGTCGGCGGCGTAGCGGGCGGTGTGCTGCCAGAGGCAGGAGGCCGCATCGTCGATGGGGTGGGTGGAGTCGAAGTGCAGCGCGGGTCCGCCTACCAGAGCGGCCTGGTGCGCGCCGAACCTCCCCAAGAACCCCGCCCCTGACGTCCCGGCGCCTGTGGGCAGTGGACGACCAACGGGCCGCGCAGCGCTGCACCGATGATGCGTCTAGGCTGGCGAGGTGACTGAGGGGCAAGAGCGGGTGCAGCCGTCGGGAGTGTGGGCCACGGCGGTGGGGGTGGCCCGGGTGCGAGCGCTGGAGACTGAGCGGGACGACGCGCTGTTCCGCGACCCACTGGCACAGGCCTTCGCCGCCGCCGGCGGCCTGTGGCCCTCCTCGCCGCCGCCCGATGACGAGGCCGCGCGACGCCGCCGACTGGCCGTGTCGCTCTCCATCGTCATCAGGACGAAGTTCCTCGACGACCTGTTGGAGCGGGCCTCCGCGTCCGGGGTC
>NZ_JBEYYU010000111.1:0-12817 GCF_040645755.1 Streptomyces sp. NPDC046716
CGGTGGTGGAACAGCCCACGGCGGCCGACGGGTCGGGTCCCCGCGCCCCTGAAGGCATGCGCTGCGCGCGCCTTCCCCTGTCCCTGGGCGAGCGGAGCTCGCTTCCAGGGGCGCGGGGAACTGCGCGGGAAGCGGCCACCGGCCGTCAGCCGACCGTCAAACCAGCGGTGCGGGGAACTGCGCGACCGGCGACGACGCGTCACTCCCGGCGGAACTGCGGCGCGCGCTTCTCGGCGAAGGCGCGCGCGCCCTCCTTGGCGTCGGCGGTGTCGAAGATCGGCCAGCCGCGCTTCAACTCGGCCGCGAGACCGTCGGATTCGGTCATCTCGGCGGTCTCGTACACGGACGCCTTGACGGCCTCCACGGCGAGTGGCCCGCACGCGTTGATCCGCTCGGCGATCTCCAGCGCGGAGTCGAGCGCCGTCCCGTCGGGCACGACCCGCCCGACGAGCCCGATCGCGGCGGCCTCGGGCGCCGGATAGGCGCGCCCGGTGAGCAGCATCTCCAGGGCGTGGGTGCGGGCCACCTGACGAGGCAGGCGGACCGTCGAGCCGCCGATCGGGAACAGACCCCGCTTGACCTCGAAGAGCCCGAACGTCGCGGACTCCCCCGCGACTCGGATGTCGGTGCCCTGAAGGATCTCGGTGCCGCCCGCCACGCAGTACCCCTCGACGGCGGCGATCACCGGTTTGCGCGGCCGGTGATGGCGCAGCATCGCCTTCCAGTGCAGGTCGGGGTCGGCCTTGAGCCGGTCGCGGTACTGCTCGCCCTCCATCCCCTTGCCCGCGAGGGCCTTGAGGTCCATGCCGGCGCAGAACGAGCCGCCCGCGCCGGTGAGGACGACCGAGCGGACGGTGTCGTCGGCGTCGGCTTCCAGCCATCCGTCGTACAGGCCGACGAGCATCGGCAGGGAGAGCGCGTTCTTGGCCTCGGGCCTGTTGAGCGTGAGGACGAGCGTCGCGCCTTCGCGCCGCACGTCGAGATGTTCGGTCCCACCCATGGGTGTCCTCCAGTCGGCCGGAGCTCGGACCTGGAACAGGTTGCAGGAGGGGACCGACCAGTTCAAGAGTTTTCTGACAGTCAGTCAGATTTCTTGTGCGGGGGCCCTTCCCCCTTACATCCCCGTCTGCTCTGATGACGGCCACACGAGATGCGGCCTGGGTCAGGAGGAGCGGTGGAGTACAACCTTGCCGACCTGTTCGAGTCGGTCGTCGACGTGGTCCCGGACCGCGAGGCGCTCGTCTATGTCGACCATCCCGGTACGGGTGCGGAACGCAGGCTGACGTACGCGGAGCTGGACACGGCGGCCAACCGCGTCGCCCACCATCTGATCGACAGCGGGATCAAGCCCGGCGAGCATCTGGGCCTGCACCTCTACAACGGCATCGAGTACCTCCAGACGGTCCTCGGCTGTCTCAAGGCGCGGGTCGTGCCGGTCAACGTCAACTACCGCTACGTCGAAGAGGAGTTGGTGTACCTCTACCGCGACGCCGATCTGGCGGCGCTGGTCTTCGACGCGGAGTTCACCGAGCGGGTGGCGGCCGCGCTGCCGCGCACGGAGAGGCTGCGGCATCTCGTGCGGGTGGGAACACCGCCCCAGGGCGCGCCGCCGCTCGAGGCCGTCGAGTTCACGCAGGCGGAGGCCGCGGGTTCGCCGGAGCGCGGGTTCCCGGCGCGCTCGGCGGACGACCAGTTCATCATCTACACCGGCGGCACGACAGGCATGCCCAAGGGCGTGATGTGGCGTCAGGAGGACCTGTTCTTCGCCGGGTTGGGCGGCGGCGCGCCGACCGGTGAGGCGGTGACGCGGCCCGAGGAGCTGGCCGAGCGGGTGGCGGCGGGCGGTGACGGCATCACCTTCTTCCCCACTCCCCCGCTGATGCACGGCACCTCCACGCTGACGGCCTTCATCGGCTTCAACTTCGGGCAGCGCATCGTCATCCACCGCAAGTTCGTGCCGGAGGAAGTGCTGCGCACGATCGAGAAGGAGAAGGTGACGAGTGTGTCGCTGGTGGGCGACGCGATGCTGCGCCCGCTCATCGACGCGCTCGACGGACCCCTCAAGGGCACGGACTGCTCGGCCCTGTTCAGCGTCTCCTCGTCCGGCGCGATCATGTCGGACACCGTGCGCGCCCAGTTCCAGGCGCTGGTGCCGAACGCGATGCTGCTCAACAACTTCGGCTCGTCCGAGTCCGGCTTCAACGGCACGGCGACCGACGGCTCCGGCGCGGGCCAGGGGTTCCGGCTGCGCGTCAACGCCCGTACGCAGGTGGTGGATCCGGCGACGTACGTACCCGTCGCGGTCGGTGAGATCGGCCGTATCGCGCAACGCGGACATGTCCCGCTCGGCTACTACAACGACCCGAAGAAGACGGCGGAGACCTTCTTCCAAACGGGCGACGAGCGGTGGGTGCTGCTGGGCGACATGGCGACGGTCGACGACGAGGGCATCGTGACGGTCCTCGGGCGCGGCTCGCAGTGCATCAACACGGGCGGCGAGAAGGTCTACCCCGAAGAGGTCGAGCAGGCCCTCAAGTCGCACCCGGACATCTACGACGCACTGGTGGCCGGCGTCCCGGACCCGAAGTGGGGCAACCACGTGGCGGCGGTCGTCCAGCTGCGGAACGGGGCGCCCGCGCTGGACCTGGCGGCGGTCCAGACGCACTGCCGCACCCAGCTCGCCGGCTACAAGATCCCGCGCCAGCTCGTGGTGACGGACGGCATCCAGCGCTCCCCCAGCGGCAAGGCGGACTACCGGTGGGCGCGGAGCGTGGCGGCGGAATCGGCCGCGGTCAGCGACGAGCGGTGAGGATCGGCTGGTAGAAGCCCGTCGTCTCCGTGGTGCGCCAGGTGAGGCCGGTGAAGCCCGCGGCCGCCACGAGTTCGGTCAGGCGGCGTGCGGTCAGGGCCCAGTAGGTCGTGGTGCGCTCACGCACCCGCCAGTCGGCGCCGTCGGGGATCAGCTGGAAGTGGCGCAGGTCGTAGCGTTCGCCGTCGTCGTGCCAGTTCCAGAGCTGGAAGGTGATCGTCGTGCCGCCCTCGGGGGTGGTCGACAGCTGGGGCGGGGTCGACGCGGGGCGGGTGCGGCGGAGATCGTCGTAGTCGCGGACCGTGAGGATCAGCAGGCCGCCGTCGCGCAGGACGCGCCGCATGCCGGTGAGCGCCGCGCCGACCTCATCGGCCGTGAGCAGATGAGGGAGGGAGTTGTCGGCGCACAGCACCGCGTCGAAGAGACCCGCCGCGAAGGGCAGCCGGCACATGTCGGCGGCCGCCGTGGCCAGACGCACCCCGCGCGCCGCCGCCTCGGAGCGGGCGCGGGCCGCGGCGCGCGGGCTCAGGTCGGTTCCGGTGACGTGGTGGCCGCGCCCGGCGAGGCCGATGGACTGGGTGCCGATGCCGCAGGCGCAGTCGAGGACACGCAGCGGTCCGGTGCCCAGCTCGGCGCCGATCAGCGCGTCGAACGTTCCGGCCTGGCGGGCGATGCTCGCGTCCCAGTCCGGGAAGATGCGGTCGTAGTCGGCGGCCAGATCGTCGTAGAAGCGGCGCACGGAGGGCATCGGCATGGGCGCACCGTAATCCGGTTGCCGCCGTGTCGCCCCGGTGCTGAGGTAACCGGATGGATCACGAAAAGGTATGGGCCCTGTTCGACCGGCAGATGCGGCTCGGGGCGCGGCCCGACGAACCGGCGGCGCGGGTCGAGCGGGTCGGGAACGTCGTGCGGCATCTCAGCCCGCCCGGCGGCTGGCACGGGGTGCTGTGGTCGGACCTCGACGAGGACACCGCCGACGCCGCCATCGCCGAGCAGGTGCGGGTCTTCCGGGAGTTGGGCGGCGAGGCCGAGTGGAAGACGTACTCCCACGACCGGCCGGCCGACCTGCCCGCGCGACTGGTCGCCGCCGGGTTCGTCGCCGAGGAGCCGGAGACGCTGCTCGTCGCCGAGACGGCCGTGCTGCCGCTGGACAGCCCGCTGCCCGAGGGGATCCGGCTCATGCCGGTCACCGAGGAGGCGCACATCGCGCTCGTCGAGGCCGTGCACGCGCGGGCCTTCGAGAACGAATCGTCGGTCATCGGCCACCAGATCCGCCAGCAGCTCGCGAACGACCCGGACACGGTGCCCGCCGTGCTCGCCCTGTACGGCGACGAGCCGGTCAGCGCCGCCCGTCTTGAACTGAACCCGGGCACGGACTTCGCCGGCCTGTGGGGCGGCGGCACGGTGCACGAGTGGCGCGGGCGCGGGATCTACCGCGCCCTGGTCGCCTACCGGGTGCGGATCGCGGCCGAGCGCGGATACACGTACATGCAGGTCGACGCGACCGAGTACAGCCGCCCGATCCTGGAGCGGCTCGGGTTCGAGAAGCTGGGGACGACCACGCCGTACGTGCTGCCGGCGGACTCCGCGGAGTAGCCGGGCGGACCGCCGCGCCGCGATCCCGCGTGTCCCATCCCTTGACGTCGGGCCCCCGGCCTTGAATTACTGACGACCAACAGGTCAACCGAATGATCGGTCGGGAGTTCGGGAGTGCGGTCGATGGCGACAGAGGCATCCATGGCGGACTGGTGGGACGCGGGCGAGCGTCTGGGCGTGGCGGAGCTGCGGGAGCTGCAGCTGGAGCGGCTGCGCGCGACGCTCGGCCGGGTGTACGAGCGGGTGCCGTTCTACCGCGAGGCGTTCGACAAGGCGGGGGTCCGTCCCGAGGACTGCGGCTCGCTCGCCGATCTGTCCCGGTTCCCGCTCACGACCAAGGCCGACCTGCGGGACAACTATCCGTTCGGGATGTTCGCCGTCGACCGGGCGGAGCTGCGGCGGCTGCACGCCTCGAGCGGGACGACGGGGACGCCCACGGTCGTCGGGTACACCGAGGCGGATCTGTCGATGTGGGCGGACATGGTGGCGCGGGCGATCCGCGCGGCGGGCGGCCGGCCGGGCCACAGGGTGCACGTGGCGTACGGATACGGCCTGTTCACCGGCGGGCTCGGCGCGCACTACGGCGCGGAGCGGCTCGGCTGCACCGTGATCCCGGCGTCCGGCGGGATGACCGCGCGCCAGGTGCGGCTGATCCAGGACCTGGAGCCCGAGATCATCATGGTGACGCCCTCGTACATGCTGACGCTGCTCGACGAGTTCGAGCGGCAGGGCGTGGATCCGCGGACGACGTCGCTGAAGGTCGGCATCTTCGGTGCGGAGCCGTGGACCGAGGAGATGCGCCGGGAGATCGAGGAGCGGTGCGGGATCGACGCGGTCGACATCTACGGCCTGTCGGAGGTCGTCGGCCCCGGTGTCGCGTCGGAGTGCGTGGAGACGAAGGACGGGCTGCACGTCTGGGAGGACCACTTCTATCCCGAGGTCGTCGACCCGCTCACGGGTGAGGTGCTGCCGGACGGCGAGCTCGGCGAGCTGGTCTTCACCTCGCTCACCAAGCAGGCCATGCCCGTGATCCGCTACCGCACCCGGGACCTGACCCGGCTGCTGCCGGGGACGGCCCGGCCCGGGTTCCGGCGGATGGAGAAGATCACCGGGCGCAGCGACGACATGGTGATCCTGCGCGGGGTGAACCTGTTCCCCACCCAGGTCGAGGAGATCGTGCTGCGCACGCCCGGGGTGGCGCCGCACTTCCAGTTGCGGCTGACCCGCGAGGGCCGGATGGACGCGCTGACGGTACGGGCGGAGGCCCGGCCGGACGCCACCCCGGACGAGCGGGCCGAGGCGGCCCGCTCGATCGCGGCGGGGATGAAGGACGGGGTCGGGGTGACGGTCGGCGTCGAGATCGTCGAGCCCGAGTCCCTGGAGCGGTCGGTGGGCAAGATCAAGCGGATCGTGGATCTGCGGCGCGAGGCGTAGGGCGGGCGTCCGCGTCAGCTCTTCGGCAGCGGGTGTGCGGTGAAGAACTCCTCGATGAGCGGGGTCGCGTCGATGGTCGTCGGGGTCGCCGAGTCCTCGTTGGGGGCCGTCGAGGGCCAGACGTGGCCGCCGTCCGTGATCCGGTAGTGCTCCAGCGCGGAGCCGCCGTCGCAGGACCGCCAGCGCTGGAGCACGACGTTGTCCTCGACGCGGGTCTCTCGCGGGCGCGCGGCGCATCCGTCGCGCTCGGCCCAGCCGGCCAGCCAGTCGGGCAGCGCGGGCAGCCCCTTGTCGGGGTTGCCGTCGTAGGGGATGGTCGCGTCGGCCTGCCCGTGGAAGTCGAGGACGGGGACCGGCCGTTGCGGGTCGCAGGCGCCGCTCTGCGGGTAGAAGGCGCCGGAGACGATGGCGGTCGCGGCGATCCGGTCGGCGAGGCGGCAGGCGACGACGGCCGCGAAGCCGCCGCCGTTGGACTTGCCGGAGGCGAAGACGCGGCGCGTGTTCACGCACAGGTCGTCCTCGGCGCGGTCGATCAGCGCCTTCGTGAACGCGATGTCGTCGACGTCCGCCGAGTAGGGGGCGCCCTCCCAGGCGCTCCTGCCGTCCGTGCCGGTGACGCCCTGCGGGTAGACGACGACGGCGTCGAGCGCGTTCATGCCGGTGAGGCGCTCCTGGTAGTCGGACGTGCGGCCGTGTCCGTGGAAGGACAGGACGAGCGGGGTGGGCCGGTCCTGGTCGTAGGAGGCGGGCAGGTGGACCAGGTAGTCGCGCCGCTCGCCGTCGACGGTGACCGAGCGCGTGGTGGAGGCGCCCGGGGTCAGATCCGTGGGTGTGCCGCAGCCGGCCGATCCGGCGGCCCGGTGCGGCCGGGCGACGGCCGGTCCCGGTGCCAGGACCGCGGCGGCGAGCAGGGCCCCGACGACGGCGGCGGCCGGGCGGGCGAGGTGCGAGCGGCTCATGGAGTTCCCTTCGGGCGGCGCGGCAGGCCCCGCGCCGCCCTGGTGCGGACGTGCGGGACCGGCTCACGTACGGGGGCGTGGACGACCGGCGCGGCGGCTGCGGGCCGTCCGCGGCCGGGGCCGGTCGCCGGGACACTAACGCCCGCGCACGGCCCGGCAATACGCCCTGGTCAGGGAACTCAATGAACGCAACTGAGGGGCTTCTCCCCCGGTCACCCGGCGAAGCGGTCGCGCAGCTCCCGCTTGAGGATCTTGCCGCTCGCGTTGCGGGGCAGTTCGTCGACGAACACGATCCGCTTCGGCGCCTTGAAGTGGGCGAGCCTGTCGCGTGCGTGCTCGACGAGCTCGGCCTCGGTCACCTCCGCCGAGCGGACCACCACGGCGGTCACCGCCTCGATCCAGCGCTCGTCGGGAAGCCCGATCACGGCCGTCTCCGCGACCGCCGGATGGGTGTAGAGGGCGTCCTCGACCTGTCGTGACGCGACCAGTACGCCACCGGAGTTGATGACGTCCTTCACCCGGTCGACGACGGTGAAGTAGCCCTCGCCGTCGCGCACGGCGAGGTCGCCCGACCGGAACCAGCCGTCCCGGAAGGCCTCTTCGCTCTCCTGCGGCTTGTCCCAGTAGCCGTCGCACAGCTGCGGTGAGCGGTAGACGACTTCGCCCGGGGTGCCGTCGGGCACGTCCTTGCCGTCCTCGTCGACGACCTTCGCCTCGACGAACAGCACCGGCCGCCCGCAGGAGTCCATCCGGCCCTCGTGCTCGTCGGGGCCGAGGACGCAGGCGAGCGGGCCGATCTCGCTCTGCCCGAAGCAGTTGTAGAAGGCGAGCCCGGGCAGCCGGTCGCGCAGTCGCTCCAGGACCGGCACGGGCATAATCGAGGCGCCGTAGTAGGCCTTGCGCAGGCCGCTCAGCTCGCGGGTCGCGAAGTCCGGGTGCTGGGACAGGCCGATCCACACGGTCGGCGGTGCGAACAGACTGTCCGCCTCGCCCGCCTCCACCAGGTCGAGGATCCGCTCGGCCGCGGGCGCGTCGAGGAGGGTGTTGGTGGCGCCGACCGCGAGGTAGGGCAGCAGGAAGACGTGCATCTGCGCCGAGTGGTAGAGCGGCAGCGAGTGCACCGGACGGTCCGTCTCCGCCAGGTGCAGGGCGTGGATGGCGCTGACGTACTCGTGGACCAGGGCGCGGTGGGACATCATCGCGCCCTTGGGCAGGGCCGTCGTCCCGGACGTGTAGAGGAGCTGGACGAGGTCGTCGGCGTCCGGCGGGTCGCCGTCGTAGGGGACGGCGCCGGGCAGCCGGCCGAGCAGCGAGTCGTCGGCGTCGCGCAGCGACAGGGTGCCGACGCCGTCCGGGAGGCGCCCGGCGAGATCCGGGTCGGTGAGCACCAGCGCGCTCCCCGACTGGCGCACGATGTAGGCGAGGTCGTCGCCGGTGAGGTTCTGGTTGACGGGGACGTGCACGAGGCCGGCCCGGGAGCAGGCGAGGAAGCCGATCAGATACGCGTCGGAGTTGTGCCCGTAGGCGCCGACCCGGTCGCCGGGCGCGAGACCGAGGCCGCGCAGGATCCCGGCCGCGCGGGAGACGGCGTCGTCGAGTTCCGCGTACGTCCACGAGCGCGGCCCGTAGCGCAGCGCGACGCGCCCGGGGGTGCGGCGGGCACTGCGCCGCAGCACGCCGTCGACGGTGCTGACGGCCGCCGCCGCGGCCGGTGTCCTCGGTTCCCTCTGTGCCCCTGGTGGCCTCGTCATGGCGTGATCCTGCGGGGTGACCGACGCCAGGTCAAGACACGTGCCACCCCTCTCGGCAGCGGACATACCGGCTGGTACGCTCAACCGCCTTTGCCCTCACGACAGTTGGGAGCACAATGCACATCCGCCCGAGACAACGGCGCCTCGCGGCAGTCGGCACGGCCCTGCTGACCGTCCTCACGGCGGCGGCCGCGCTGCCGTCGGCGGCGGCCGACCGCCCGGAGCGCCCGCACGGCGGCGGCCTGTCCGCCACCATCCGGTACACCGAGTACGGCATTCCGCACATCGAGGCCAAGGACTACACGAACCTCGGCTTCGGCACCGGGTGGGCGCAGGCCGCCGATCAGGTGTGCACGCTCGCCGACGGGTTCGTGACGCTGCGCGGTGAGCGCTCGCGCTGGTTCGGCGCCGACGCGGCACCGGACGGCTCGCTCTCCTCGGCGACCGGGAACCTCTCCAGCGACCTGTACTTCAAGGGCGTCCGGGAGTCCCGGACGGTGGAGAAGCTGCTCGCCACGCCCGCCCCGGCCGGCCCGAGCAGGGACGTGAAGGACTCGATGCGCGGCTGGGCCGCCGGGTACAACGCGTGGCTGAAGCAGAACCGGATCACCGATCCCGCCTGTAAGGGCGCGGACTGGGTGAGGCCGGTGACCGAACTCGACGTCGCCGCACGCGGGTTCGCGATCTCGGTGCTCGGCGGGCAGGGCCGCGGCATCGACGGGATCACGGCGGCACAGGCGCCGTCGACGACCGCGGCGAACCCTCCGGCCGCCACCGACACGAGGAAGCTCGCCCGCGCGGCGAGTGAGCTGTTCGGCCAGGAGGACTCCGACATGGGGTCGAACGCGGTCGCCTTCAGCGGGAGGGCGACGGCGAACGGACGCGGGCTGCTCCTCGGCAATCCGCACTACCCGTGGCAGGGCGGCCGCCGCTTCTGGCAGTCGCAGCAGACGATCCCCGGTGAACTGAACGTCATGGGCGGCTCGTTGCTCGGCACCACGACGATCTCGATCGGCCACAACGCGCACGTGGCGTGGAGCCACACGGTCGCGACCGGCGTCACCCTCAATCTGCACCAGCTCACCCTCGACGCCTCCGACCCGACCACGTACGTGGTGGACGGCAAACCGGAGAAGATGACGAAGCGGACCGTGACCGTCCCCGTGAAGGGCGGCAAGGACGTGACGCGGACCCAGTGGTGGACGCGGTACGGGCCGGTCGTCACCTCGCTCGGCGCGACGCTGCCGCTGCCCTGGACGGCCACGACCGCGTACGCGCTGAACGACCCGAACGCGGTCAATCTGCGGGCCTCCGACACGGCCCTCGGCTTCAGCAAGGCACGCTCGACGGACGACGTGCTCGCGTCCCTGCGCCGCACCCAGGGCATTCCGTGGGTGAACACGATCGCCGCCGACTCCGCGGGGCACTCGCTGTTCACCCAGTCGCAGGTGCTGCCGCGCGTCACCGACGATCTGGCGGCCCGCTGTTCGACACCGCTCGGCAAGGCGACGTACCCGGCGTCGGGCGTCGCGGTCCTGGACGGTTCCCGGGGCGACTGCGTGCTGGGCAGCGACAAGGACGCCGTGCAGCCCGGCGTCTTCGGCCCGTCGAAGATGCCCGTGCTCAAGGACGCGCCCTACGCGGAGAACTCCAACGACAGCGCGTGGCTGGCCAACGCCGACCAGCCGCTGACCGGGTACGAGCGGATCTTCGGAACGGTCGGCACCCCGCGCTCGATGCGCACCCGGGGCGCCGTCGAGGACGTCGCGGCGATGGCCGACAAGGGCCGCCTGACCGTCGCGGATCTGCAGAAACAGCAGTTCGCCGACCGGGTCCCGGCCGGGGACCTCGCGGCGGCGGACGCCGCGAAGGCCTGCGCCGCGCTGCCCGGCGGCACGGCGGCGGGCAGTGACGGAAAGGCCGTCGACGTCTCCGCGGCGTGCGGCGTCCTGAAGAGCTGGGACCGCACCATGAGCACCGGCAGCCGGGGCGCGCTGCTCTTCGACCGGTTCTGGCGCAAGCTGACGGCGGCGGTCCCGGCGGCGCAGTTGTGGCAGGTGCCGTTCTCCGCGGCGGACCCGGTGCGCACGCCGAACACCCTCAACACCCGGGCACCCGGATTCGCCACGGCGCTCGCCGACACGGTGACCGAACTGCGGGCTGCGGGCATCCCGTTGGACGGGAAGCTCGGCGACCACCAGTTCGTGGTGCGTGACGGCCGGCGCATCCCGGTGCACGGCGGCACGGAGAGTCTCGGCGTCTGGAACAAGGTCGAGCCCACCTGGGACGCCGCGGGCGGCGGCTACACGGAGGTCGTGCACGGCTCCAGCTACATCCAGGCCGTCGGCTGGGACGGCGGGCGCTGCCCGGTGGCGCGCACGCTGCTCACGTACTCCCAGTCGTCGAACCCGAACGCGGCGCACTTCAGCGATCAGACCCGGCTCTTCTCCGGGAGCAAGTGGGTCACGGAACGCTACTGCGAGCAGGACATCCGGAAGTCGCCCGCCCTGAAGGTGGTGCGGGTGCGCGGCTGATCCCGCGCACCCCGCGACGGGAGGGGCGGCCGGGTCACACGGCCCGGGTCCGTCCCTCCCAGTACGGGTCGCGCAGCCGCCGCTTGTACAGCTTGCCGTTCGGGTCGCGCGGCATCGTCTCGATGAAGTCGACGCTCTTGGGCCGCTTGTACCCGGCGAGCTGCGTCTCGCAGTGGGCCAGGATCTCCGCGGCGAGCGCGTCCCCCGCGGTGCGGCCCTCGGCGACCTCGACGACGGCCTTGACCTCCTCGCCCCAGTCGTCGTGCGGGATCCCGAAGGCGGCCGCGTCGGCGACGGCGGGGTGGGTCAGGAGCGCGGACTCGATCTCGGCGGGATAGATGTTCACCCCGCCCGAGATGATCATGTCGATCTTGCGGTCGCGCAGGAAGAGATAGCCGTCCTCGTCGATCACGCCCAGGTCGCCGACGGTGAAGAAGTCGCCGATGCGGTTCTTCTTCGTCTTGTTCTCGTCCTTGTGGTACGAGAATCCGCCGGTGCTCATCTTGAGGTAGACGGTGCCGAGTTCACCGGCCGGCAGCCGGTTGCCGTCGTCGTCGAAGACGGCCAGCTCGCTGATGGGCCAGGCCTTCCCGACCGTCCCCGGCTTCTTCAGCCAGTCCTCGGCCGTCGCGAACGCGCCGCCGCCCTCACTGGCCGCGTAGTACTCCTCGACGCACGTCCCCCACCAGTCGATCATCGCGCGCTTGACGTGGTCGGGGCAGGGCGCGGCGCCGTGGATCGCGTGCCGCATGCTGCTCACGTCGTAGCGGTCCTTGGTCTCCTGGGGCAGGGCCAGCAGACGGTGGAACTGTGTCGGCACCATGTGCGTGTGGGTGCACCGGTAGGCGTCGATGACGCGGAGCATCTCCTCGGGCGTCCACTTGTCCATGAGGACGAGCCGGTGCCCGATGTGCAGGGCCGCTCCCGCGAACTGGAGCACCGCCGTGTGGTACAGCGGCGAGCAGACCAGGTGGACGTTGTCCTGGAACGGCTTGATGCCGAAGATGCCGAGGAACCCGCCGAGGTACGTCTCCTCGGGGAGCTTGCCGGGCAGCGGGCGGCGGATGCCGCGCGGGCGGCCCGTGGTGCCGGAGGTGTAGTTCATGACCCAGCCGAGGGTGCGGTCGGCGGGGGGCGCGTCGTCCTGCCCTTCGAGGAGTTCGGCGTAGGGGCGGAAGGTGTCGATGGTCCCGACGGCGTAGCGGTGGGTGGCGGGGAGGTCGGCCTCGTCGGCGGCGGCGCGGGCCTGCTGCGCGTAGCGCTCGTGGGCGATCAGGACCTTCGCGCCGGAGTCGGCGACGATCCAGGCGATCTCGGGGCCGACGAGGTGGTGGTTGACGGGGACGAGGTAGAAGCCGGCCTGGGAGGCCGCCAGGTGGGCCGTGAAGAACTCGACGCCGTTGGGGAGGACGACGGCGAAGGCGTCTCCTCGGCGCAGGCCCGCCTGGCGCAGGCCCGCGACCATCTTGTTCGCCGCCGCGTGGAGGCGGCCCGCTGTCCATTGTTCGCCGTCCGGGGCGATCAGCGCGATCCGGTCCGGCTCCGCCGTGGCCTGGGCCCAGAAGCCGTTCGGGGGGGTCTGGTCGGGCATGGGGTGGGTTTCCCTTCTGGGGTGGCGGGGGTTCGTGGTCGAATGCGGGCCCTGTGGCGCCGGGCAGCGGGGTTTGAGCCTGTCTTTGCCTCCCGAGTCCGGCCGGATTCGAAAGGCGCGACCCTTTCTTTCTCTTCTTGCGC
>NZ_JBEYYU010000112.1:0-12692 GCF_040645755.1 Streptomyces sp. NPDC046716
CCGGGCGCCGGCCGCTTCGAGGAGCGCGGAGAGCGTGGCCGGATCGTCCTTTCCCCTGAGGCATGCGCTCCGCGCAGCCTCCCCTGGACGAGCGGAGCTCGTTTCAGGGGCGCGGGGAACTGCGCGACCAGCCACGACGAGAGCCGCAGACGGCGGACGGCCCGGCTACCCGGCGTGCCGGATCGCGTAGATCATCACGAACGCCACGATGTGGATGCCGAAGAGGAAGTAGCCCAGGTACCACCACATGTACCGCTCGCCCTTCTTCTCCTCGGCGAGCCGGCGCTCGTCGAACTCGCGCTGGAGCACCTCCAGCGGGTCCGGCGCCTCAGAGCTCACGGTGCACCTTGCTGTTGGACGCCTGGGCGCGCGGCCGGACCACCAGCAGGTCGATGTTGACGTGCGGCGGCCGGGTCACCGCCCAGCTGATCGTGTCGGCGACGTCGTCCGCGGTCAGCGGCTCGGCCACCCCCGCGTACACCTTCGCCGCCTTGTCCGCGTCACCGCCGAACCGGGTCAGCGCGAACTCGTCCGTCTTCACCATGCCGGGCGCCACCTCGATGACCCGCACCGGAGTACCGACGATCTCCAGCCGCAGCGTCTCCGCGAGCACGTGCTCGGCATGCTTGGCCGCCACGTAACCGCCGCCGCCCTCGTACGTGCCGTGCCCGGCGGTCGAGGACAGGACGACGACCGTGCCGTCGCCGGACGCGGTCAGCGCGGGCAGCAGGGCCTGCGTGACGTTGAGCGTGCCGATGACGTTCGTCTCGTACATCTGGCGCCACTGCTCCGGATCGCCGGAGGCCACCGGGTCCGCGCCGAGCGCCCCGCCCGCGTTGTTCACCAGCACCCCGACCGTCTTGAAGGCCGTCGCGAACTCGTCCACCGCCGCCCGGTCGGTGATGTCCAGGGCGTACGCGGCGGCCTGGTGCCCCGCCGCGTTGATCTCCTCCGCCAGCGCCTCGATGCGGTCCTTGCGGCGGGCCGTGAGCACCACCCGGTACCCGGCCGCCGCCAGCTGCCGGGCCGTCGCGGCACCGATGCCGCTGCTCGCGCCCGTGACGACGGCGATACGGGATGCGGGGGCGGGGGCCATGACTGCTCCAAGGGGCTCGGGCTCGGCGGACGGCTGCTGCCAGCGTACGACGGGGGCTCAGTCACCCCGCGGGGCGTACATGATCACGGCCATGCCCACCAGGCAGATCAGCGCGCCGGCCACGTCCCAGCGGGTCGGCCGGTACCCGTCCGCGACCACGCCCCAGGCGATCGACCCGGCCACGAACACCCCGCCGTACGCGGCCAGGATCCGCCCGAACTCGCCGTCCGGCTGAAGCGTCGCCACGAACCCGTACAGGCCCAGCGCGATCACCCCCGCGCCGATCCACGCCCAGCCGCGGTGCTCGCGCACCCCCTGCCACACCAGCCAGGCGCCACCGATCTCGAACAGCGCGGCGAGGACGAACAGGAACACGGAACGAGCGACGGTCATGCGCCACAGGGTGCCACGCACGTGTCACGGCGCCGCGCACGTGGGATAGATCGGCCCACCGTCCCCACGCACCGGAGGTCAGCCGTGCACCCGGCCCTCGCTCTCGCCCCCGCCCTCGTCCTCCTCATGCCACCGGGCGGCACCGCCCCCGCCGAGGCCGACCTCGCCCACCACGGCAGCGTCACCATGACCGCCGACCGGGTCACCGTCGCCCTCACCCCCGAGAACCACGGCCCCACCGACGTCCCCGACACCACCCTCAGGATCGCCTGGTCCGCCCCGCTCGCCGACGCCCAGCCCGGCCTGCCCGCCGCCTGCCTGCGCACCGGCCCGCGCACCGTCGACTGCCGCACCGGCGCCCTGCCCGCGGCCGCCCTCGGCACCCCGCTCACCGTCGACGTCCGCCTCGCCACCCGCCCCACCGAGGTGACCATGCGCCTCGACACCGTGTGGACGGGCGGCGCGGTCGACCACAACCCCGACAACGACCGCCATCAGGTGCTCGTCCTCGACACCGGTGACACCTACTACTTCTGACGACTCCTGACGTCTCCTGACGCCTACGAGGCCTGGCTGTCGTAGCTCTCCCGCGCCACCGCCACCTCGTCCATGTGCGTCTCCGCCCAGTCCTTCACCGCGACGAGCAGACCGCCCAGGCTGCGGCCCAGCGCGGTCAGTTCGTAGTCGACCCGCACCGGCACGGACGGCGTCACCGTCCGCGCCACGATCCCGTCCCGCTCCAGGGCGCGCAGCGTCTGCGTGAGCATCTTCTGGCTGACGCCCGCGATCTTCCGGCCGAGGTCCGAGTACCGCATCGGCCCGTCGTGCCCGGCCAGCGCGGCCACGACCAGGCTCACCCACTTGTCGCTGAGCCGCGCGAGCAGCTGGTTCGTCGGGCACTCCCGCAGGAACGCGTCGTACGCGAACCGCTCCCGCTCGCGGCGCTGCGCCGCCGTCGTCGTCGCCATGGCTCCCGGACCTCCCGCGCACTTCACGGTGACGTACGCACCTTCAGGTACGTACTTACTGAAAGAGAGTAGCACTCCATAGAGTCATCACTGCGGAAAGGAAAGCGCTCAACGCCAAGCCTCTCCGCACCAACTGAAGCCATATCCATGGGAGTTGTCATGCGAGCAGCAGTCGTCACGGCGTTCGGCGGTCCGGAAGCGGTCGAGATCGTGGACGTCGAGCGCCCCGAACCGGGCGCGGGCCAGATCAGGATCAAGGTCGCCGCGGCCGCCCTCAACCCGGTCGACGCGGGCGTCCGCTCCGGCGTCTTCGGCGGCGCCGGGCAGCGGCTCGGCCTCGGCTGGGACGTCGCGGGAACGGTCGACGCGGTGGGCGCCGCGACCGAGTGGCAGGTGGGCGACAAGGTCATCGCCGTGCACCACGGCCCGATCAAGCGGCTCGGCACCCACGCCGAGTACGTGGTCGTCGACGCCGGCGCGGCCGCCGCGGCCCCGGCATCCGTGGACCCGGTCCACGCGGCGAGCATCCCCATCAACGCGCTCATGGCGGCGCAGACCCTCGACCGGCTCGCCCTGGAGCCGGGCCGGTCACTCCTCGTCACCGGCGCGGCCGGCGCGGTCGGCGGCTACGCGATCCAGCTCGCCGCCCACCGCGGCATCGAGGTCACGGCCTACGCGTCGGCGGCCGACGAGGAGCTGACCCGCTCCTTCGGCGCGACGGCCTTCGTGGCGCGGGGCACGACCCCCGCCCCGATGGACGCGGTCCTCGACGCGGCGTTCATCGGCGCCGAGGCGCTGGGCTGGGTCCGGGACGGCGGCGCGTACGTCGGCGTCATCCCCGGCGCGGAACCGGCCCCGGAGCGCGGGGTGCGCACCTCGTCGGTGGAGGTGACGGCGGACGGCGAGCAACTCGCCACCCTCGCCCGCCTGATCGACGAGGGCATCCTGACCGCCCGCGTCGCCGAGACCTTCACCCTCACCGACGCCCCGAAGGCCCACGCCCGGCTCGCGGAGGGCGGGGTGCGGGGGCGGCTGGTGCTGGTGCCCTGAGGCGCGGCGGTGCGCCAGGCAGCGGTACGGGGCCGGCCCGGGTGGACCGGCCCCGACGGGCATCAGACCGTCATCCCTTGACGCAGACGACCTGCTTCAGCTTCGCGACGACCTCGACCAGGTCCCGCTGCTGGTCGATGACCTGCTCGATCGGCTTGTACGCGCCGGGGATCTCGTCCACGACACCGGAGTCCTTGCGGCACTCCACGCCCCGCGTCTGCTCCTCCAGGTCCCGCGTCGAGAAGCGCTTCTTCGCCGCGTTCCGGCTCATCTTCCGGCCCGCGCCGTGCGACGCGGAGTTGAAGGACGCCGCGTTGCCGAGGCCCTTCACGATGTACGAGCCCGTACCCATGGAACCGGGGATGATCCCGTACTCCCCCGAGCCCGCGCGGATCGCGCCCTTACGCGTGACCAGCAGGTCCATGCCGTCGTAGCGCTCTTCACTGACGTAGTTGTGGTGAGCGCTGATCTCGGGCTCGAAGACCGGCTTCGCCTTCTTGAACTCCTTGCGGATCACGTCCTTGAAGAGCGCCATCATGATGGAGCGGTTGTACTTCGCGTACTCCTGCGCCCAGAACAGGTCGTTGCGGTACGCCGCCATCTGCGGGGTCTGCGCGATGAAGACGGCCAGGTCGCGGTCGACCAGGTTCTGGTTGTGCGGGAGGCCCTGGGCCACGCCGATGTGATGGTCCGCCAGCTCCTTGCCGATGTTGCGGGAACCGGAGTGCAGCATGAGCCACACCGCATCGGACATATCAACACAAAGTTCAACGAAGTGATTTCCGGACCCGAGCGTTCCCATCTGCTTCACGGCCCGCCCCTCCCGGAACTTCACCGAGTCGGCGACCCCCTCGAACCGCCCCCAGAAGTCGTCCCAGCCCGCCGTCGCGAACCCGTGCATGCGGCCCGGGTCGACCGGGTCGTCGTGCATGCCGCGGCCCACCGGAATCGCCTGCTCGATCTTCGAGCGGAGCCGGGACAGGTCGCCGGGCAGGTCGTTCGCGGTCAGGGACGTCTTCACCGCGCTCATCCCGCACCCGATGTCCACCCCCACCGCGGCCGGGCACACCGCACCCTGCATCGCGATGACGGAGCCGACCGTCGCGCCCTTGCCGTAGTGCACGTCGGGCATGACGGCGAGGCCCTTGATCCAGGGGAGGGTCGCCACATTGCGGAGCTGCTGCATCGCGCCGTCGTCGACCGTGGCCGGATCGGTCCACATGCGGATGGGGACCTTTGCGCCAGGTACCTCTACGTATGACATGAAATCCCCCGTTGTGAGCGACAGTTGGGCCTACGTGAAAAGAAGTAGGGAAACGCAAATACCGGAGCCAAGGTCAACAAAACGGATGCTGGACCGGCGTCCACGGCGATGCGTGCGATAGACATGGCACCATCGGCCGCCCCGCCGCGGCAATCGAATAACCCGGCGTCAGCGCAGTGAGGAGCCCCAGGGTGCAGCGGAAGTCGTACGCGTACGTGCCGGGCGTCGCCGTCCTTCTGGCGGCACTGCTCGCCGGGTGCAGCGGAACCACCGACGACGACGGCGGCACCGACGACTCCAAGCCGGGCGACGTCAGCCCGTCGGCCTCCATCGCGAAGCCGGGCAAGTACCGCACGCTGCCGGAGCCGTGCGGCCAGCCCGAGCAGAGCATGCTGGACACGATGCTGCCGGGCATCGCGAAGATCGCGGACGAGGACCAGCGGGACAGGGCGTACGAGGGCGTGGCGACGACCACGTTCGACACCGGGCGCCGGGTCGGGTGCCGCTGGAAGGACGACACGGCCGCGGGCGGTTCGCACCGGCTGACGCTCGACTTCGAGCGGGTGGTGTCGTACGACTCCGCGGTGAGCGACGACTCGTCGGCGGAGCAGGTCTTCGCCACGGAGGCCGAGAAGGCGGACCTGCCGGACCCGGGCACGGCGACGGACACGGCGGAGCCCGGCGACGCGGGGTCCTCACCGTCCCCGTCGGACTCCGAGTCGTCGAAGTCGCAGAAGTCGTCGAAGTCGGCACAGTCCGGTACTTCACCCGAATCGACCGAAGAGTCCGACTCTTCCGGAACGCCCGACTCGGGCTCCGTGTCCGACTCCGCGTCGCCCACCGACCTTCGGCCGCGCCTGCTCGACGGCCTCGGTGACCAGGCCTTCGTGAACGACGTGCAGACCGGCTCGACGGCGTCGCCGACGCGGACCGTGACTGTGGTGTTCCGCACGTCGAACGTCGTGGTGACCATCGCGTACGAGGCACAGCCGACGGCCCCCGGCGACGTGCCGGACAGCAAGGAAATGCAGGACAGGGCGCAGGAACTGGCGCAGAAGCTGGTCGGAAAGTTCGGCGAGTAGGGCCGCTCGGGCGGCCGGGGCGGGTCCGGGGAAGGCGAGGCGTGCGGGTCGGACAGCGCGTACGGTGGCCCATCGGACCCGGGTTCGTGAAGACCGGTTGAAGGTTGGCCGGTGGTCGCGTGTCCGGTCCGTGCCTCTGTCCGCGTCCCAGTGAAGGAACCATGCACCGTCCGACCAAGCGACTCTCCCGCATACTCGCCTGCGCCGCCGCCGTGCCGGTGGTCCTCGTCGTCGCCGGCTGCTCGTCCGACTCGGGTTCCGACGACGCGAGCGCCACGGACAAGGCGTCCTCCGGGGCGAAGGCGTCCGCGTCCACCGCGGGGGAGGCGGCGAAGAAGGTTCAGGCCGCGACGTACAAGTCGCTGCCGAAGGCGTGCGACGCGTTCTCGAAGAAGACGCTGAAGGACCTGGTGCCGAAGGGCGACAGCAAGTCCGGAGCGTCGGACGACGATGCGACGCGCGCCAGCTGCTCCTGGTCGAGCCTCGACAACAACGGTGTGAAGGGCTCCCAGTACCGCTGGCTGAACGTGTCGCTGGTCCGCTTCGACTCGGACGCGAACCGGGGCAGCGGCAACGACCTGGCGTCCACGTACTACGCGAAGCAGGTCAAGGACGCGCAGGCGAGCCAGGGCGCGAAGAAGCTGAAGACGTCCGAGGTCTCCGGGGCGGGTGACGAGGCGACGCTGGTGCGCTTCGACAGCACGCAGAAGGAGAAGAAGAAGGACGTCACGTACAAGCAGCAGACGGTCGTCTCGCGCGTCGACAACGTGGTCGTCACGGTGAACTACAACGGTTCGGGCTTCGCGGGCGAGAAGACGCCGGACGCGGACGAGCTGTCGAAGGACGCCGAGAAGGCGACGCGGGAGGCGGTGGCCTCGGTCGAGGGCACGGCGTCGGGCAAGAGCGCTTCCCCGTCGGCCTCCGCGTCGAAGTCGGCGTCGTCCGGCTCCAAGGACGCGAAGGACTCGAAGGACTCCAAGGACTCCAAGGAGTCGTCGAAGTCGCCGTCCGCGTCGGCCTCCGCCAAGGACGACAAGGACAAGTAGCCTTCCGCCGCCCGGCATTTGCCTGTGGTTTGAGGAGCCCGGCCCCTTTTGGGAGCCGGGCTCCCGGCGTACCGGCCCACAGTGCGACGCACGCGTGTGCCAGTCTGTGGGGCGCAACATGCCGAACTGGGAGGGGAACCGAAGTGGCCGGGCCACTGAAGCTGACACGGACGCACCGGATACTCGCGGGCGTGGTCATCGCGGGCGCGGTGGTCATCGCGGGCATCGGTTTCGCCGGTTCCTACGCGGCCGTGCGCGAGCTGGCGATCGAGAAGGGCTTCGGGAACTTCTCCTACGTCTTCCCGATCGGCATCGACGCGGGCATCTGCGTGCTGCTCGCGCTCGACCTGCTCCTGACGTGGATCCGCATCCCGTTCCCGCTGCTGCGGCAGACGGCGTGGCTGCTGACGGCGGCGACGATCGCGTTCAACGGCGCGGCGGCCTGGCCGGACCCGCTGGGCGTCGGCATGCACGCCGTCATCCCGATCCTGTTCGTGGTCTCCGTGGAGGCGGCCCGGCACGCCATCGGCCGGATCGCGGACATCACCGCGGACAAGCACATGGAGGGCGTGCGGATCACGCGGTGGCTGCTGTCGCCGCTGCCCACGTTCCTGCTGTGGCGGCGGATGAAGCTGTGGGAGCTGCGTTCGTACGAGGCAGTCATCAAGCTGGAGCAGGAGCGGCTGGTCTATCAGGCGCGGCTGCGTTCGCGGTTCGGGCGGGCGTGGCGGCGCAAGGCTCCGGTGGAGTCGCTGATGCCGCTGCGGCTCGCGCGGTACGGGGTGCCGCTGGCGGAGACCGCTCCGGCGGGGCTCGCGGCGGCCGGTATCGAGCCTCAGCTGCTGCCGCCCGCGCCGCGGACCGCCGAACTGGAGGGGCCGGCTCCGCAGGGGCTCCCCCACCAGAACGCGCAGGAGGCCCCGCGGGAGCCTGCGCAGCCGTCCCAGCAGCCGTCCCAGCAACAGGCGCAGCAGCAGTCCCAACAGCAGCCCCAGGAGCCGCAGTCGGCCCCGCAGCCCCAGCAGCAGGAGCAGCCCCAGCCTCAGGCCCAGGCCCAGCAGGAGCCCCCGGTGATGGATCCCGAGGTGGATCCGCAGGCGAGCCAGTGGTTCGCGCAGCAGCGGGCGGTGGAGTACCAGGGCGGCTACGACCCGGACTTCGTGCCGCCCGCGGCGCCGGTCCCCGGCCCGGAGCACCAGGCCGTGCACGAGGAGACGCCGCCGCAGCTCCTGGTCCCGCACCCGCGTGCGGCGGAGCCGGAGCAGGCCGCCCCGGCCGAGGCCGAGCCGGAGTTCCCGGTGCCGAACGGTGCGGGCGGGACGCGGCCGCTCGGTGACGGGGCGGCGCAGCCGTCGGCGCCGTCGGACGAGGATCTGTACCAGGTGTTCCGGTACTCGATACAGGGTGAGGGCATGCCGACGCCGGGCGCGTTCCAGGCGAACGTGGAGGCGACCTACGGCAGTCGGCTCTCCCAGCGTGATCTGGCCCGCTACCACGAGATGTTCAGCAAGCGCCTGAACGCGGAGTTCGTGGACGACCACATCGCGTAGCCCTCTGCGGGCCGGTGGGACTTCTCGCGCCTTCAGGGGCGCGGGGAACTGCGCGACCAGCCACGGCGAGAGCCGCGCACGGCCACGCACCCCGCGCCCCCGGTACCGCCGGAGGCGCTACGCCCCGAGCAGCTTGCGGACGCGGTCCGCGCCCACGGCCAGCAGCAGCGTGGGCAGACGCGGGCCGGTGTCCCGGCCGACCAGGAGGTCGTAGAGGAGGGCGAAGAAGGAGCGCTGGGCGCCCTTGATCTCGGCGGGGAGTTCCTTGGCGGTGGCGTCGGCGGGGAAGCCGGCCTGCACCTTCGGAACGCCGTAGACGAGGTGGGTCAGGCCGTCCAGCGACCAGTGCGAGTCGAGGCCGTCGAGCAGCAGCCCGATCGAGGCGCGGGACGCCTCGTCGAGCGCGGCCAGCGCCTCCGTGTCCGGCTCCGTGCGCACGATGGTGCGGGACTCGGCGGGCACGTACTTGGTGATCCAGGCCTCGGCCTTGTCGAGGCGCGGGCGCACCGACACGAGCGCGGTGACCGGGTTCTCCGGGTCGAGCTCGGAGAGGATGCGCAGCGTCTGCTCCGTGTCCCCGGCCGTGACATCGGCGACGGAGGCCAGCGTGCGGTACGGCAACGGCCGCGGCGTACGCGGCAGTTCACGGTCCGCGACGCCGATGGCCCGGCTGTACGCGGCGGCGTCGGCGGGCAGCACCGAGCCGTCCGCCACCTTGGCGGAGAGCTTGTCCCACTCGTCGTAGAGCCGCTGGATCTCCTGGTCGAAGGCGATCTTGAACGACTGGTTGGGGCGGCGGCGGGCGTACAGCCAGCGCAGGATCTGCGGCTCCATGATCTGGAGCGCGTCACCGGGGGTGGGGACGCCGCCCTTGCTGGACGACATCTTGGCCATGCCGCTGATGCCGACGAACGCGTACATCGGGCCGATCGGCTGCTTGCCGCCGAAGATCCGGTCGACGATCTGGCCGCCGACCTGGAAGGAGGAGCCCGGCGAGGAGTGGTCGACGCCGGACGGCTCGAAGATGACGCCCTCGTACGCCCAGCGCATCGGCCAGTCGACCTTCCAGACCAGCTTGCCGCGGTTGAACTCCGACAGCAGGACGGTCTCGGTGAAGCCGTCGAGGGTGCAGGTGTAGGACAGCTCCGTCGTGTCGTCGTCGTACGACGTGACGGTGGTCAGGTCCTTGCCGCACTCGCCGCAGAACGGCTTGTACGGGTAGTAGCCGCCGGCGCCGCTGCTGCCGTCGTCCTCGTCGGCCGCGCCGGAGCCCTCGGCGGCCTCCAGCTCGGCCTCGTCGACCGGCTTCTGGTTCTGCTGCTTCTTGGCGGGGGCCTTCTTGGTGCGGTACTGGTCGAGGATCGCGTCGATGTCGCCGCGGTGCTTCATCGCGTGCAGGATCTGCTCGCGGTACGTCCCGGCCGTGTACTGCGCGGTCTGGCTGATGCCGTCGAACTCGACGCCGAGGTCGGCGAGGGCCTCGACCATGGCGGCCTTGAAGTGCTCCGCCCAGTTCGGGTACGCCGATCCGGCCGGGGCCGGGACCGAGGTCAGCGGCTTGCCGATGTGCTCGGCCCAGGACGCGTCGGTGCCGGGTACGCCGTTCGGGACCTTGCGGTAGCGGTCGTAGTCGTCCCAGGAGATCAGGTGGCGGACCGTGTGGCCGCGGCGGCGGATCTCGTCGGCGACCAGGTGCGGGGTCATGACCTCGCGCAGGTTGCCCAGGTGGATCGGGCCCGACGGGGAGAGGCCGGAGGCGACGACGACCGGTTTGCCCGGGGCACGACGCTCGGACTCGGCGATGACATCGTCCGCGAATCGGGACACCCAGTCGGCATTCTCCTGGGGCTCCGCGCTCGTGCTCTGGGCCACGGTCAGTCGGTCCTTCTCTGGTTTCGGGGAACGCGGTGCTCTCCGCGTCGTCGCCATTGTCCCAGCAACCCGGTGCCGACGGAAAACGGATTGCCCCGGAGCACAACCCCGGGCCCTCCACGAGGGTCCTGTCAGCGTGATCACTGACAGATTCGTGGCCGGACGCCGTACCGCGGCGGCTGGTCTGGCGCTCGCCCTGCCGCTGGGCGGCGCACTGCTCGCGGCCCCCGCCGCCCACGCGGCCGTGACCTGCGCCGACACCACGTTCAAGCGGACGTTCTATACGAACACCGGCTTCTCGGGCACCCCGAAGAAGACCGACTGCGACACCACCGTCGACCAGAAGTGGACCGGCGCGCCGCTCTCCGGGATGGCCACCAACAACTTCTCCGTGCGCTGGTCGCTGACCCGCGACTTCGGCTCGGGCGGCTGCTTCACGTACCGCCTGTCGGGCACGGACGGGCTGCGGCTGTACGTGGACGGGGTGCGCAAGGTCGACAAGTGGAAGAACACCGGGGACGCGGGCAACAGCGTCCCGGGCACGTTCTGCGTCGGCTCGGGCAGCCACACCGTCCGCGTCGACCACGCGAACTGGACGGGCCTGTCCCGGGTGAAGTTCACCTGGCCCGCCTCGTCCGACAGCAAGAAGCCGCTCGCGCCGACCGGTATCAGGACCGCGTACGACGCGGCGACCGGCAAGGCCAGCGCGAGCTGGACGAAGAACCGCGAGCTGGACATCAAGCACTACCGCGTCCTGGTCGAGACGGACGGGACCGGCGTCACGGACTGGACGACCACCGGCACCAGCGCGTCGTACACCCTGCCGAAGGACGGCCAGAAGTACCGGTTCTGCATCGCGGCCGTGGACAAGTGGACCAACTACGGGGCGTGGGGCTGCGGCCCGTACGTGACGCCGCCCGACAAGACCGCCCCTCCGGTGCCGTACGTGCCCGCGTCGGACGTCTCGGTGTCGACGGTCCTGGGCGAGCCGCGCGTGAACGTGTGGCTGGGCCAGGTACGGGAGGCCGAGGGGCCGCTCTTCACGCTGTGGCGGGCCACGTCCGCGGCGGGCCCGTTCGCCGAGGTCGCCACGATGGACCTGCGCGAGACGCCGGGTGAGCAGTACCTCTACGACGAGACGCCCGCGCAGAAGACGACCTACTACTACGCGGCGAGCGCGACGGACGCGGCCGGCAACACCTCGGCGCGCACCAAGCCCGTCGCGGTGACCACGCCGGACACGTCGGCGCCGCGCGCGGTGACGGGGCTCGCGGCGAAGGCGGACGCGGGCGGGGTCGCGCTGTCGTGGGCCGCGCCGTCCGACGACGCCGTGAGCTGGCAGGTGTACGGCTCGGACGGCGGGGCCGCGCCGGTCCTGCTCGGCACGGCGACGGCCGCCGCGTACCGCGACACCGCGGCGAAGCCGGGCGTGATCCGCACCTACACCGTGTACGCGCTCGACGCGGCCGGACACCGGTCGAAGCCGGCGACCGTGACGTCGCGGCGCCTGGTGGCCCCCGCGACGATCGTGTACCTGCGGCCCGACGCGGACGGCCGCGCCGAGCTGCGCTTCCGGGTGGCCGCGGACAACGACCACGGCGGCGGCTTCACGGTGTACTCGGGGACGAGCACGTCCACGGCCCGCACCAACCCGCGCGACTGTGCGGCGACGGAGCTCCTGAGCACCGACGCGTTCGTCGAGTACGGCTGTGTCGTCGCGGGCCTCGGCGCCTCGACGGACCGCTACGTCACGCTGTTCGCGAAGGCCGCCAACGGGGTCGTGTCGACCGCCGCGACCCCGGTGCGGTACGAGGACACGGTCGCGCCCCCGGTGCCGACCGGTTTCACGGCGACGCCCGGCGCCGAGGGCACCGCGCTGTCGTGGAACGCCTCCCCGGTGGCCGACCTGCACTCCTACTGGCTCCGGTCGGGCCGTGTGGAGACGGTCGACGGAGTGCGCTCCTGTGGCAGCGGGCAGCTCTCGGAGACCCTGGAGCGCGACGCCACGTCCTTCCGGGACCCGGAGGTCGTGCCGGACGGCGACGAGCGCTGCTGGGAGTTGCGGGCCGTGGACGGCGCCAACAACTACTCGGAAGCCGTCACCGTCTACGCGACCGGAGTGGCTCGGTAGGGGCACGGCTGCGGCCCGGTGGGGGCTGGTCGCGCAGTTCCCCGCGCCCCTGGGTCGTACTTCGTCCGCGGGCCGGTGGCCTCTTCTCGCGCAGTTCCCCGCGCCCCTGAGGCATGCGCTGCGCGCAGCCTCCCCTGGACGAGCGGAGCTCGTTTCAGGGGCCATCGCGCTCGGCTCCGCCCAGCACAAGGCCGACGGCACGCCGGTCTATCTGCAGAACGCCGCCTTCCTCTGGGTGCC
>NZ_JBEYYU010000113.1:0-11679 GCF_040645755.1 Streptomyces sp. NPDC046716
AGCTGCCTTCCGGCGGGCCTGTCGGGCTCTGCGGACCACGGCGTACCCCTTGGTCAGAGCACGGTCCGTGGCGAAGGTCCCCGAGGAGATGGCGCACGAAGTGCGCATCTCAGGGGCGCGGGGAACTGCGCGACCAGCCACGACGAAAGCCGCACCCGGCGACGAGCACCTCACCGCAACGGCGCGGACCCCCGCCGAGGCCCAGCCGTGGACCCCCGCACCATCAGCTCCCCGCCCACCACATCCACCCCACCGGCCGGCGCAGCCTCCCGCCCCATCGCGATACGACCCGCCCGCGCCGCCGCCTCCGCCAGAGGAAGCCGGACCGTCGTCAGGGCAGGCACCGCGTCCACGCTGAAGGGCAGATCGTCGAAGCCCGCCACCGAGACGTCCTCGGGAATGCGCAGACCGGCCTCGCGCAGAGCCGCGCAGGCGCCGAGGGCGACCGTGTCATTGGCGGCGACAACGGCCGTCAACGAAGGATCCCTGCGCAGGAGTTCGCGCGTCGCCGCATGCCCGGCCGCCCGGTCGTAGGGCCCGTGCACGACCAGCCCGGCCGACTCCTCGACCCCCGCGGCGGCCAGCGCCTCCCGGTGCCCCTCCAGCCGGTCCCGGGTCGTCGTGCGCTCCTCGGGCCCGGCGACATAGCCGATGCGCCGGTGCCCGAGCCCGAGCAGATGCCCCGTCAGTTCCCGTCCCCCGCCGCGGTTGTCGAAGGTCAGCGCCACCGCGTCCGCGTCCGGCACCGGCGGCCGCCCGCACAGCACCACCCGCGTACCGGCCTCCGCGAGCCGCCTCAACTTGGCCGCGACGGCCGTCACATGGGCCGCGTTCTCGATCGCGCCACCCGTGAGGACGACCGCTGCCGCGCGCTGACGCTGGAGCAGCGTCAGATACGTCAGCTCGCGCTCGGGGGAGCCGCCCGTGTTGCAGACCACCGCGAGCCGTTCGCCGCCCGCGCGCCCGCCGGGGCCGACGATCTCCGACTGCACGGCGGACGCCATGATCCCGAAGAACGGGTCGGCGATGTCGTTGACCAGCACCCCGACCAGGTCGGACGTGGCGGCGGCGAGGGCGCTCGCCGGGCCGTTGAGCACGTAGTCCAGCTCGTCCACGGCCTTCAGGACCCGCTCGCGGGTGGCGGCGGCGACCGGATAGTTGCCGTTCAGTACGCGCGAGACGGTGGCGGGGGACACCTGCGCGCGGGCGGCCACGTCCGCAAGAGTCACGGTCATCGAGTCATCCTCCGACTGGTGTGCGGCTGGTGTCCGCTGTCATCCGCCGCGTATCCGCTCTTGTCCGAGCGGCTGTGCAGAGGCTAGCTTCTCCTTGGGTAGAAAGCGCTTGCTACGACCTGTCGAACACGCGATACCGATGGGGCAGGCGCCGATTCCGCGTACGCCAGGCCGGACGAAGGGACTCACGTGACACGCAAGACGGTGCGCATCGCCATGAACGGCGTGACGGGGCGCATGGGCTACCGCCAGCACCTCGTCCGCTCGATCCTCGCGCTGCGCGAGCAGGGCGGACTCGACCTGGGTGACGGCACGGTCCTGTGGCCGGAGCCGGTCCTGGTCGGCCGCCGCGAGCACGCGCTGAAGGCCCTCGCCGAGCGGCACGGCCTGGACCGGGCGAACATCTCCACGGACGTTGACGCCGTCCTCGCCGACGACAGCGTCGACATCTTCTTCGACGCCGCGATGACCTCGGGACGCGAGGAGATCCTCAAGAAGGCGATCGCCGCCGGCAAGCACGTCTACACCGAGAAGCCCACCGCCACCGGCCTGGACGGCGCGATCGAACTGGCCCGCCTCGCGCGCGAGAAGGGCGTCAAGTCGGGCGTGGTGCAGGACAAGCTGTTCCTGCCGGGCCTGCTCAAGCTCAAGCGCCTCATCGACGGCGGCTTCTTCGGGCGGATCCTGTCCGTGCGCGGCGAGTTCGGCTACTGGGTCTTCGAGGGCGACTGGCAGGAGGCGCAGCGCCCGTCGTGGAACTACCGCAGCGAGGACGGCGGCGGCATCGTCGTCGACATGTTCCCGCACTGGGAGTACGTGCTGCACGAGCTGTTCGGCCGGGTCACCTCGGTCACCGCGCTCGCCACCACCCACATCCCCACCCGCTGGGACGAGAACGGCAAGCCCTACGACGCCACCGCCGACGACTCCGCGTACGGCATCTTCGAGATCGAGGGGCCCCAGGGGCCGGTCGTCGCCCAGATCAACTCCTCGTGGGACGTGCGCGTCAACCGTGACGAGCTGGTCGAGTTCCAGGTCGACGGCACGGAGGGATCCGCCGTCGCCGGGCTGCGCAACTGCCGTGTCCAGCACCGCAGTTCCACCCCGAAGCCGGTCTGGAACCCCGACCTCCCGGCGACGTACTCCTTCCGCGACCAGTGGCAGGAGGTGCCGGACAACACCGAGTTCGACAACGGCTTCAAGGTCCAGTGGGAGCTGTTCCTGAAGCACGTGTACGCCGGTGCCGACTACCACTGGGACCTGCTCGCCGGAGCGCGCGGTGTGCAGATGGCCGAGCTGGGCCTGAAGTCGTCGGCCGAAGGGCAGCGCCTCGACGTTCCGGAGATCTCGCTGTGACCCTTCATCTCCCCACCCCGGAAGGCGGGTTGAAGGCGTACGAGCCGCGCGCCGAGCCGCTCGCGTTCGACACCGGCGCGCCGCTGGCCTCCCGGGTCGTCTTCTCGGCGGCGCACGTCGTCGCCGACCCGTTCGCCGACACCACCCCCGACTCCCCGGCCGCCGTCGACTGGGACGCCACCCTCGCCTTCCGCCGCCACCTGTGGTCGCACGGGCTCGGCGTCGCCGAGGCGATGGACACCGCGCAGCGCGGCATGGGCCTGGACTGGGCGGGCGCCGCCGAGCTGATCCGGCGCTCCGCCGCCGAGGCGAAGGCGGTCGGCGGCCGCATCGCCTGCGGCGTCGGCACCGACCAGCTCACCGCCCCCGCACGCGATCTGGCCGAGGTCAGGGCCGCGTACGAGGAACAGCTCGCGCTCGTGGAGGGGACGGGCGCGCAGGCGATCCTCATGGCGTCCCGCGCGCTGGCCGCCGTCGCCCGCGGCCCCGAGGACTACCTCGACGTCTACGGGCACCTGCTCCGGCAGGCCGCCGAACCGGTCGTCCTGCACTGGCTCGGCCCGATGTTCGACCCGGCGCTGGAGGGCTACTGGGGCTCGGCCGACCTCGACGCCGCGACCGAGACCTTCCTGGAGGTCATCGCCGCGCACCCGGACAAGGTCGACGGCATCAAGGTCTCGCTCCTGGACGCCCGCCGCGAGGTCGAGCTGCGCCGCCGCCTCCCGCAGGGCGTGCGCTGCTACACCGGCGACGACTTCAACTACCCCGAGCTGATCGCGGGCGACGACCGCGGCTTCAGCCACGCCCTGCTCGGCATCTTCGACCCGCTGAGCCCGCTCGCCGCGCAGGCGGTCCGCGTCCTCGACACCGGGGACGTCAAGGGGTTCCGTGAACTCCTCGACCCCACCGTGGAGTTGTCGCGGCACCTCTTCCAGGCGCCGACCCGCTTCTACAAGACCGGCGTCGTCTTCCTCGCCTGGCTCTCCGGCCACCAGGAGCACTTCACGATGGTCGGCGGCCTCCAGTCGGCGCGCTCCCTGCCGCACTTGGCGCGCGCCTACGAACTCGCCGACTCCCTGGGCCTGTTCCCGAGCCCGGAGCTGGCCGAGACCCGCATGAAGCAACTGCTCGCCCTGTACGGAGTGACCAAGTGAGCGCCGACCCGCTGTTCTCCATCAACCAGATGACCGTCAAGCAGCTCGACCTGCCCGAACTCGTGGCAGCGTGCGAAGAGTTGGGTGTCCGTAACGTCGGCACCTGGCGGGCGCCCGTCCAGGAGTACGGCGTCGAGAAGGCGGCCGCGCTGCTGCGCGACGCCGGTCTCACCGTCACCACCCACTGCCGGGGCGGCTTCCTCACCGCCGTCGGCGCGACCGAGCGCACGGCCGCGCTCGACGACAACAAGCGCGCGGTCGACGAGGCCGTCACCCTCGGCACCGACGTCCTGGTCCTGGTCTCCGGCGGACTCCCGGCCGGGTCCTACGACCTGACGGGCGCCCGCGAGCGCATCGCCGAGGGCATCGGCGTGCTCGCCCCGTACGCCGCCGAGCGCGGGGTGAAGCTGGCGATCGAGCCGCTGCACCCGATGTACGCGGCCGACCGGTGTGTGGTCTCCACCCTCGCCCAGGCGCTCGACATCGCCGAGCGCTTCCCGGCCGAGCAGGTCGGCGTCTGCGTGGACACGTACCACATCTGGTGGGACGACCAGGCGCCCGCGCAGCTCGCGCGGGCCGGCGCCCAGGGGCGCATCGCGACGTTCCAGCTCGCCGACTGGACCACGCCGCTGCCCGAGGGCGTGCTCAACGGCCGGGGGCAGATCGGCGACGGTGCGATCGACATGCGGTACTGGCGCGGCCTGGTGGAACAGCAGGGCTACACCGGGCCCGTCGAGGTCGAGCTGTTCAACGACGGGCTGTGGGCGCGCGACGGCCGCGAGGTGCTCGCCGAGACCGCCGAACGCTTCACCCGGCACGCGGTGTAGCGCTCGCCGACCCGCGAAAGGGGGCGCGAGTCGTCCGCTTTCGCGCCCCTTGCGCGCCTCGTGCTCCCGTAGGTCCCCGACTTCCGAGAGATTTCCGAAATCCCGTGCAACCTTTGCGGCCTCAGGCGGGTCGTACCTTGCGTCGGGATCCTGAGGGGGGAGATCTGGGGGGATCGAGGGGTCCCGGCGCAGGGAGGGGAAAGCCCGAGGGGGGCCCGGTCCACGGACCGGGCTCCTCGCCGGTTTCCGGCGTCAGCCTCGGAGTCTCGCCTCAGAAGAAGACCCCGCACCGCAGCAGCACATTGGCGAACGGCCGCGCCTCTCCGGTCCGCACCACCAGCTTCGCCGACGCCGACAGCGCCTTCAGCTCCTCGTGCGTGACGTGGGAGAGGGCCGGCAGCCGCTCCGCGAGCAGCGCGGCCGCCTCCGGGTTCGCGGCCCGCACCTCACCGGCGGCCGTACCGCCCTCCACGACCAGCTCGTCGAGGAGCCCGTCGAGGACCTCGGCGAACGACGGCACCCCGGCCCGGAAGGCCAGATCGACGACGCGCGGCCCCGCCGGGATCGGCATCCCCGCGTCGCACACGAGCACCCCGTCCCCGTGCCCCAACTCCGCCAGGGCACCGGCCAGATGGCGGTTGAGTATTCCGGCCTTCTTCACAGTGCGGCGACCTCGTCCGCCGTCGGGTACGAGGCCTGCGCGCCCTCCTTGGTGACGGCTGCGGCGCCGACCCGGGCCGCGTACGCCGCCGCCTCGGCCAGCGACGCACCCGCGCCGAGCCGCCAGGCCAGCGCCGCCGTGAAGGCGTCACCCGCGCCGGTGGTGTCCACGGCCTTCACCTTCACCGAGGCCACCCGCTCGGACCCGTCGCCGTCCGCGACGAGCGCGCCCTCGGCGCCGAGCGTGATGACGACCGAGCGCGGGCCGAGCGCGAGCAGCTGCCGCGCCCACTCCTCGGGGTCCGGGCCCGGCTCCGTACCGAGGATGACCTTCGCCTCGTGCTCGTTGACGATGAGCGGGTCGCACGCCGCGAGGACCTCGGCGGGCAGTGGGGCGGGCGGCGACGGGTTGAGCACCAGGCGCGCCCCGTCGGCCAGCGACCGAGCCACCTCGGCGACCGTGTCGAGCGGGATCTCCAGGAGCGTGGAGACCACCGGCGCCGCCGCGAACAGCTCCCGCGCCGCCCGCACGTCGTCCGGCGTCAGCCGTCCGTTCGCGCCCGGCGACACCACGATGCTGTTGTCGCCCGACGGGTCGACGGTGATCAGGGCGACCCCGGTGGGCGCCCCGCCGACGAGCACGCCCGAGGTGTCCACCCCGGCCGACTCCATCGACGTACGCAGCAACTGTCCGTGCCCGTCGTCGCCGACCCGCGCGAGCAGCGCGGTGCGCGCGCCGAGCCGGGCCGCGGCCACCGCCTGGTTCGCACCCTTGCCGCCCGGGTGGACCACCAGGTCGGAGCCGAGGACGGTCTCCCCGGCACCGGGGCGCCGGTCGACGGCGACCACCAGATCGGCGTTGGCCGACCCCACGACGAGGAGGTCATACGTGCTCATGCTCTGCCTTTCTGTCTTTCTGCATGCCGGACTGCGTGTCGGGCGGATCAGTTGAAGTCTGCCGCGTTCTTCGACGTCACGACCTTCACCGGCACCTTCACCGCGGGGCTGATCTTCTTGCCGTGGGCGGCGTTCACCGCGTTGCGCACGGCGATCTCGCCGAGTTCGCGCGGCTGCTGGGCCACCGAGGCGTACATCGTGCCCGCCTCGACCGCCTTGATGCCGTCGGCCTCGCCGTCGAAGCCGATGACGGGCACCGACTTCCCGGCCTTGGAGCCGAGCGCCTTGACCGCGCCGAGCGCCATCTCGTCGTTGGCGGCGATGACGCCCTGGACGTCGGGGTGCGCCTGGAGCAGGTTCGACATCACGTCGAGGCCCTTGGTGCGGTCGAAGTCGGCGGGCTGCTGGGCGAGGACCTTGATGCCCGGGTACTCCTTGAGGCCCTTCGCGAAGCCCTCCGCGCGCTCACGCGCCGCCGAGGTACCGGCCTGGCCCTGAAGGATGACGATCTTGCCCTTGCCGCCCAGCTTCTCGGCCATCGTCTTCGCGGAGAGCACACCGCCCGCGACGTTGTCGGAGGCGACGAGCGTGGCGACCTTGCCCTTCTCCACCCCGCGGTCGACGGCGACGACCGGCATGCCGGCCTTGTTCGCCGCGGCGACCGAGTTGCTCGCCGCGGCCGAGTCGACCGGGTTGAGGACGATCGCGTCGAGGCTGGAGCTGGTGAAGTTCTGCATCTGGTTGGCCTGCTGCGAGGCGTCGTTCTGCGCGTCCGTGACCGTCAGGTCCACGCCCAGCTTCTTCGCCTCGGCCTGGGCGCCCGCCCGGATCTGCACGAAGAACGGGTTGTTCAGCGTCGACAGGGACAGGCCGATCTTCGGCTTGTCGGACGCCGAGGTGCCGCCGTGCAGGAAGGAGGTGGCGCCGACGATCGCGACGGTGACGACCGCCGCGAGCCCGTACGTCGCCGCCTGCTTGCCCTTGCCGCCCCCGCCGCCGGAGGTCACCGGCGTGGCCCCGGCCTTGCGGCGCAGCGTGTCGAGCAGCACCGCGAGGGCGATGACGACACCGATGACGACCTGCTGCCAGAAGGCGGACACCGACAGGAGGTTGAGGCCGTTGCGCAGCACCGCGAGGATCAGCGCGCCGATCAGCGTGCCCGACGCCTTGCCCGTGCCACCGGCGAGCGAGGCGCCGCCGATGACGACGGCGGCGATCGCGTCCAGCTCGTAGCCGTCGGCGGCCTGCGGCTGCGCCGAGGAGAGCCGGGAGGCGAGCACGATGCCCGCGGCGGCGGCGAACAGGCCCGACAGCGCGTAGATGACGAGCTTCTGCTTCTTCACGCGCAGGCCGGACAGGCGCGCGGCCTCCTCGTTGCCGCCGATCGCGTACATGGCGCGGCCGATGTACGTCCGGCCGAGGATCACGGCGGCGATCAGCCCCATGACGACCATCACGAGCACCGGCACCGGCAGCCAGCCGCCGAGCGTGTCACCGAGGTGCGAGACCGAGTCGGGGAACGGGATCGGCGAACCGTCCGATATCACCAGCGCCAGACCGCGCCCCACCGACAGCATCGCGAGCGTCGCGATGAACGGCGGCAGCTTCCCGTACGCGATCAGGAACCCGTTGACGAGACCGGCCACGATGCCGGTCGCGACGGCGAGCACCACCGCGAGGACGACCGGCACCCCGTGCTGGGTCGCGCTCCACGCCAGTACGGTCGCCGACAGGGCGGCCACCGAGCCGACCGACAGGTCGATGCCCGCCGCGACGATCACGAAGGTGACACCGAAGGCGAGGATGGCGGTCACGGCCGCCTGGACGCCGATGTTGAGCAGGTTGTCGGTGGTCAGGAAGTCCCCGGAGAGCGCGGAGAGCGCGATGACGAGGACGATCAGCGCGGTCAGCGCGCCGTTGTCGAGCAGGAGCCTGCGCAGCCCGGCGGCACCACTGGTGCCCGGCTTGCTCTTGAGCGTGTCAGTGGCCACGACGGGCCTCGCTTTCATCGGTCGTGGGGGAGGTCGTGGGGGCGGTGGAGACGGCGAGGGCCATCACGGAGTCCTGGGTGGCGTCGTCGGCCGCGAGTTCACCGGCGATCCGGCCCTGCGCCATGACGAGGACGCGGTCGCTCATCCCGAGGACCTCCGGCAGATCGCTGGAGATCATCAGCACGGCGTGGCCGGCGGCGGACAGTTCGTTGATGAGCTGGTAGATCTCGACCTTGGCGCCGACGTCGATGCCGCGCGTCGGCTCGTCGAGGATCAGCACCTTGATGTCGGCGAGGAGCCACTTGCCGATGACGACCTTCTGCTGGTTGCCGCCGGAGAGCGTGCGCACGTGCTGGCCGAGCCCCGCCATCCGCACGCCCAGCTGGGCGGCGATGCGGTCGGCCGCCGCGTGCTGGCCCTTGCGGTCGACGAATCCGCCGCGGGTGGCGGCGCGCAGGGTCACGAGCCCCAGGTTCTCCTCGACCGACTGGTCGAGCACCAGCCCCTGGCCCTTGCGGTCCTCGGGCACGAGACCGACGCCCGCGGCCATGGCGGCGTTCACGTCGTGGCGCGGCAGCGGCGCGCCCGCGACCTCCACCGAGCCCTTGTCGTACGGGTCGGCGCCGAACACCGCCCGCACCACCTCGGTGCGCCCGGCGCCGACGAGCCCGGCGATGCCGACGACCTCACCGGCCCGCACCTCGAAGGACACGTCCTGGAAGACGCCGTCGCGGGTCAGTCCCTCGACCTTCAGCAGGGCCGTACCGGTCTCGGGCCGCTCACGCGGGTACTGCTGCTCGATGGAGCGGCCCACCATGAGCCGGACGAGTTCGTCCTCGGGGGTCGAGGCGGGCACCTGGCCCACGCTCCGCCCGTCGCGGATCACGGTGACCCGGTCGCCGAGGGCGGCGATCTCCTCCAGGTGGTGGGTGATGAAGACGATGCCGACGCCGTCCTCGCGCAGCGCGCGCACGATGGCGAACAGCTTGTCGACCTCCTCGGAGGTCAGCACGGCGGTCGGCTCGTCCATGATCAGCACGCGCGCGTCGAGGCTCAGCGCCTTCGCGATCTCCACCATCTGGAGCCGGGCGATGCCGAGTTCCCGCACCCGCGCGCGAGGCGACACGTTCACGCCCACGCGCGCGAGCAGCTTCTCGGCGTCGGCCTCCATCTGCTTGCGGTCGACGAGACCGAAGCGGCGCGGCTGGCGGCCCAGGAAGATGTTCTCGGCGACGGTCAGATCGGGGACCAGGTTGAACTCCTGGTAGATCGTCGCGATGCCGAGCCGTTCGGCGTCCTGCGCACCGTGGATACGGACCTGCTCGCCGCCCGCGAGGATGCGGCCCTCGTCGGGGGTGTAGGCACCGGAGAGCATCTTGATGAGGGTGCTCTTCCCGGCCCCGTTCTCACCGAGCAGGACGTGCACCTCCCCGCGGCGCAGGTCGAAGTCGACGCTGTCGAGCGCGACGACACCGGGGAAGGTCTTCCGTATCCCTTCGATGCGCAGCAACTCGTCCGGGTTGCGCGGCTGGTTCACCGGGATCTCCTCTCCATCGAGGTACGCGGTTGTGGGGTGCTTGGGGGCTGGTCTCAGGCGGGGGCGCCGCAGGAGCGGCGGACCACCAGTTCGGCGGGGAGGGTGACCGAGGCCGGGGTGCGGCCCTCGATCCGGTCCACCAGGGCCCGCACGGCGGCCCGCCCCAGTGCGCCGGTCGGCTGGGCGATCGCCGTGATCGGCGGATCGGTGTGCACGAACCAGCGGATGTCGTCGAAGGCGGCGAGCGCGATGTCGTCGGGGACGCGCAGCCCGCGCGCGCGGATCGCGTCCAGCGCGCCGAGCGCCATCAGGTTGTCGGCGGCGAAGACGACCTGGGGCGGCTCGGCCAGGTCCAGGAACCCTTCGGTCACCCGGCGCCCGCTCTCCGCCTGGAAGTCGCCCTGCCCGATGTAGGCGTCCGGCAGCTCGATCTCGTACGACGCGAGCGCCTCCCGGAAGGCGTCGACGCGCTCGCTTCCGGTGGTCGTGGCGGCCGGGCCCGCGATGATCGCGAGCCGGCGGTGCCCGAGCCCGTGCAGATGCGCGACGAGGTCCCGTACGGCCGTCCGCCCGTCGGAGCGCACGACGGGCACGTCGACGCCCGCGATCCAGCGGTCGACGAAGACCATGGGGGTGCCGGCCCGGGCGGCGTCCAGCATCAGCGGGGAGCCGCCGTCGGTGGGGGAGACGAGCAGCCCGTCGATCCGCCGGTCCAGCAGGGTCCGCACATGGTGGTCCTGGAGGTCGGGGCGCTCGTCGGCGTTGCCGATGATCACGCTGTAGCCCAGGGCCCGCGCCTCCTCCTCGACGGAACGGGCCAGCTCCCCGAAGTACGGGTTCAGCACGTCGCTGATGACCAGGCCGAGCGTGCGGGTCTGGTCGGTGCGCAGGGAGCGGGCCACGGCGTTGGGCCGGTAGCCGAGCGACTCCACGGCGGCCAGTACGCGGGTCCGGGCGTCCGGGCTCACGGACGGATGCGCGTTGAGCACCCGGGAGACCGTGGCGACGGAGACCCCGGCGGCGGCCGCGACGTCCTTGATGCTCGCCATCGTGCTGCTCCCTCGGGGTGGCTGCGGGGCTCATGTGGTCGTGGAGGGACGCACATGTGCATGGAATCGATTACATGAGGGATTGGAATCGATTACACGGACTGTTGGCAACCCCTGTTCCGGTTGTCGTGACCGGATCGTGATGGGAGCGGGGGAGATGTCGGTGCCGCGTGCGATGGTGGAGGCCGGACAGGAACGGGATCTCGGAGACGGAGCACACGACCGTGAATCACGCGCAGCTCACCGCACTCGGCCGCGCCCTGCGGGTGCTCGGGGAGCACGGCGAGAAGCTGACCGCCGACACCCCGGACGACCTGCTCCACGAGATGCGCGGCGACCTGATGCGCGCGCTCGACCAGCTCGACGACGCGACGACGGGCCAGAAGCCGGCGACCCGCTGCAAGGAGCATCCGTACGGCCCGGTCGAGACGTCCGCCCCCGACCTGTGCCTGCTGTGCGAGACCCGCCGCCGCAAGGCCCACCGCTCCCAGATCTCGGGGGACTACGGCGGCCCGGCGCCCCGCCCGACCGCCGACCGCCCGGTCCTCTCGCGCTACGGCACCCGCGAGGACCGTCCCCAGCCCCAGCAGCGCTGGATCCCGGAGTTGTGGAACGGGCAGGTGTGGCAGCTGTGCGGGACGCCTCGGCATGATCGCCGCGAGGCGGATCTGTATCTGGCGGCGCAGCGGCGTCGGCCCGACGCGGCGATGGCGTACCGCCTGGTCCACGAGTTCACGGACTATGAGGTGGTGCGAGTGTGGGGGACGCCGGTGCGGGTGGATCCGGAGCCGATGGGCGGGATCTAGGGCGTCCTTGTTCGGCTGCGGGCCGGTGGGGGCTGGTCGCGCAGTTCCCCGCGCCCCTGAGACGAGCTCCGCTCGTCCAGGGGAAGCTGCGCGCAGCGCATGCTTCAGGGGCGCGGGGCCTCGGTGAGCGGGCAGCCGCCGAGGGTCAGGCCGAGGCTGGGCAGCGG
>NZ_JBEYYU010000114.1:0-10957 GCF_040645755.1 Streptomyces sp. NPDC046716
CTGGCAGTTGCTGTCATCGCGTCCGTCCTCACACATCCGTGCGCCCTGAACCTGGGGCCCGCACCGACGCGCTGAGGCATGCGCTGACGCGCAGCCTCCCCTTGAGGCCGCGCGTCAGCGCGCCTCTCCTGATGCGATGGCGCACGAAGTGCGCATCTCAAGGGCGCGGGGAACTGCGCGGCCGGCCACGACGGCGCCGCACCCGACAACACACCCCCGAGGAGCCCGCACATGACAGCCCAGCCCCCCGTCCGCCTCCTGCTCTGCGACGACCACGTGGTCGTCAGAGCCGGCCTCCTCGCCCTCCTGGACAGCGCCGAGAACATCGAAGTGATCGGCGAGGCGGGCACCGGCGAAGAAGCCGTCGCGCTGACCGCGAAACTCCACCCCGACGTCGTCCTGATGGACCTCCAGCTGGGCCCGGGCATCGACGGAGTGGAGACCACCCGCCGCCTCACCACGGGCCCGGCCCCCACCCCGCACGTCCTGGTCCTGACCACCTACGACACCGACGCCGACATCACCCGCGCCATCGAGGCCGGCGCCACGGGCTACCTCCTCAAGGCCGAACGCCCCGAAGAACTCTTCGCGGCGATCCACGCGGCGGCCCAGGGCCGCACGGCCCTCTCCGCGCCGGTGGCCTCCCGCGTGATGGCGAACATGCGCAAGCCGCGCCCCACCCTCACCGACCGCGAACGCGACATCCTCGCCCAGCTCGCGCACGGCCTGGGCAACCGGGAGATCGCCAAGGCCCTGTTCATCAGCGAGGCCACGGTCAAGACCCACCTGGGCCGGATCTACGACAAGCTCGGCGTCGACACCCGGGCGGGCGCCGTGGCGGTCGCGAAGGAGCAGCGCCTGCTGCCGTGACCGGGCATGACACCATCGACCCGTGCTCGACATCGGCTACGCCCTCTCCCGCCGCTTCCCGGACCCCCCGCAGACGGACTACCGCCGCGCGGACGTCCACGCGCTGCGCCACGACCTGTTCTGCGGCGATGTGTACCTGGCCGACACCAAGGCCGACCGGGAACTGTCCACAGCCTGGGGATGGGTGCCGGTCCTGGACTTCGCCTGGGCGCTGTGCGACATCGTCGAGCAGCTCGACAAGGACCCGCGCGGCAGCCGCTCGGCGACCCCGCAGTACGCGGACCTGGACTTCACCGAGTCCACCGACCGCATGCTCTTCGAGCGCCGCTTCGGCTGGGTCGACATCGAGGCCGACTGGATGGAGGGCGGCGAGCCCCCGCTGACGTTCTCCCACTCCGCGCTGCGCCGCGAGGCACGGGACTTCCTGCACGACCTGATCGCCGACCTCACCGACATGCACGAGGACCTGGGAGACAACCCGGCGATCTGGGACCTCCAGGGCCGCTTCCCGCGCCTGCCGTAGCGGACCGCCCGCGTCAGATCACCCGCACTCCCAGCTGCGCCGCGAACGCCCCCGCCAGATCGAAGAGCTGCCCGTGCGAGATCACGGCGCCGCCCAGCCGGTCGACACCCCGCGCGATGCCCAGCTCGGCCGCCTCCCGCAGATCGACGTCGACCAGCGTCACGCCCGTCAGATCCGCCTCCTTCAGCACGCACCCGGTGAACTCCACCCGCTCCAGGCGCGCTCCCCCGAAGTCCGGCTCCACCAGCACGCATCCGTCGAAGACGACGTCCTTCAGCCGTGCCTTGCGCAGGTTCAGATAGTCGATCTTGCCGCCGCGGATCACCACCCGCTCCAGGACGGCCCCGTGCAGCTGCACGCCGCCGAGCCGCGCGTCCACCACCTCGACGTCCCGCAGGGTGGCCTCCGCCAGATCGGTGCCGACGCCCCTGATCCCGGTCAGCGTCGAGTCGATGATCCGGGCCCGTGCGAGCCCCGCCTCGTCGAACGCGCACCCCTCCACCGCGCAGTCCATGAACCGCGCCCCGATCCCCTCCTGCCCGGCGAAGTCCACACCCCGGAACTCCACGCCGTCGTAGTCCCCGTCCGGCTCCAGACCCGCGCCCTCCCACGGCACGAGCGGAGGCAGCCGCACCTCCGGCCGCCGCGCCCTCTTCACCTTCGCCGCCGCACCACGCCGTTCCGTCGCCATGTCCCCATGCTGCACTCCCCCACTGACAACGCCGCGCCCGGCTCAGCCGCCGAGGCGGGCCAGCGCCGCGTCCGTCAGCCGGTACACCGTCCACTCGTCCTGCGGCCGCGCGCCGAGCGCCCGGTAGAAGTCGATCGAGGGCTGATTCCAGTTCAGCACCGACCACTCCAGACGCTCGTACCCCCGCTGGACACAGATCCGGGCGAGTTCGGTGAGCAGCGCCTTCCCGTGGCCGCCGCCGCGCGCCTCCGGGCGCACGTACAGGTCCTCCAGGTAGATGCCGTGGACGCCCCGCCAGGTGGAGAAGTTCAGGAACCACAGCGCGAACCCGACCGGCTCGCCGTCGGCGTCCTCGGCGACATGCGCGAAGGCCGCCGGCCGCTCCCCGAACAGGGCTTCCCCGAGCTGCTGTTCGGTGGCCCGCGCCTCGTCGGGCACCTTCTCGTACGCGGCGAGTTCGCGGATCATCGCGTGGATGACGGGGATGTCGTCGACTGTGGCTGTACGGATCATCCGCGCAGCTTAAGCGTCGTCGAGCGCGGCGCCCCTGAGCGAGCGCAGCTCGCTTCAGGGGCGCGGGGAACTGCGCGAGAAGCGGCCACCGGCCCGCACCCGACAACGAACCCCAAAAAAACCCCGCCTCACCTCCCCAACAACCTCCGCGCAATCTCCAGGTCCCCAGCGGCCAGCGGACGCGCGTCGGCGACATCCCACAACACGTTCTGCACCACCCGCCCCAACGTCCACCCCCGAGCCCGCTCCCGGTCCAGCCCCAGCACCCCCGTCATCGCCTCGAACCGCCAGACGACCTCATCACCCTCGAACCGGTTGTCCAGCGCGGGCCACAGATCGAACCCGGGATCACCGGCGAGCGGCTTCGGGTCGATGGCGACCCACGGCTCGCGGCCGTCGACCGTCGCCAGCACGTTCTCGAAGTGCAGGTCCCAGTGGAGCAGCCGGTCCCCGCAACCGTCGCCCGCGACCTCCCGCAGCGCCGCCGCACAGTCCGCGACGAGCCCCCGCTCCCCGGGATCGGCGATCCGGCCGAGCGCCCCGGGCATCTCGGCGAGCATCAGCGCGGCGATGTCCGCGAGCCGCCGCACACGGTCCGGCGCCGGTCCGGCGGTCAGCCGGGCCAGCAGCTCCGCGATGACGGTCACCGCCGCCCGGGTGTCCGTCACGACGCTCAGCATCCGCCCGGCGTCGAGCCGTTCGAGCAGCATCGTGCCCGTACCGGGATCGTGGTCGAGCAGCCGGACGGCCCCGTCCCCGCCCCACACCCGCAGCGCGACCGGCTCGCCCTCCGTCTCCTCGTCCAGGACCTGGAACTTGACCACGGCCGGCAGCCCGTCGGCCCGCCGCACCACCGGCAGCACCAGCGCCGCCATCCCGTGCATCGCGGGCCCGTCCACCCGCAGCCCCCACCGCTCGACGAACTCCTCCACCCGCGCGGGCAGCGCCGCGATGAACGCGCGTCCGGCCTCCCCCGCGTAGGTGTACTGCGACTGCACAAGACCGTCCGGAATGTCGATCACCCGCCCGACCCTACCGACGTGCCTGAATCGACCATGCACCCTTTTCCGCGCCGGGCCCGGCACGCCGTGGCGGACTGGCTCCGCGGCGCCCCGGGCACGTACGTCTGGCTGGCGATCCTGCTGGTCACCACGATCGTCGTGCGCCAGATGGCGCCGGACACCCTCGACGCGTTCCTCGGCGCCCGCTCCACCAACATCCACGCCCTGTCGACCCACCCCTTCCGCGTCCTGGTGCAGAGCGCCCTGTGGATCGACGGCGGCGGCTGGCTCTCGTACGCGGTGCTCTACACGCTCTTCCACGCACCCGCCGAACGCTGGCTGGGCACCGGCCGCTGGCTGCTCGTCCTCGGCACCGCGCACATCGGCGCCACCTACATCAGCGAGGGCTCCCTGCTGTGGGCGATCCGGCACGGCCACGCCCCCGTATCCATGGTCAACACCCTCGACGTGGGCGTGAGTTACGCACTCGCGGGCGTCGTCGCCGTCCTCACGTACCGCTTCGCCCGCCCGTGGCGGTACGCGTACGCGGCGGGGGTGCTCGTCGTCTACGGCGCGCCGCTGGTCACCGGCCGCACCTTCACCGACCTGGGCCACTTCGCCTCCGTCCTGATCGGCCTGGCCTGCTTCCCGCTCACCCGCGACCGCCCCGGCCCCGCCCTGGACCCGTCGGCCGCCCTGCGCCGGGCCTGGGCAGCCGTCACCCGCGTGCGATAGCGTCCCGCCGCATGAGCAGCGTGAACAGCGGGAACGGCGGGCGCACAGCCAACGGCGGCATATCGTTCTGGTACGCGGACGACGGTCTCCCCGACGGCCGCGAGCCCCTCTCCGGCGACGCGAGCGCCGATGTCGTGATCGTCGGCGGCGGCTACACGGGCCTGTGGACCGCGTACTACCTGAAGCAGGCGGCGCCCTTCCTGCGCATCACGGTCCTGGAGCAGAAGTTCTGCGGCTACGGCGCCTCGGGGCGCAACGGCGGCTGGCTCTACAACGGCATCGCGGGCCGCGACCGCTACGCCAAGCTGCACGGCCACGAGGCGGCGGTCCGCCTCCAGCAGGCGATGAACGCGACGGTCACCGAGGTCGTCGACACCGCCCGCGCGGAGTCCATCGACGCGGACATCCACCACGGCGGTGTCCTCGAAGTCGCCTACACCCCGGCCCAGCTGGCCCGCCTGAAGGCCTTCCACGAGGCCGAGCTGACGTACGGCGAGAAGGACCGCACGCTGCACGGCGCCCGCGAGACGGCGGAGCGGATCCGGGTCGCGGGCGCGGTCGGCTCCACCTGGACCCCGCACGGCGCACGCCTGCACCCGGTGAAGCTGGTCAAGGGCCTGGCGAAGGCGGTGGAGGCGCTCGGCGTCACCATCCACGAGTCGACGCCGGTCACCGAGATCAAGCCCAAGCACGCGATCACGCCCTACGGCACCGTCCGCGCCCCGTACGTGCTGCGCTGCACGGAGGGCTTCACGGCCTCCCTCAAGGGCCAGCGCCGCACCTGGCTGCCCATGAACTCCTCGATGATCGCCACGGAGCCGCTGACCGAGGCCCAGTGGGAGTCGATCGGCTGGGCGGGCCGCGAGACGCTCGGCGACATGGCGCACGCGTACATGTACGCGCAGCGCACCGCCGACGACCGGATCGCGCTCGGCGGCCGCGGCTACCCGTACCGCTACGGCTCGAAGACGGACAACGACGGCCGCACCCAGCCGCAGACGATCGAGGCGCTGACGGCGATCCTGCACCGCTTCTTCCCGCAGCTCGCCGGGGTCCGCGTCGACCACGCCTGGTCCGGCGTGCTCGGCGTCCCGCGCGACTGGTGCGCCACGGTCACCCTGGACCGCTCCACGGGCCTGGGCTGGGCGGGCGGCTACGTCGGCTCGGGCGTCGCCACCGCCAACCTGGCCGCCCGCACCCTGCGCGACCTGGTCCAGCAGGACTCCGGCCAGGCGGGCCCGACCGAGCTGACCACACTGCCCTGGGTCAACCACAAGGTCCGCAAGTGGGAGCCGGAGCCCTTCCGCTGGCTGGGCGTGCACGGCATGTACGCCACGTACTACGCGGCCGACCGCCGGGAGCTGACCACGAACACCGGGGACTCCTCACGCTTGGCGAAGATCGCGGACCGGGTGGCGGGCCGCCACTGACGCGGGGCGGCCAGGGCCTGTCCTAGCGGGTGGTGCACTTCGGATACTTGGAGCCCTCGACGCAGTCGGCGTAGTCGCCGCTGCTGACGTCGACCTCTTCCTGGTCACCGCTCTTCGTGCGGACCTGCAGCTCGTACTCGGTGTGGCAGCTGCGGGTCCGCTTGCCGTGCTTCTTCTTGGTCGAGCAGTCGCGGTCGGTGTTCTTGCTGACGACGGTGCCGCTGACGGACTTCGAGCTGCTGCACCCGGCCAGCGGCGCGGCGAGCACGACGACGGTGGCCAGGACTGCGAGAGCGCGCTTCATGTGATCTCCCCCGAGACGACGTGGAAACGGGAAGACGGGTCACGGCCGAACAGCCGTGACCCGTCTCCTCCGGTCAGTACCGAGCCCCCTGTCGGATTCGAACCGACGACCTTCGCTTTACAAGAGCGGCGCTCTGACCAGCTGAGCTAAGGAGGCAGCCCGAGCAGTGTAACCAAAGCCGGAGCCGTCGCCGTCGAAAATTTCGACGAATCTCACAGCCGCCGGACTACTGACAGATCCGGCATCCGCCAGGTACCGTCCGATCAGTTCACCCGTGTGGACTACACCTCTCCGGGATCGCCCGGCGGGGATCACCTTCTTTACAACGGATCGTCCGGCACGTTCCTGCCGGTGAAGGGGGCTTCACAGCCATGGCTTCTGTCACGTTCGACAAGGCGACCCGCGTCTACCCGGGTTCCACCAAGCCCGCGGTCGACGGCCTGGACATCGAGATCGAGGACGGCGAGTTCCTCGTCCTCGTCGGTCCCTCCGGCTGCGGAAAGTCGACCTCCCTGCGCATGCTCGCGGGTCTCGAGGACGTCAACGGCGGAGCGATCCGCATCGGTGACCGCGACGTCACGCACCTGCCGCCGAAGGACCGGGACATCGCCATGGTGTTCCAGAACTACGCGCTCTACCCGCACATGTCCGTCGCCGACAACATGGGCTTCGCCCTGAAGATCGCCGGCGTGAACAAGGCGGAGATCCGGCAGAAGGTCGAAGAGGCCGCGAAGATCCTCGACCTCACCGAGTACCTGGACCGCAAGCCGAAGGCCCTCTCCGGCGGTCAGCGCCAGCGTGTCGCGATGGGCCGCGCCATCGTGCGTGAGCCGCAGGTCTTCCTCATGGACGAGCCGCTGTCGAACCTCGACGCCAAGCTCCGTGTGTCGACCCGTACGCAGATCGCGTCGCTCCAGCGCCGCCTCGGCATCACCACCGTCTACGTCACCCACGACCAGGTCGAGGCCATGACGATGGGCGACCGTGTGGCGGTCCTCAAGGACGGTCTGCTCCAGCAGGTCGACTCGCCGCGCAACATGTACGACCGCCCGGCCAACCTCTTCGTCGCCGGCTTCATCGGCTCCCCGGCCATGAACCTGGTCGAGGTCCCGATCACCGACGGCGGCGTGAAGTTCGGCAACTCGGTCGTCCCGGTCAACCGCGAGGCCCTCAAGGCCGCCACGGACAAGGGCGACAAGACCGTCACGGTCGGTGTCCGCCCGGAGCACTTCGACATCGTCGAGCACGGTGGCGAGGCCGCGAAGACCCTCACGAAGGACGCCTCGGACGCCCCGGCGGGCCTCGCGGTCTCCGTGAACGTCGTCGAGGAGCTCGGCGCCGACGGCTACGTCTACGGCACCGCCCAGGTCGGTGGCGAGACCAAGGACCTCGTCGTCCGGGTCAACGGCCGCCAGGTGCCCGAGAAGGGCGCCCAGCTGCACGTCGTGCCCCGTCCGGGCGAGACCCACGTGTTCTCGACCTCCACGGGCGAGCGCCTCACCGACTGATCCGGCTCCTCGGGCAGAAGTCCACGGAAGGGCCCCGCACTTCGGTGCGGGGCCCTTCCGCGCGTTCGGCCACGTTGTCGACAAATACCCCGGCAACTCGGACATTTCACTACTGCGCGTCAACACCTCATCATCAAAACCAAGTTACGTGTCGCTCGGTCGAGTGACTAAATGTCGCCAAATCATCACCTACCGCTACGCTCACTCGCGTGACGCACTCTGCTACCTACACCCAGAAGCCGCGCCGCGCCCGGGGCCGGGGCCCCGCCCGCCGCGCCGCCCGCACGCTCGCGTTCGTCCTGCCGGTGATGCTGGTGCTCTCCGGAACCCTCGCGGTCACCCGAGTCAACTGGTCGGGAGGCTCTTCGGACTCCGTCCTCACAGCTTCCTCACAGGACGTGTCAGCGCGCGCCAAGTCGCGCGCCCCCCAGGACGTCCTGCGCGACCGTCTTCTGGTCGAGCTGCAGGAGAAGGATCCGGGGACGGCACTCACCCACCTCCAGCAGGAGATCGACCAGCGGCCCTCGCTCGCCAAGTACTGCATGTCGATCGCGAAGTCGCTGGGGCGTGCCGCCGTCCAGGCCTACGGTCCGGCGCGCGCCCAGTCGTTCGCCCGTCCGGTCTGCGACACCTCCTTCGCCTCGGGCGTGGCCGGCTTCCGGGCCTGACGGACGGCTCACCACCGCCACGCTCCCCTCACCCGACGGGCCGTGCGCACGTAGGGTTCCGGTCATGACGACCGCTGAACCCGCCGCGCACGGCCCGCACTCGTATCCGCACCGGCCCACGCAGGCCGTCGTCCTGGCGGGCGGCCAGGGCTCGCGGCTGCGCCCGTACACCGACGACCGCCCCAAGCCGATGGTGGAGATCCCGGGCACCGGCACGCCGATCATCGGCCATCAGCTGTCCTGGCTCGCCGAGGAGGGCGTCACGGACGCCGTCGTCTCCTGCGGCCATCTCGCCGAGGTCCTGGAGGAGTGGCTGGCGCGGGCCGACCTCCCGCTGCGGGTCACGACGGTCGTCGAGACGGAGCCGCTCGGCCGGGGCGGCGGCCTCAAGTACGCGGCCGCGCACCTGCCGCACCCCGACCGCCCCTGGTACGCCACGAACGGCGACATCTGGACCCGGTTCTCGCTGCGCGAGATGGCCGACTTCCACCACGAGCGGGAGGCGACGGCGACGCTCGCGCTGGCCCGGCCGCGCATCCCGTGGGGCGCCGTCGAGACCAACGCGTTCGGCCACATCACCGACTTCATCGAGGCCCCGCCGTCCCCGTATCTGATCAACGCGGGCGTCTACGTCTTCTCCCCCGAGTTCGCCTCGCTGCTCCCGGCCACCGGCGACCACGAGCGCACCACGTTCCCGCGCCTGGCCCGCGCCAAGCGGCTCGCGGGCTTCCCGCTCCCGCAGGGCGCGTACTGGCGGGCGATCGACACGGCGAAGGACCTCACCGAGGCCGCGAAGGAGCTGGCCGCCCAGGGCCGTTGAGCGCCTTCCCCACGCCGATGGGGCCCCGCACGACGATCGTGCGGGGCCCCATCGGCGTAGCGGGCGGGTGGGACGGTCAGCCGAGCAGACCGCCCACGAGCTTGCTGCCGCCGCCCGAGGAGTCGGAACCGCCGCCGCCGTCCCCACCGGTGGAGGACGAGCCGCCGTCCGACGTGCCGCCGCTGGACGTCCCACCACCGGTGGTGGGCGCGCCGCCGGTGCTGCTCGGCGGCTGCTGCGGGGTCGTCTGCTGCGGCGGGGCCTGGCCCGCCGTGGCGCCCTGCGTCGGGGTGCTGGTCGTCCCGCTGGCGCTGCCGCTCTCGCGGGCGGCGCCGGGCGAACCGGACGGGCTCGACGTGGTGCCCTGCGTCGGCGTGTTGGAGGCCGAGGGGCTCGACGAGCGCTGCTCCTGCCGCTTCGTGGCGCCGGGCTCCGAGGGGAGCGGGGAGCCGGGCAGCTGGTTGTGCGGGGCGTCGCCGGGGCCCGGGGCGGTGACCCGGTCGGCGTCGCGCACGGCGCCGCCGAGCAGCGAACCGATCAGCAGGGTGAGGCCGATGACGACGGTCGCGATGACCGTGCCGCGGCGCAGGACGTAGCGGCGCAGCTCGCCGAGCGTGGAGCGCGGGCCGAGCCGCCGCCAGGCGCGTGAGGCGAGCCGTCCGTCGATGGAGTAGACCGGGGCGCCGGCGATGATCAGCGGCGACCATGCGGCCAGATAGATGATGTCCGGCGCGTCGTAGGCGGGGACGGTCTTCCAGCTGACGGTGACGAGGATCGCGGCGGAGAGCAGGACGCCGATGGCGGCGGCGAGCCGCTGCCAGAGTCCGAGCACGGTCAGCACGCCGACGATGACCTGGAAGAAGGCGATGGCGAGCCCGGCGCCGACCGGGTGCTGCAGCGCCCAGTCCCGCAGCGGCTCGGCGAGCTCCCACGGGTGCAGCGAGTTGAGCCACTTGACCATGGAGCCGCGCTCGCCGCCGTCGAAGTAGACGGGGTCGCAGAGCTTGCCCATGCCCGCGTAGATGGAGATGAAGCCGAGGAAGACGCGGAGCGGGAGCAGCACCACGCCGAGGTTCATCCGGCGGCCGGGGTAGTAGGCGTGCCGGACGGGTCCGTAGCGGCGGGCGGCGGTGGTCTCGATGTCGCTCTCGCCGCCGTCACCGGCGTCGAACTCGTCGCCCCGGTAACGGACTTGGTCGAGCTCGCCGGAGTCCTCGAAGGCACTGCCGGACTGCCGCATCTGGGGCAGGATCCGGGTGCCGGGCTCGACGACGGGTGTTTCCTGGGTCGGATCGCCCTCATAGAGGTCGTCGACGTCGATGCGCGGGATGACCTGCGTGGCACCGCCCACGTCGGGCTCGCCGGGGCGCCGCGCGCCGGTCAGCAGGCCGTCGGCGGCGAAGGCGCCGCCGCTCATGACGACGGGGCGTCGCCGGGCCGCCGGCGTTCCGGCGGCGGTGATCACGGGAATGCGCGCGGTCGCCGCGTCGACGGCGGACAAGTGCCGGGCGATGCGCGGGAGTTGCGTCTTCTGCGCTGTGGGAAGCTGCACGCGGAAACTCGCGTGGTTGACGATGACCTGCGCCGGGTCGCACGGAACCTTCACCATGCTCAGCGCGGGAGCGTCGTCGAATCCCGACGAGCGGTCCCCCGAGGGTGTGCGGGGCGTTCTGGTGTCCACACTCATCTAACCGAGTGATGTGTGTTTAGGACACTGCCTTGACTGCGCCAAAATGTCCGGGCCCCGTCAAGGTCGTTCCGGGTCTCGTCGCCACCTGCGGGCCGGTGGGGCTTCTCGCGCAGTTCCCCGCGCCCCTGAGATGCCTTCGGCATCCAGGGGAGGCTGCGCGAAGCGCATGCCTCAGGGGCGCGGGGAACTGCGCGACCAGCCACG
>NZ_JBEYYU010000115.1:0-10243 GCF_040645755.1 Streptomyces sp. NPDC046716
TACATTCCGAACCCGGAAGCTAAGCCTTACAGCGCCGATGGTACTGCAGGGGGGACCCTGTGGGAGAGTAGGACGCCGCCGAACTATTTTTGAGAGGACCCTTGGTCCCGGCACACATGCCTGGGACCAAGGGTCCTTTTGTATTTCCAGAACTCTTCTCGGAGCGCGCCGGCACCCCGGCTGCGCGAGAATGACTGCGGTACCGAAGACAGGAGTCCACCGATGTCCACCAACTCTCCCGACGAGCGACCCGAGCGCGACCAGCGCCGCCGGGACAGTGGTGACCGGGGCGGCTACCGCGGGAACAGTGGCGGCCCGCGCCGCGACCGGCGCGATGACCGTCCCTCGTTCGGCGACCGTGACCGTGACCGTGATCGGGATCGTGGGCCGCGTCGTGATGGCGACCGTCCCCCCTTCCACCGCGACGACCGCCGCGATGGCCGGCGTGATGATCGCCGTGACGACCGTCCCTCGTACGGCGGCCGGCGTGACGACAACCGTGGTGGCGGCTTCCGCGACCGGCGGGACGACAACCGTGGCGGTGGCGGTGGGTACCGCGACCGGCGTGACGACCGTCCCTCGTACGGCGACCGTGACCGCGATCGGGATCGTGGGCCGCGTCGTGATGGCGACCGTCCTCCCTTCCGCCGCGACGACCGCCGGGACGACCGGCCGTCCTACGGCGCCCGGCGTGATGACAACCGCGGTGGCGGCGGTGGGTACCGCGACCGGCGCGATGACCGTCCTTCCTACGGCGACCGTGATCGGGATCGTGGGCCGCGTCGTGATGGCGACCGTCCCCCCTTCCGCCGCGACGACCGCCGGGACGACCGGCGTGATGATCGCCGTGACGACCGTCCCTCGTACGGCGGCCGGCGTGATGACAACCGTGGTGGCGGCTTCCGCGACCGGCGGGACGACAACCGTGGCGGTGGCGGTGGGTACCGCGACCGGCGCGATGACCGTCCCTCGTACGGTGACCGTGACCGGGATCGTGGGCCGCGTCGTGATGGTGACCGTCCCCCCTTCCGCCGCGATGACCGTCGGGACGACCGACCCTCGTACGGCGGCCGGCGTGACGACAACCGCGGTGGCGGCTTCCGTGGGCGGGACGACGACCGTGGTGCGCGTGGGCCGCGGCGGGACGACCGTGGTGGGCGGCCCGGTGGGTTCCGGGGACGGGACGACCGGCGCGACGACCGTCGTGACGACCGGCGTGGTGGCGGCTTCCGTGGGCGGGACGACCGGGACCGGGACCGTGAGCCGATCAAGCGGCTGCCGATTCCCGAGGACGTCTCCGGGTTCGAGCTCGACAAGGGTGTGCAGCAGGAGCTTCAGTCGCTGCCGAAGGGGCTCGCCGAGGACGTCGGCAAGAACCTCGTGATGGTGGCGCGGCTGATCGACGAGGACCCCGAGGGTGCTTACGGGTACTCGCGCGTCGCGCTGCGGCTCGCCTCGCGGGTCGCCGCGGTGCGCGAGGCCGCGGGCTTCGCCGCGTACGCCAACCAGAAGTACAGCGAGGCGCTCGCCGAGTTCCGCGCGGCGCGGCGCATGACCGGCAACGTCGAGCTGTGGCCCGTCATGGCCGACTGCGAGCGTGGTCTCGAGCGGCCGGAGAAGGCGCTCGACATGGCCGGGGCGCCCGAGGTGCAGAAGCTGGACAAGGCCGGGCAGGTCGAGATGCGGCTCGTCGCGGCCGGCGCACGGCGGGACATGGGGCAGCTCGACGCCGCCATCGTCACCCTGCAGAGTCCCGAGCTCGCCTCCAGCTCCGTACAGCCGTGGACCGCGCGGCTGCGCTACGCGTACGCCGACGCTCTGCTGGCCGCCGGGCGCGAGGACGAGGCGCGCGAGTGGTTCGCCAAGGCCGTCGAGTCCGACAAGGACGGCAGCACGGACGCGTCGGACCGCCTGGCCGAGCTGGACGGGGTCGAGTTCGTCGACGCCTTCGACGAGGACGAGAGTGCCGAGGACGGTGCCGCGCCCGCGCAGGCCGATGGTGAGCGGCGGGACCAGCAGGACCAGTAGGGACTGACTGCTTCTTGTGGTGAGTGACGGGCGGGCTCCTTCGGGGCCCGCCCGTCAGTCGTCGGTGAGGGTGCGCAGGACCAGGCCCGTCGCCGGCTTCGGGCCGAACGACGTCGACTTGCGGGGCATCGTCACGCCCTGCTGCGCCAATTCGCGGACGACGTCCTCGCGCACCGGGTGCATCAGCACCGCCGTACCGCCGTCCCGGCGCGCCTTGTCGACCGTGGCCTCCGTGTCGTGGATGTACGCGATGTCGGCCGGCGAGTCCTCCGCGATGCCCCACACGTGACCGAGGAGCGTCGCGTGCAGCACCGTCGCGTCCAGCGTGCGCCACGCCTGAGGACGGTCCGTGCGGATCGTGCGGGCGAGAAGGGCCGGATCGGGGCGGTCCAGGAGGTGGTAGGTGTCCTTGGTGCCGCCGGCGAGGAGGAAGGCGTTGCCCTCTTCCGACGCCCGCGCCAGAGCCTCCATGGCCTGCGGGAGGGGGCCGTCGACCTCGCGTGCGCGGAACGAGCCGTCGACGGCGGCCAGGGCCTCGTCGAGAGGGAGCCGGTTGAGCAGGCGGTGGATGGCGCGGACCCGCAAGGGATAGCGGGCCGTGTCGACCAGGAGCACCAGACCGTAGTCCCAGGGAGAGGACGCGGACGCCGGATGTTCCGTGCGCAGGCGGAGGTAGGTCGCCCAGCGGTGGTGGCCGTCGGCGATCAGTGCCTGATGGGAGGCCAGGTCGGCGTGGATGTGCGCGAGGTCCTCCGGGTCCGTGACGGCCCACAGGCGGTGGTCGTAGCCGTCCTCGGTGGTCGTGGCCAGGAGCGGGGGCTGCCGCACGGTGCGCTCGATGACGGCCGAGGCGCCGGTCGCGCCGCCGTTTCCGCGATAGGTGAGCAGGAGCGGTTCGAGGTTCGCCTCCGTGGCGCGCATGACGCCGGCGCGGTCCTCGACGACATGCGGCATGACGCCCTCGTGGGGCAGCACGACACCCTCCGCCGCCTCCGAGAGATGCAGGGCGCCGATGACACCGCGCTGGAGCATGTCGCCGCTCCGCTGCTCGTAGATGTACAGCGCGGGCTCCGGGTCCGGGGCGAGGACGCCCTCGGCCAGCCAGTGCCGGAGGGTGGCGGCCGCCAAGGCGTTGCGGGCGGACGGATCCGTCGCCTGCGGCAGGATCAGCCGGACGATGTTGAACGGGTCCGCGCTCTCCAGATGGAGCAGGCCGTCGGGGCGTACGACGACGTCGTACGGGGGTGAGGTCACGGCGGCGAGGCTGCCGACCCGCTCGGGGACGTACCGCACGCCCCTGAACGGCATCAGGTCCAGGCCGTGGTTACCCGTCTGTACCGTGCGACCTGCAGTCTTCATTCGTGCATCGTACGAGTGTCGGTGCCGTGGGGGATGATCGGGGAGTGGGATCGAACGAGGAGCGATACGTAATGAGCCAGAGTGAGCGCGGGTCCGCCGACAGCGGGCCGCGAGTGCGGCCCGGGGGCAGTGCGCGGGCGTTGAGCGAGGCCTATGACACCGCCCTGCTCGATCTGGACGGGGTCGTCTACGCGGGTGGGCATGCCATCGACCACGCCGTGGACTCACTGGCCACCGCGCGGGACGGCGGGATGGCCCTCGCCTACGTGACGAACAACGCGCTGCGGACACCGGACACCGTCGCCGGGCACCTGAGCGAGCTGGGGATCCCGACCGAGGCCGAGGACGTGATCACCTCCGCCCAGGCCGTCGCCCGGCTGATCAGCGAGCAGGTGCCCGAAGGGGCGCGCGTGCTGGTCGTCGGTGGTGAGGGACTGCGCGTCGCGCTGCGCGAGCGCGGGCTCGTGCCGGTCGAATCCGCTGATGACGACCCCGCCGCCGTGGCCCAGGGGTTCGGCGGGCCCGACATGGCATGGGGACGGTTCGCCGAGGGCTGCTACGCGATCGCGCGGGGCGTGCCGTGGTTCGCGTCCAACACCGACCTGACGATCCCGAGCGGCCGCGGCATCGCGCCGGGCAACGGCGCGGCGGTCGAGGTCGTCCGGATCGCGACGGGTGCCGAGCCGCAGGTCGCCGGCAAACCGCTGCCGCCGATGCACCGCGAGACCGTGCTGCGGACCGGGGCCGAGACGCCGCTCGTCGTCGGCGACCGGCTCGACACGGACATCGAGGGCGCGTTCAACGGCGGGGTGGACTCCCTGCTCGTGCTCACCGGAGTGACCGACGGGGCGCAGCTGCTGGCCGCGCCGCCGCAGCACCGGCCGACGTACGTGGACCGCGACCTGCGCGGGCTGCTGCGCGGGCAGCCGGAGGTCGAGGCGGCGGACGGCGCGGTGCGCTGCGGTGGGTGGGTCGCCTCGGCCGGGGACGGATGCCTTGAGCTGTCCGGGGAAGGGGATCCGCTCGACGGACTGCGGGCGTTGTGCGGGGCCGCCTGGGCCGCGGCCGAGGACGGTGTCTGTGAGCTGGACTCCGTGAAGGTTCTGGAGCAGTTGGGCGAGGCCGGGCTCTAGCTTTGTGCTCGGGCGCGGGGCGCGGGCCGCGAGGGTGGGAGGGTGCGCCGGTCCGGGGTGCGCGTGCGGGTCTCGTCGTGGCTGAGCGCGCAGTTCCCCGCGCCCCTGAGGCGTGCGCTGCGCGCCCAGCCTCCTCCGGGCCGCTGAGGCGTGTGCTGCGCGCTCAGCCTTCCGGGCCGCTGAGGCGTGTGCTCCGCGCCGGTTTCCCGCGCCCCTGGGGCCTGTGCTGCGCGCGGCCTCCCCTGGGTGGGCGGAAGGGAAGGTAGGCTACCCTAACCTGGTGTTGGTCGAGAGTCCCCCAGAAGCCGGCGCGGAGACCGCTCCCGCGCCCCCCGGCCGTCGTACGGCGATACGTACAGCGGTGCTGCTCGCGTCGGTCGTCGTGCTGCTCGCCGTCGTCGTGGCGAGCATCGCCGTGGGAGCCAAGTCGCTCACGCTCGACCAGGTCTGGCACGGGCTGTTCCACGACACCAACACCTACGCGGACGTGGTCGTCGGCGAGCGAGTCTCGCGCACCGTGCTCGGACTGCTCGCCGGGCTCGCGCTCGGCCTCTCCGGCGCCGTGCTCCAGGCGCTCACCCGCAACCCGCTGGCCGACCCCGGCATCCTCGGCATCAACATGGGCGCGTCCGCCGCCGTCGTCACCGCCATCAGCTTCTTCGGCGTGACCTCGCTCAGCGGATACGTGTGGTTCGCCTTCGCGGGCGCCGCCGCCGTCGGCGTGCTCGTGTACGTCCTCGGAGGGACCAGGAACGCGACGCCCGTACGCCTCGCGCTCGCCGGTACGGCGGTCGCCGCCGCACTCTCCGGCTACATCTACGCCGTGATGATCACCGATGACGTCGCGCTGAACCGGATGCGGTTCTGGCAGGTCGGCTCGCTGGCCACCGCCAGCATGCACACGATCCAGCAGGTCTGGCCGTTCATCGCGGTCGGCACGCTGCTCGCGCTCGGCCTGGCCCGGCCGCTGAACGCCATGGCGATGGGCGACGACACCGCGCGGGCGCTCGGCGCCCATCTCGGGCGGACCCGCGCGCTCGGCATGCTCTCCGCCACCCTGCTGTGCGGCGCGGCCACCGCCGCCTGCGGGCCCATCGCCTTCGTCGGCCTGATGGTGCCGCACATGGTGCGCTCCTTCACCGGCCCCGACCAGCGCTGGCTGCTGCCGTACTCGGCGGTCCTGTCGCCGGTGCTGCTGCTCGGCGCCGACGTGATCGGCCGGATCGTGGCCCGGCCCTCCGAACTCCAGGTCGGCATCGTCACCGCGGTCATCGGCGCACCCGTCTTCATCGTTCTCGTACGACGCCGGAGGATGGCCCAGCTGTGAAGACTGCCGCGAAGACCACCAAGGCGGTCCGCACTCCGGGCGGACTCTCCGTGCGACTGGACCCGCGCACCGTCGTCGTCGTGGGCGTCCTCGTCGTCGCCGTGCTCGCCGCGAGCGTCGTGCTCATCGGTACCGGCGACTTCCCGATCCCCGCCATGGACGTGCTGCGCACCCTGGCCGGCCACGGGAACGCCGGGCAGGAGTTCATCATCAACGACCTGCGGCTGCCGCGGGTCCTCGTCGGACTCCTCGTGGGCGGTGCGCTCGGCCTCTCCGGCGCGCTGTTCCAGTCCATCTCCCGCAACCCGCTGGGCAGCCCGGACGTGCTCGGGCTCGGACAGGGCGCCACCGCCGGTGCCCTCGTGATGATCGTGATCTTCGGCGGGAGTGCGGCCCAGGTCGCCCTCGGCGCGCTCGTCGGCGGACTCGTCACCGGCGTCGCCATCTACGTACTCGCCTGGAAGCGGGGCGTGCACGGCTACCGGCTGGTGCTCGTCGGTATCGGCGCGTCCGCCTTCGTGACCGCCGTCAACGGCTATCTGCTCACCAAGGCCGACTTCGTCGACGCCGCCCGCGCCACCGTCTGGATGACCGGCTCGCTCAACGGGCGCGACTGGACCCAGGTGTGGCCGCTGCTGCTCATGTTCGTCGTCATCGCGCCGCTCGTCGCCTGGTACGGGCGGCCGCTGCGGATGCTGGAGATGGGCGACGACGCGGCCGGCGCCCTCGGCGTGCCCGTCGAGCGGACCAGAATGCTGCTGCTCGCCGCCTCCGTGGTGCTGACCGCGGCCGCCACCGCCGCTGCGGGCCCGGTCACCTTCGTGGCGCTCACCGCCCCCCAGATCGCCCGCCGGCTCACCCGGTCGCCCGGACCGAACCTGCTGGCCTCCACCGTCCTCGGCGCCACCCTGCTGATCGTCGCCGACCTGGCGTCGCAGCGCGCGTTCGGCGCCGACCAGCTGCCCGTGGGCGTCGTCACGGGCGTCGTCGGCGGCGTCTATCTGCTGTGGCTGCTCGTCACCGAGCGCAAGGCGGGGCGGATTTGAGCCCCGTTACTCGTACGAACCAAAGGAGCACCGCCGTGAACAGGCTGATAGCCGACGACGTGACCCTCGGATACGACCAGCGCGTCATCGCCGAGAAGCTGTCCGTCGAGATCCCCGACCAGTCCTTCACGGTGATCGTCGGCCCGAACGCCTGCGGCAAATCGACGCTCCTGCGCGCCCTGTCGCGGATGCTCAAGCCCAGCACCGGCCGGGTCCTGCTCGACGGCAGCGTCATCCAGTCGATGCCCGCGAAGAAGGTCGCCAAGACGCTCGGCCTGCTCCCGCAGTCCTCCGTCGCGCCCGACGGCATCACCGTCGCCGACCTCGTCGCCCGCGGCCGCTACCCGCACCAGGGCCTGCTGCGCCAGTGGTCGCCGGAGGACGAGAAGGTCGTCAACGAGTCGATGGCGTCCACCGGCGTCGCCGAACTCGCCGACCGGTACGTGGACGAGCTCTCCGGCGGTCAGCGCCAGCGCGTGTGGATCGCCATGGCGCTCGCCCAGCAGACCCCGCTGCTGCTGCTCGACGAGCCGACCACCTACCTCGACATCCAGCACCAGATCGACGTCCTCGACCTCTGCGCCGACCTGCACGAGGAGCAGGGGCGCACGCTCGTCGCCGTGCTGCACGACCTCAACCACGCCGCCCGGTACGCGACGCACCTGATCGCGCTGCGCGACGGCGAGGTGATCGCCGAGGGAGCGCCCAAGGACATCGTCACCGCCGACCTCGTCGAGCAGCTGTTCGGAATGAAGTGCCAGGTCATCGACGACCCGGAGACCGGTACGCCCCTGGTGGTACCTGCGGCACGCAAGAACCGCGGAAAGCGGGACGCGGAGGCCGCCCCGGTCCAGGTCGCTAAAGCAGCGTCCTGAGGCGCAGCAGGTCGCGGAAGGACGCCTCCAGCTTCACGCGGCCGGAAGCCCAGGCCTTCGCGAAGTTCAGCCGCCCGTCCACCATCGCCACGAGGTCGTCGCCCGTCATCGCGAGGCGGATCTGCGCCTTCTCCGCGGGCGGCCCCGGGCGGGTGCCGAGCACCGTGATCCGGCCGTCCTCGAGGCGGCCGGAGAACGTCGTGTCCAGATCTCTGATGTGGCAGCTCAGCGAACGGTCCAGGGCGACCGCGGCGCGTACGTCGCCGTCCGCGCCCGCCATGTTGTCCGCGAGCCTGCCGAGTGCCTCCCGGCACTCCTCAATCGTCGCCATCGTGATCGACGGTACACCGGCGCCACGAGGTAGCGTCGGGGCATGAGCGAGACACCCGCCGCCGAGGCCCCGGTTCCGGCGGAACCGTCGTACGACCCCGCAGCACCCGCCCCCCTCGGCATCGAGCGCGCCGTCACCGGCAACGCCGAGGTGGACGCGCAGCTGGAGCGTCTTGCCGATGTGGACCACCTCGCGGCAGACGGACACGTCGAGGTGTACGAGGATGTACACCAGGGGCTGCGCGGCGCGCTCACGGCGCTGGACGCGCGGCCCCAGCCGTCGTCCCCGTATGAGCACAGGAGCTGAACCGACCGTGGCAGGTGTGGCACGTCGCCGCCTCGACGCCGAACTCGTCCGCCGCAAGCTGGCCCGCTCGCGCGAGCACGCCAGCCAGCTGATCGCCGCGGGCCGGGTCTCCGTCGGCAAGACCGTCGCGACCAAGCCCGCGACCCAGGTGGAGACGGCCGCGGCCATCGTCGTGCAGCAGGACGACGGCGACCCCGAGTACGTCTCGCGCGGCGGGCACAAGCTGGCGGGCGCCCTCGCGGCGTTCCTGCCGCAGGGGCTCGTGGTGGAGGGCCGACGGGCCCTGGACGCCGGGGCCTCCACCGGCGGCTTCACCGATGTGCTGCTGCGCTCCGGCGTCGCGCACGTCGTCGCCGTCGACGTCGGGTACGGGCAGCTCGCCTGGTCGCTGCAGAGCGATGAACGCGTCACCGTCAAGGACCGTACGAACGTACGCGAACTGACGCTGGAGGCGATCGACGACGTGCCCGTGGACATCGTGGTCGGAGACCTGTCCTTCATCCCGCTCGGCCTGGTGCTGCCCGCCCTGGTGCGCTGCGCGGCGCCCGACGCCGACCTGGTGCTGATGGTGAAGCCGCAGTTCGAGGTGGGCAAGGAGCGGCTGGGCAGCGGCGGTGTCGTGCGCAGCCCCGAGCTGCGGGCCGAGGCCGTGCGCGGGGTCGCCGCGCAGGCGTATCGGCTCGGCCTCGGCGTGCGGGGCGTGACCGCGAGTCCGCTGCCCGGCCCGTCCGGGAACGTCGAGTACTTTCTGTGGCTGCGTGCCGGTGCGCCCGAACTGGACCCGGCCGACGTCGACCGTGCAGTGGCGGAGGGGCCGCGTTGACCCAGACCCGAGCTCGTACCGTTTTCCTGCTCGCGCACACGGGTCGGCCCGCGGCCATCCGCAGTGCCGAGCTCGTCGTCGAGGGGCTGCTGAAGAGCGGCCTGAAGGTGCGGGTCCTGGAGTCCGAGGCCTCCGACCTGCCGCTGCCCGACTCCGTGGAGCTCGTGAAGGAGGCCACACCGGCCTGCCTCGACGGGTGCGAGCTGCTGATCGTGCTCGGCGGGGACGGGACGCTGCTGCGCGGCGCCGAGTTCGCGCGGGCCTCCGGGGTGCCGATGCTCGGGGTGAACCTGGGGCGCGTCGGATTCCTGGCCGAGGCCGAGCGCGACGACCTGGACAAGGTCGTCGACCGGGTCGTCACCAAGGAGTACGAGGTCGAGGAGCGCATGACGATCGACGTCGTCGTGCACCGCAACGGCGACGTCGTGCACCGCGACTGGGCGCTCAACGAGGCGGCCGTGCAGAAGACCGAGCCCGAGCGGATGCTGGAGGTCGTCCTCGAGATCGACGGCCGGCCGGTCACCGGATTCGGCTGCGACGGGATCGTGTGCGCGACGCCCACCGGGTCGACGGCGTACGCGTTCTCGGCGGGCGGGCCCGTGGTGTGGCCCGAGGTCGAGGCACTGCTGATGGTGCCGATCAGCGCGCACGCGCTGTTCGCCAAGCCGCTGGTCACGTCGCCGGACTCGGTCCTGGCCGTCGAGGTGCAGCCGCACACCCCGCACGGGGTGCTGTGGTGCGACGGACGGCGCACCGTCGAACTGCCCGCGGGCGCGCGGGTGGAGGTGCGGCGCGGGGCCGTCCCGGTACGGCTCGCCCGGCTGCACCACGCCGTGTTCACGGACCGGCTCGTCGCCAAGTTCGCGCTGCCGGTGGCGGGGTGGCGCGGGGCGCCGCACTAGGACTTTCGATACACGCCCTAAAGGGTGTTGCACAAGGCCGTGTTCGGGAAGGTCAGAGCCGGTTAGGGCGGTTTTCTGGTCATGATGCGAGGGCGAGGTTGTGCATCTGGGCG
>NZ_JBEYYU010000116.1:0-10128 GCF_040645755.1 Streptomyces sp. NPDC046716
GGAGTCCTTGCCGCCGGAGAAGAGGATCACCGGCTTCTCGAACTCGCCCGCCACCTCGCGGAAGATGTGCACCGCCTCGGACTCCAGAGCGTCCAGATGGCTCAGTGCGTACGACGGCTCGCTCATACCAGCTCCCTGTCCGACAGCACCGCGTGCACCGAGCCGGCCGACTCGGCCGGAGTCTGCGCCTGCGTGTCCAGGAACAGATCCGGCGACTCCGGCGCCTCGTACGGGTCGTCGACGCCGGTCAGCCCCTTGAGCTGCCCGGCGGCCTGACGCGCGTACAGGCCCTTGACGTCGCGCTCGCTGCACACCTCCAGCGGGGTGGCGACATGGATCTCGAAGTACGGGGTGTCGCTCGCCGCGTGCCGCTTGCGCACCGCCTCGCGGCTGTCCGCGTACGGGGCGATGACGGGCACCACGGCGAAGATGCCGTTGCGCGCGAGGATCTCCGCGACCAGGCCGATGCGCTGGACGTTCGTGTTCCGGTCCTCGCGGCTGAAGCCGAGGCCCGCGGAGAGGAAGCGGCGGATCTCGTCACCGTCGAGGACCTCGACGCGGTGCCCCTCCGCGCGCAGCCGCCCGGCGAGGGCGCGCGCCACGGTGGTCTTGCCGGAGCTCGGCAGACCGGTGAGCCAGATCGTGGCCCCCCGGGACCGCTGCCGTGCCGTCCCGGCCTGGTTGGCCGTAGTCATACGTGGAGTCCTTCCGCGGCGCCGGTGGCGCCACAACTCATCGGTGGAGGTGGTCAGTTGGCGGGGGAGGTGCGGCCCGTGCCGGTCAGTTCGGCGAACAGGGCCTCCCAGCGCGGGTGCACCGCGTCCGGGCCGTAGGCCGCCGCGGTCAGGAGCGCCGCGGTGCCCATCTCCGCGCGCAGTTCGCGGTCGGACATCAGCCGGCTCAGGGCGTCGGCGAGCGCGTCCGGGTCCTGCTCGGGGACGAGCAGTCCGTCGACCCCGTGCGTGAGGACGTCGGAGGGGCCCGTCGGACAGTCGAAGGAGACCACCGGCAGGGCGTGCGCCATCGCCTCGATCATCACCATCGGCAGTCCCTCGAAGCGTGAACTCAGCACGTAGACACTGGCCTTGGCGAGTTCGTCGTCGAGCCGTTCGCTGTGCCCCATCAGGAAGACGTGGTTGTAGAGGTGGTGCTCCTCGATGAGGGCGCGCAGCTGCGCCTTCTTCTCGCCGGTGCCGTAGATCCTCAACTGCCAGTCGGGGTGGGTCTCGGCGAGCTTCGCCCACGCGGGGATCAGGAGGTCGAACCCCTTCTGCGGGAAGAGCCGGCCGGCCGCGACCACGATCCGCGCCCCGTGGTGCGAGGGGACCTGGTCGAGGGAGTGCACGGCGTTGGGGATCCGCACGACCCGGGTGCCGGGCAGCAGCCGGGCGTACTCGGCGCGGTCCCGCTCGGTCAGCACGGCGATGGTGGCGAAGGCGCCGTACGTCTCGACGATGCGCCGCTGCACGTCGGGCTTGTGCGTGCCGTGGTTCATGTGTTCCTGCGCCACCCGCACCACGCCGTTCACGGCGTGCGCGGCGGACAGGAAGTTCAGCGCGGGGCGCGTGGTGACCAGCACCCCGTCGGTCAGCGACCGAAGATAGTCGCCGAGCGCGCGTTCCACCCGGCGCGTGAAGTACCGGGAGCCGAACTCGCCGACGGGTATCTCCGTGCCGGGCCCGTCGGGATCGGCCGGCCGGCCGCGCAGGACCCGCCGCAGCCGCGCGCCGAACCCGCGCCCGGGCGGCGGCGGTTCGCGTCGGTGCCCCTCGCGCACATCGAGGAGCGTCGTCACGGGAACCCGCTCGTCCAGCGGGAACTGGAGCTCGTCGCGGTTGCGCAGCGCGCACACGATCTCGACGTCCCAGCCCGCCGCCACCAGGGAGTTGGCCTGGTTGAAGACGGTGCGGATGGTGCCGCCGCGCCCGTAGGCGTGCATCAGCAGGTAGCGGATCCGGGGAGGCTGCGAGGAGTTCGATGCCGTCATGCGCGACACTCCAGGGACAGGTTGTCCTCGACCGTGAAGTACGGCTGCACCCCGAAGTCCGCGCCCGGCACCCGCTGCACCGGATAGATCATGATGGCCTTCTTGCCGCGGATGTCGTCCAGCTTGCGGCCGACGCGCAGCCGGTGGGTCCCGTCCGTCAGGTGCAGGTCCCACTGCTCGGCGTCCGGAAGGCTGTCGTAGGCGGCCAGTTCGGACACCTGGAACTCGCTCGTGAAGCGCTCGCCGTCCAGCGTGGCGGGGTGGCGCAGGACGTGGTCGGTGCGCGAGCGGCGGGTCAGGGTGAGCCGCCAGGCGCGCTCCGGCGCCGCGTCCAGGCCGAACAGCCGGCCGGTCACCCGGATCCGCCCGTCCCGCGGCCACACCTGCTCGACCTCGGCGTGGGGCTTCACTTCAGGTACCCCCAGGCCTTGCACATGGGCTTGAGGATCTCGGGGATCTCGTCGTCCTTCGGCAGCGGGCGGCCCTGCTGGACGGTGCCCGTCCTGATCTTGTCCCGCCAGTCGCCGAGCCCCTTCTGGATCTGGGTGTCGTCGCGCTCGCCGTACGTCAGCATGGACGGCTCGAAGTCGATGCCGAGGAAGTCGCACAGCGTGCGCAGCCTGCCCTCGGGGTCGGCGGTGAGGTCCTCGTAGCGCACGGTGTGGCCGCCGGTGAGGCCCTTGCGGGCGTTGTCGACGGCCTGCATGTAGCGCAGCGCGTCCGCGCACGCCTCCTCGTACGTCCGCTTGTCCGGGTCGCCCTCGTGCCAGGACTGGGCGATGGAGACGGGATGGCGCAGCAGGAAGACGAACCGGGCGTCGGGCCAGCAGTCGCGGATCCGCCGGTAGACGAAGGCGTTGCTGGGCGTCTTCTCCACGACGAAGTCCTTGCCGGACCTGACGAGTTCGCGGTGCATGACCCGGTCCCACAGCAGATGCTCCAGGTCGCCGCGGCTCAGGTCGAGGGCGTCCATGGCCCGCTCCGACAGCTTGCTGCCGTAGCCGACCTCCAGGCGGCGGATGTGCAGCTCGTGCGGGGAGTGCAGCCGCGAGTGCGCGTTCAGGAGCATCCGCAGCAGGGTCGAGCCCGAGCGCACCGGCGACATGATGAAGACCGGCTTCGTGAGCAGCCGGTCCGTGGCCGGGTCGGCGGGGACCGTGTAGGCGGGCGTGGGCCGCTTGGCCGGCGCGGCCGCCTTCGCGGGCTTCACCGGCACCTTCGGCGCCGGTGCCCGCCGGGCGCGCTGCACCTGGAGGCCGGTGGTCGCGGTGAGCGCCCGGTTCATCTTGCGCATCAGACTCATGCGTCCCGACGCTAAAGGCGCTTTCTGAGAAGAGGGCCGGAGAAACCTGAGGGTTCCCTTAGCACCCCTTCATGTGGCACGCATCACGTACGGCTGTCTGTTCATGAAGCGTTCACGAATCGGGCCGCGGCGGCGTGCAGCCGTTCGTGCAGCGCCCGGAACACCACCGCGGAGCGCAGCCCCGGCCAGTGCGCGGGCAGCAGTTCGGGCGGCAGCCCCGGGTCCGCGTAGGGCAGGTGCCGCCAGGAGTCGAGGGCCAGCAGATGGTCCCGGTAGGCCTCCATCGGCGGGGTGTCCTCGCGCGCCTCCCAGGCCCGCAGCACCGGCCCGTGCTCGTCCAGGAACGCCTCGTGCAGCTTGGCCAGGGCCGCCAGGTCCCACCAGCGGGCCACCGCGTCGGCCGTCGCCGTGAAGCCCAGGTGCTCGCCGGTGAACAGGTCCACGTACCCGGCGCACCCGGCCCGCTCCAGCGTGTGCCGGGCCTCCGCGTACAGGCCCGCCGGCGCGAGCCACACGCCGGGCGCCGCGGTGCCGAAGCCCAGCCCGGCCAGCGTCGAGCGCAGGACGTGCCGCCTGGCGCGCTCCGACTCCGGGACGGAGAACACGGCGAGCACCCAGCCGGTCCCGCCCGCGGCGCCGCCGTAGACCCGGCGGTCGCCGTCGTCGAGGAGCTGGCGGGCGTCGTCCGACAGGGCGTACCCGGCGGCTCCGGCGGCCGTGCGCGCGGGCAGCAGCAGCCCGCGCCGCTTCAGCCGGGACACCGCCGAGCGCACCGACGGCGCGTCGACCCCGGCCGCGCCGAGCAGCCGGATCAGCTCGGCGACCGGAACCGGCCCGGGGAAGCCGCGCCCGTGGGCGCCGTACAGGGTGACGATCAACGACCGGGGCGTATGCGGGGTCTGCTCGGGCACGCGATCACTGTACGGTTCCGGGCGCGCGCAGCCGGAACCGCTGGAGCTTGCCGGTGGCGGTGCGCGGCAGCGCGTCCAGGAACACCACCTCGCGCGGGCACTTGTACGGCACCAGCTCCGCCTTCACGAACTCCCTGAGCGCGGCGGCGCTGTGCTCGTCCCGCCGCGCCCCGCCCCGCAGCACCACGTACGCGACCGCGATCTGCCCGCGCGAGGCGTCGGGCCGCCCCACGACGGCCGCCTCCGCCACATCGGGGTGGCGCAGCAGCGCGTCCTCGACCTCGGGGCCCGCGATGTTGTACCCGGCGGAGATGATCATGTCGTCGGCGCGGGCCACGTACCGGAAGTAGCCGTCGGGCTCGCGCACGTACGTGTCGCCCGTGACGTTCCAGCCGTGCCGCACGTACGCGCGCTGCCGGGGGTCGGCGAGATACCGGCAGCCGACGGGCCCGCGCACGGCGAGCAGCCCCGGCTCCCCGTCGGGGAGGGCGCCGCCCGTCTCGTCGACCACGCGCGCCTCCCAGCCCGGCACGGGCACCCCGGTCGTGCCCGGCCGGACGGCCTCGTCGGCGGCCGAGATGAAGATGTGCAGGAGTTCGGTGGCCCCGATCCCGTTGATGATCCGCAGCCCCGTCGCCTCGTGCCAGGCGTGCCAGGTGGCGGCGGGCAGATTCTCCCCGGCGGAGACGCAGCGCCGCAGCGAGGTGAGGTCGTACGCGGACCGGGACGGATCCGCGAGCATCGCCCGGTAGGCCGTCGGGGCGGTGAACAGGACGGACACCCGGTGTTCGGCGACCGCCGCCAACAGCGGTGCCGGGCCCGCCTGTTCGAGCAGCAGCGCGGAGGCTCCGGCGCGCAGCGGGAAGATCACGAGGCCGCCGAGCCCGAAGGTGAAGCCGAGCGGCGGGCTGCCCGCGAAGACGTCGTCCGGGGTGGGCGCGAGGACGTGCCGGGAGAAGGTGTCGGCGATCGCCAGGACGTCCCGGTGGAAGTGCATGCACCCCTTGGGTCTGCCGGTCGTGCCGGACGTGAAGGCGATCAGCGCGACATCGTCGGCGGAGGTGCGCACGGCCTCGTAGGCGGGCGGTTTGCCGGCCGCGCGGTGCAGCAGGTCGTCCGGGCCGTCGCCGCCGAACGGGACGATCCGCAGCCCGGGCGCCTCCGCCTTCGCGAGATCGTCGAGAAACCGCGCGTCGCACAGTGCGTGCCGGACCTGCGCGATGTCGCACATCGTGGCCAGCTCGGCCGCCCGCGCCTGGGCGAGCACGGTCACCGCGACGCCGCCGGCCTTCATCACGGCGAGCCAGCAGGCCGCCAGGTGCGGGGTGGTGGGACCGCGCAGCAGGACACGGTTGCCGGGGACGAGGCCCAGATCCTCGGTGAGGACGTGCGCGATGCGATCGACCGTCGACTGCAACTCGCCGTACGTCCAGGTGCGTTGGCCCGGGGCGTGGAAGGCGGGACGGTCCGCGCCGAACCGCTCCACGGTCGCGTCCAGCAGTTCGGCGCCGCAGTTCAGCGTGTCCGGGTGCCGCAGTTCGGGCAGGTCGAGGAGGAGGCCGGGCCACTGCCCGGCGGGCGGCAGATGGTCGCGCGCGAAGGTGTCGACGTGCCCCGTGGGGAGAAGTGAGCCGTGCGGATGGGTCATGGCCGGGTGCCCCCTTGCCGTCGCGTGGTCGCACTCCGACGCCGTACGCCGATGTCGCCTCCCCACCGTATCGTGATGGTGACGACAGTCAACGGGGCGCGATACGGTGGGCGCATGGGCATCTTCTCGCTCGATCCCGGTCAGCTCGCCCGGTGCGCGCAACTGCGCGGCCTCGCACGGCAGCACCTGGCGCCCCTCGCGGAGAAGGGCGAGCCGGGCCGCGTCAACCGCCCGCTCGTCGCCGAACTGGGCCGACTCGGCCTGCTGGAGCGGCTGTTCACGTCCGGGGCGCTCGATCTGTGCCTGATGCGCGAGTCGCTGGCCCAGGAGTCCACGGAGGCGGAGACCGCCCTCGCCCTCCAGGGCCTCGGCGCCCACCCCGTGCACGCCTACGGCACCGACGCCCAGCGCGACCGCTGGCTCCCCGGCGTCCGCGCGGGCCGCATGGTGGCGGCCTTCGCCCTGAGCGAGCCCGGAGCGGGCTCGGACGCGGCGGCCCTGGAACTCCGAGCAACGCAGGAGCCGCCCCGCCAGGGGCGCGGGGAACTGCGCGACCAGCCACGACGAGACGAGCACTCACCCCCGCGGCGATGGCTCCTCAGCGGCGAGAAGACCTGGATCTCGAACGCCCCGGAGGCCGACTTCTACACCGTCTTCGCCCGCACCGGAGAACCCGGAACCCGAGCCGGAGGCGTCACCGCCTTCCTGGTGCCCGCGGACCGCCCCGGTCTGACCGGCACCCCCCTCGACATGCTCTCGCCGCACCCCATCGGCACCCTCACCTTCGACGGCGTCCCGGTCACCGAGGACGACGTGCTCGGCGAGCCGGGCGGCGGCTTCCGCGTGGCGATGAACACCCTTAACCTCTTCCGCCCCAGCGTCGGCGCGTTCGCGGTCGGCATGGCCCAGGCCGCGCTCGACGCGACCCTCGCGCACACCGCCCGCCGCGAGGCGTTCGGCGGCCCGCTGAAGGACCTCCAGACCGTGGCCCACCAGGTCGCCGACATGGCGCTGCGCGTCGAGTCCGCCCGCCTGATGGTGTACGCGGCGGCCTCCGCGTACGACGAGGGCGCCGACGGGGTGCCGCGCCGGGCCGCGATGGCCAAACTCCTCGCCACCGAGACGGCCCAGCACGTCGTCGACACGGCGGTCCAACTGCACGGGGCGCGGGCACTGCGCCGCGGCCACCTCCTGGAGCACCTGTACCGGGAGGTGCGCGCGCCCCGGATCTACGAGGGCGCCTCGGAGGTCCAACGTGCCATCATCGCCCGCGAGTTGTACAAGGAGGAAGCCCGATGAGCCGCGAGCCGAACCGGGTCAACCCGCCCGAGCTCTCCCCGCCCACCGGCTTCTCGCACGCCGTCGTCGCCTCGGGCCGCCGCCTCGTCCTGCTCGCCGGGCAGACGGCCCTGGACACCGACGGCAAGATCGTGGGGGAGGGCCTGCCCGCCCAGTTCACCCGTGCCCTCACCAACCTCCTCACCGCGCTGCGCCACGCGGGCGGCGCCCCGGCGGACCTGGCCCGCGTCACCGTGTACGCCACGGACGTGGCCGACTACCGCGCGCACGCCCGCGAACTCGGCGCCATCTGGCAGCGGTTGGCGGGCCGTGACTACCCCGCGATGGCGGTGATCGGCGTGACCCGCCTCTGGGACGAGCAGGCCCTGGTCGAACTGGACGGCATCGCGGTCCTGCCCTGAGACCGGCCCCGCGCGGGCGCGTCAGGGAGCCTGCGGAACCCGGAACCGCCGCCGGTACTCCGTCGGTGTCGTGCTCAGCCGCCGCCGGAACGCCCGCACCAGCGTGTCCACCGTCCCGAACCCGCAGACGGCCGCGATCCGTTCGAGCGTGGCGTCCGACGACTCCAGCTCGTGCCGGGCCTTCTCCACCCGTACCGACTCGATGTACGCGTGCGGGGTCGTGCCCAGCTCCGTCTTGAAGAGCCGGGTCAGATGCCGGTCGCTGACATGCGCGTACGCGGCGAGGTCGGAGACCGTCAGCGGCTCGGCGACATGCCGCAGGACGTGGTGGCGCAGATCCTCGATGCGCCGCGTCGTGGAGACCTGCTCGAGCGGCACGCTGAACTGGCTCTGCCCGCTGGGCCGTTTGAGGTACATGACGAGCTGCCGGGCGACGCGCAGGGCGACCGCCTCGCCGAGGTCGTCGGCGATCAGCGCGAGCGAGAGGTCGAGGCAGGCGCTGATCCCGGCGCCGGTCCACACATTGTCCTCGCGGATGAAGATCGGGTCGGCGTCGACCGTCACCTCCGGGTGATCGGCGGCCAGTTGGGGCGCGGTCGACCAGTGCGTCGTGGCCCGCTTGCCGTCGAGCAGCCCCGCCGCCGCGAGCAGATGCGCGCCCACGCACACGGAGGTGATCCGGTGCGTCCGCGCGGCGAGCACCTTCACCCAGTCGACCAGCTCGGGGTCGACGAGCGGCCGCACCCGGCGCTGCTCGTCGAACTCCACCGCCCCGGGCACGATCAGCGTGTCGATGGCGCCGGCCGCGACGTCGGCGAAGGTGCGGTCCGGCAGCACGCGGACGCCCGCGCCGGTGGTGACCGGGTCCAGGGTCCGGGCGGCGAGCACCACCTCGTACCCGGCCGCCGCGTCGGTCTCGCGCAGGGCGAGCGAGAACACCTCCGGGGGGCCGGTGACGTCGAGCAGGTCGACGCCCTCGAAGAGCACGATGACGATCAGTCGCCCGGCCGTGTCCGCCACAGTTCCTCCCGTACGCCGCATGTCGGTATCTGCATGTTAGACGTCATTGCCGACGTCACAGCGGAGTCATAGCGTTGTGGACGCGGCCCGGTGGAACACCACGGACCGCGCTTCACCCACGTCACCCCGAAGGCGGTACACCCATGTCCCGAACCACGCTGCGCGAGCTCAACGGCTTCGACCAGGAGCCCGCGAAGCTGGCCGGCTCGACGCTGATCCTGATCGACTTCCAGAACACCTACACCCGGGGCGTCATGGAACTCGACGGCTGGGAGAAGTCCCTCGACGCCGCCGCGCAGCTGCTGGCCCGGGCCCGCGAGGCCGGCACCAAGGTCGTCCACGTCATCAACGACGGCGGCGAGGGCACCCCGTACGACATCCGGGCGGAGATCGGCCAGATCCACCCCAAGGTCGCGCCCGTCGACGGCGAGGCGGTCGTCGTCAAGCAGGCCCCGAACGCGTTCGTCGGCACCGATCTGGACACGCACCTCAAGGAGGGCCAGGACGTCGTCATCGCGGGCTGGATGACCCACATGTGCGTGGCGTTCACCGCCCAGGGCGCGTTCCTCAACGGCAACCGCCCCACCGTCGTCGCCGAGGCCACCGCGACCCGCTCGCTCCCGGTCGCGGGTACCGACCTCGACGCCTGCCAGGTGCACTACAGCGCCCTCGCCACCATCGCCGACCTGTACGGCGTCGTGGTCACGACGCAGAAGGAGATCGTCTGATGAAGGCCAAGCTGTTCCGTCCGGCCGCCGCGCTGGGCGCCGCCGCCGTGCTCGCGGCCACCCTGACCGCGTGCGGCGGGAGCTCCGAGGCCGCCACCCGCGCCGACGGCGGCAAGGGGCCCGCCGCGACGAACCACGCCAAGGACACCACGACGCTGCGTCAGCTGATGAAGCTGGACGAGACACCGGCGAAGCTGTCCGACGCCACGCTGGTCCTCGTCGACTACCAGAACGTCTACACCGGCGGCGCGATGGAGCTCACCGGCTGGCGCGAGGCCGTCAAGAACACCAAGGCGCTCCTGGACCGGGCCCGCGAGGCGCACACGCCGGTCGTGCACATCGTGGAGAAGGGCTACGACCTGAAGTCGAAGGCGGGCCGGATCATCCCGGCGCTCGAGCCGGCCAAGGGCGAGACCGTCGTCGAGAAGGCCGTCCCCAACGGCTTCCACGACACGAACCTCGACGCGGTACTCAAGAAGACCGGCCGCAAGAACGTCATCATCGCCGGCTTCATGACCCACATGTGCACCCTGTTCACCACGGAGGGCGCCGTCTACAACGGCTACCACCCGACCGTGATCGGCGACGCCTCCGCGACCCGCCCGCTCCCGGTCGCGGGCAACCCGCGGGGCGTCCCGGCCCGGCAGGTGCACGAGGCGGCGCTCGCCACGATCCAGGACCGCTTCGGCGTCGTCGTGGCCCGGCAGCGCGACCTCAAGTAGTCCCAGAAACACGGGCGTTCGGCGGGGCGATGGCCAACTACCGCCGGGGTCAGATGGATTACTGGTACCCGCGCCACGACGGCCGTACCGACGACCCCGCCGACCTGCA
>NZ_JBEYYU010000117.1:0-9233 GCF_040645755.1 Streptomyces sp. NPDC046716
AGTTCCCCGCGCCCCTGAAGGCATGCGCTGCGCGCAGCCTTCCCCGATGAGATGGCGCACGCAGTGCGCATCTCAGGGGCGCGGGGAACTGCGCGACCAGCCACGACGAGAGGCGCGCGTGGCATCTGGTTTGAGGGGCGCGGGGAACTGCGCGAGAAGAGGCCCCGGGTCGCAGGCGAGGGTCAGCGCTGGCCCGCCACCCTCAGTCGGGGCGCGGCCGAGGCGCCCGGGTCGGCCCACCACGCGCTGTCACCCTCTATCCGCCGCAACAGAATCCCCTCCCGGATCGCCCAGGGACAGATCGTCAGCCGGCGAATCCCCATCAGCTTCATCGCGGTGTGCCCCACCAGCGCCCCGGCCAGCGACTGAGCGGCCCGGGGCGCCGAGATCCCGGTCAGTTCGGCCCGCCGGGCCACCGGCAACCCGGCGAGATCCGTCACGGCCCCCCGCAGATCCGACCGGTACAACTCCCGCCGCACAAAGGGTCCGTGCCTCCCCGGAGGCGCGCCACACAGACGGGCCAGCTGAGTGAACGTCCGCGACGTGGCGGCGGCCGTGATGGGCCCCTCCCAGCGGATCCGGGCCGCGACGTCCCGCAACTGATGCCGCACGTGACGCCGCAGAGCCCGCAACTCCTCGTCGCCCGGCACCTCGGCGTCGTGCAGGTGCTCCCGGGTCAGCCGCCGCGCCCCGAGCGGCAGCGACACCGCGAAGCCCGGCAACCGGCCACGCCCGAAGGCGACTTCGAGCGACCCGCCCCCGATGTCGAGCACCCCGAGCGGCCCGGCCCGCCAGCCCATCCAGCGCCGCGCGGCGAGGAAGGTCAGCTCGGCCTCCACCTCGCCGGGCAGCACCCGCATCCGTACCCCGGCGCCCTGCTCCACGGCGTCCAGGATCTCGTCACGGTTCGGCGCGTCACGGACGATGGCCGTGGCGAACACGAACGGTTCGTCGCTGCCCCACCGTTCGGCCTCCGCGCACGCCTCCGCGACCGCGTCCACGATCCGCCGCACGGCGCGCGGCCTGAGCCGGCGGTCGCCGTCGACCTCCTCGGACAGCCGCAGCCGCCGCTTGGCCGTGTGCACCGGGAGCGGAGCCCCGTCCCTGGCGTCCGCGATCGCCAGCCGCACCGTGTTCGAACCGACATCCACCACACTGATTCGCATGATCGTCGAAGCCCCCTCTTCCGGCGCAGATGATAGCCGGGGTGCTCAGGTGTCGAGAGCGGAAAGGATCCAACTCCGCGACCGCTCGGGGTCGATGACCGCGTCGATCTCCAGGGCGGCGGCCGCGTTGACCGCCTTGCCGTGCTCGTACAGCTCGGCGACGCGCGCCTCGAAGGCCCGCTCCCGCTCGGCCGGGTCGGCGATGGCGGCCAGCTCGCGCCGGTAGCCGAGCCGCACCGCCCCCTCAAGACCCATTCCGCCGAACTCCCCGCTCGGCCAGGCCGCCGTCGCGAGCGGCGCCTGGGTCGAGCCGCCCATCATGGCCATCGCGCCGAGCCCGTACGCCTTGCGCAGCACGAGGCAGACCAGCGGCACCGTGAGCCGCGCGCCCGCGACGAAGAGATCCGCGAACTGCCGTACCGTCGCCGTGCGTTCGGCGTCCGGCCCGACCATGAATCCCGGAGTGTCGCAGAGCGAAAGCACCGGCAGCCCGGACGCCTCGCACTGGCGCAGGAACCGGGCGGCCTTGTCGGCGGCGTCCCGGTCGATCGCCCCGCCCAGGTGGGACGGGTTGTTGGCGATCAGTCCGAGCGGTCGCCCCTCGATCCGCACCAGCGCCGTGATGATCCCGGCGCCGAAGCCGCGCCGCAGCTCGATGACCGAATCCCGGTCTGCGATGCCGTCGATCGCGGCCCGGACGTCATAGGCTCGCCGCCGGTTCTCGGGCACGGCGTGCCGCAGCATCCGCTGGTCCGGCGCCTCCCCATCCGCCCGGATTCCCTGGAAGTACGCGAGGCAGGCGCGGGCCGCGCGCACGGCCTCCGCCTCGTCGGCGACCGGCAGATCCACCACGCCGTTCGGCACCTGCACCGACAGTGGCCCGATCTCCTCCGGCCGGTACACCCCGAGCCCGCCGCCCTCGATCATCGCCGGGCCGCCCATGCCGATGTTCGCCTCCGGCGTCGCGATCACCACGTCGCAGCAGCCGAGCAGCGCCGCGTTGCCCGCGAAACAGCGGCCCGACGCGATCCCGATCAGCGGCACCCGGCCGCTGAGCCGCGCCATCCGCTGGAACGTCGGCACGTTCAACCCCGCCACGACGGTGGTGTCGGTGTCGCCGGGCCGCCCGCCGCCGCCCTCCGCGAACAGCACGACGGGCAGCCCGCGCTCCTCGGCGAGCTGCAGCATCCGGTCGGTCTTGCGGTGGTTGTTGTGGCCCTGCGTCCCGGCGAGCACCGTGTAGTCGTACGACATGACGACGGCGGCCGCGCCGCCGATCCGGCCGGTGCCGGTGACCATGCCGTCGGCGGGCGTCGCCCGGATCAGCTCGTCCAGCGGGCGGCGCTGCCGCTGCGCCGCCACGGCGAGCGCCCCGAACTCGGTGAACGAGCCCGGATCGCACAGCTCCCCGATGTTCTCCCGCGCGGTGCGCCGCCCGGCCGCGTGCCGCTTGGCGACGGCCTCGGGCCGGTTCTCGTCGAGCCCGAACGCGTGCCGTGCACGCGTCTCGGCGAGGTCGGCCCGCACCGCGTCGGGGTCGAGGTCGGCCGCCGCCTCCCGCTGCTCGGGGCCGTCCTCCGTGAGGTCCAGGAGCACCAGCTCCGCGCCCTCCGCGACGGTGTCCCCGACCTCCGCCCGCACGGCCCGGACCACACCCGCCCGGTCGGCGCGCACCACGTGCTCCATCTTCATCGCCTCCAGCACCAGCAACACCGCACCGGAAGCGACAAGTTGGCCCGGCTCCACCTCGACGGAGGTGACCGTGCCGCTCATCGGGGCCGTGGTCGTGCCGGGCTCCGGAAGAGCCGTGTCCGGCGGCGGGGCGGCGGGCACCAGCTCGGGCAGATGACGCTGGACGAAGCCGGTGTCGAAGCCGCCCGCGGTGAACCCGGGGTGCCCGAGCAGGCCGGTCAGTACGGGGATCGAGGTCCGCACCCCCTCCACCGCGAACTCGTCGAGAGCCCGCCCGGCCCGTGCGCACGCCGCGGCGAAGCCGCCCGGCGCATGGGCGACGACCTTCGCGAGCAGCGAGTCGTAGCGCGCCCCGATCTCGGTACCGGTGCGCGCGGCCGTGTCGACCCGGATCCCAGGGCCCGTCGGCACGTCGTAGCGGGAGATCCGGCCGGCCGACGCACGCACCGTCCCGTCCGCGTCCGTCACCTCCGCGTTCACCCGCACCTGCACCGCGCACCCGCGGACCGGCGGCGGCGCGTCGAGCCCCAGAGCGGCGAGGGAGTCGCCCGCGGCGATGCGCAACTGCGCCGCGACGAGATCGACGCCCGTCACCTCCTCCGTCACCGTGTGCTCCACCTGGAGCCGTGGATTGGCCTCCATGAACACGAACTCGTCGCCCTTGACGAGGAATTCGACGGTGCCGAGCCCCTGATAGCGGGCGGCGCGGGCCAGGCCGAGCGCGGCGTCGAGGAGCCGGTCGCGCACCGCGGTGTCGAGCGCGGGCGCGGGCGCGATCTCGACCAGCTTCTGATGGCGGCGCTGCGCGCTGCAGTCCCGCTCCCACAGATGCCCCACCGCGCCCGTGCCGTCCGCCACGATCTGCACCTCGATGTGACGGGCCCCCTCCCACAGCCGCTCCACGTACAACGCGTCGCGCCCGAAGCCCTGTCGCGCCTCCGAACGGCACCGCTCCCACGCCTCGGGCAGCTCGTCCGCGGTCCGCACGACGCGCATCCCGCGACCGCCGCCCCCGCCCACCGCCTTCACCATCACCGGACCGTCCGCGAGCAGGGCCCGTGCCTGCTCCAGCGTCGTCGCGCCGTCCGTGCCCGGCAGTACGGGCACCCCGGCCCCGACGGCGAGCGCCCGCGCCCGCGCCTTGTCCCCGAACAGCTCCAGCGCCTGAGGCGACGGGCCGACGAACACGACGCCCGCCTCGGCGCACCGCCGCGCCAGCTCCGCCGACTCGCTCAGGAACCCGTACCCCGGATGCAGATATCCGCAGCCCGACCGGCGGGCGGCGGCCACCAGCTCCGCCGCGTCCAGATAGCCCCCCGCGGGCAGCCCCACCACTTCGTCGGCCCGCCGCACGTGCGCGTCGTCCCCCGGTTCGTGCACGGCGACCGCGCGCAGCCCGAGATCGGCGGCGGCGCGCAGCACCCGGACGGCGATCTCGCCCCGGTTGGCGACGAGTACGGCGGCAGACCCCATGGGACCCTCCGAGAAGAAGCGGCGTGGACGGGTTCCGTCATGCTCATTGACACTGACGTCAACGTCAATACTCTGGCGCTGTGGCAGCACGCAAACGTCAGGCGACACAGGAATGGGCGACCCGCACCGCCCGGGACCGCACCGACGCACCGGCCCGCGGCCGGCTCCTCGACGCGGCCGAGACCGTGTTCGGACGGCTGGGGTACGGGCCGGCGACCATCGCCGACATCACCGCGGAGGCCGAGGTGTCACGGGCCGGCTTCTACGTGTACTTCGCGTCGAAGGACGAGGTGTTCCGGGTGCTCGCCCGGCGAGTGCGGGAGGCGTTCCTCGCCGCGCAGGACGTGCCGGGCGTCGACACCGACGACGTCGCGGCGGTCACCGAGGCGTCGACGGCCGCGTTCATCGCCGCCTACGCCCGCCATCTGCCGCTGCTCGTCCTCCTGGAGCAGCAGGCGCGCGGCGACGACGAGGTGCGCGCCCTGTGGGAGGAGATCCGCGAGCGGCCGGTGCGCCGCGCCGCCCGGTACGTGCGCCGCGTCGCGGCCGAGGGCCGGGCCCACCCCGTCGTCGACCCGCTCACCCTCTCCCGCGCCGTCGGCGGCATGAGCGTCGAGTTCGCCCGCACGGTGGCGGCGCGCCCGGCCTCGTACGACGCGGCGGTGCGCGACGTCACCACCATGTACCGGCACCTCCTCGGTATCGGAGCCCAAGACCGGCAGTAGCGAACGACAGCAGGGAGCCGCACCTTGTCCACCGGCATACCGATCGACGCGTACCTCGACGACCTGAGGGCCCGCCAGGCGACGGCACGGCAGGGCCGCCAGCCCTCCGCCACCGTCCACCCCGCGGGCGAGCCGACCCTGCCCGCCCACATCGCCCGCTGGGCCGGGCTCAGGCCCGAGCGGCCCGCGCTCGTCACCGCCGACGGGACCCTCTCGTACCGCGAACTCGACGACCACGCCGCCCGGTTGGCGGGCTGGCTCGCCGCGCGAGGGGTCCGGCCGGGCGACCGCGTCGGCGTCTTCCTGCCCAACGGCGCCCGGTTCGTCGTCACCCTGCTCGCCGTGCTGCGGCTCGGCGCCGTGCACGTACCGGTGAACCCGATGTTCCGCGCGGCCGAACTGCGCCACGAACTGACCGACGCGGGGCCGGAGGTGGTCGTCACCCGGGACGCGCTGCTGCCGGTCCTCGACGAGGTGCGGGACGAGACGCCCGTACGGACCGTGCTCGCCGACGCCGACTGGCCCGCCGCCCTCGCCCACCCGCGCCACGAGCCGATCGCCGACGACCTCGACGCGCTCGCCGCCCTGAACTACACCGGCGGCACCACCGGCCTGCCCAAGGGCTGCGAGCACACCCAGCGGCACATGGTCTACACGGCCACCGCCATCGACGAGGGCCGGATGCCCGACGCCGCCGAGCGGGAGCGCGGCATCGTCTCCGTCTGCTACCTGCCGGTCTTCTGGATCGCGGGCGAGAACCTCGGCATCCTCGCCCCGCTCGTCTCCGGCGGCACCAGCGTGCTGCTCACCCGCTGGGACGCCGGCGAGGTGCTGCGCGCCATCGAGACGTACGGCGCGACCACCCTGGCCGGCACCGTCGAGAACTACCTGGAACTCCTGGACCACCCCGACTTCGCCCGCCGCGACCTGACGAGCCTCACCGCCCCGCTCACCGTCTCCTTCATCCGCAAGCTCACCCCGGCGCTGCGCGCCCGCTGGAAGGCGGCCGTCGGCCCGCACAGCGTCCTGCGCGAGGCCTCGTACGGCATGACGGAGACCCACACCAGCGACACCAACACCCTCGGCTTCCAGGACGGCGACCACGACCTGCTGAGCGACCCGGTCTTCTGCGGACTGCCCGTCCCCGGTACGGACTTCATGGTCGTCGACTTCGCCACCGGCACCCCGCTGCCGCTCGGCGAACGCGGCGAGATCGTCGTACGCGGACCGTCCGTGCTCACCCGCTACTGGCGTGCCCCCGAGGCCACCGAGAGCGCGCTGCGCGACGGCTGGCTGCACACCGGCGACATCGGCGTCCTCGACGACGAGGGCGCCCTGCACTACCTCGGCCGCGACAAGGACATGATCAAGGTGAAGGGGATGAGCGTCTTCCCCACCGAGGTCGAGACGCTGCTCGCCCACCACCCCGATGTGCTGGCCGCCGCGGTCGTCGCCGTGCCCGACGGCACCAGCGGGGAGCGGCCCTACGCGTTCGTGCGCACCGCCCCCGGCTCCCCGCTCACCGGCGACGCACTGCGCGAATGGGCGGCCGCGGCCATGGCGACGTACAAGGTCCCGGCGGTCGTCGAGGTCGTCGGCGAGCTGCCGCTCACTCCCACCGGCAAGATCAGGAAGACGGAGCTGACCGCTCGAGCCAGTCGTACGCGGCCCGCGCCGTGAATTCCTCCTGACCGCCCTTGAACAGCAGGTCCGCCGCGGTGAACGCCGGATCGTCCGCCTGCGCCGCCACGTACGGCAGCGCGATGCAGCGCATGCCCGCAGCGTGCGCGGCGCGGGCGCCCGGCGCCGCGTCCTCCAGGACCACGCAGCACGCGGGAGCCACGTCCAGGCGGCGGGCCGCCTCCAGGAACACGTCGGGCGCGGGCTTGCCGTGCGGCACCTCGTCCGCCGAGACGTAGTGCGACAGATGCGCGGCGAGACCGGTGCCGGTGAGGATCGCGTCGATGGCCTCGGGCGACGAACCCGACGCCACGATCATCGGCACCGAGGCCGCGTGCAGCCGCTCCACGAACAGCCGCATCTGCGGGAAGACATGGGTGTCGGCGCGGGCGAGGTCGAGATAGCGGGCGTTGAGGTCGTCGAGCATGTCGGACGCGGCCGCCTCGATGCCGTACCGCCGCTTCCACAGGCCGATCGTCTCGAGGGTGGAGATGCCGACGTACGCCTCGTTGTCCGCCCACGTGTAGTCGGTGATGCCGTACCGGGCCAGGGTGCCGAGGGTCGCCCGGTAGTAGTTGGGCTCGCTGTCGACGAGTGTGCCGTCGAGGTCGAAGACGACGGCGGTGCCACCGAGGGGGCGGGTGAGGTCGTTCATGCCCTCCAGCATGCAGGAAGCCGGCCCCGAACGATCACTTGCGGTCCGTTGCAGCCGCCCTGCCGACCGCTTCGACCAGCGGCAGCAGCCGGTGCGGGACGCGCTCGCGCAGCGCCACCTCGGTGCGGGTGCGGACCACGCCGGGCAACCGGTTGAGCTGCTGCACCACGTCCTCCAGGTGCGCGGCGTCCCGGGCCGCGACGCGGGCCAGGAGGTCGCCGCCGCCGGTGATCGAGTGCGCCTCGATGATCTCCGGGACACCGGCCAGGCCGTCGGCGACATCGGCCAGGTGGCCCTGCGTCACCTCGATGTGCACGAACGCGAGCACCGGGTGCCCGAGCGCGGCGGGGGAGAGGGCGGGCGCCGCGCTCGTGATCACACCGTCCCGCTCCAGCCGGTCGAGGCGGGCCTGGAGGGTGCCGCGGGCCACCCCGAGGATCCGGGCGTACTCGCGGACGCTGGTCCGCGGCTGCTCCAGGAGGAGTCGCAGGATGCGGGTGTCGAGCTGGTCCACGGCCATCGGCGGTGAGCTCCTTCGGACGATCCGGTCGATCACGGCCGACTGTACCAATGGGCCAGTACATGCCGCCTTCGGTGGCCGGAGGGCGGAGACGGGTCCGTCGTGCTGGACCGGTGGCCGAGCGCCCGCCGTCCCGCCGGACCGCACGGCACGTACGGCCGGCGGGCGTGCCCGCGCGTTCAGCGCTCTCCGGCGACCGCCGTCTTCTACCTTGTCCGGATGAATCAGCACTCCACGGACCAGGCGCTCGTGCCTCCTCCGTCCGACGCCACGACCCGCGAGGCCGCCGACTGGTGGCGGGACGCGGTGATCTACCAGGTGTATCCGCGCAGTTTCGCCGACAGTGATGCCGATGGGACGGGTGATCTGGAGGGGATCCGGCGTCGACTGCCGTATCTGAAGGATCTCGGGGTGGACGCGGTGTGGTTGTCGCCGTTCTATGCGTCCCCGCAGGCGGACGGCGGGTACGACGTCGCGGACTACCGGGCCGTGGATCCCATGTACGGAACGCTCTTGGATGCGGATGCGGTGATCCGGGACGCGCACGGTCTGGGTCTGCGGGTCATTGTGGACCTGGTGCCGAATCACTCCTCGGACCAGCACGAGTGGTTCAAGCGGGCGGTGGCGGAGGGTCCCGGGTCGCCGCTGCGGGACCGCTATCACTTCCGCTCCGGCAAGGGCGACAGCGGTGAACTGCCCCCCAACGACTGGGAGTCGATCTTCGGTGGTCCGGCGTGGACGCGGCTGCCGGACGGGGAGTGGTACCTCCATCTGTTCGCGCCGGAGCAGCCGGACTTCAACTGGGAGCATCCGGCGGTCGCGGACGAGTTCCGGTCGATCCTCAGGTTCTGGCTCGACATGGGTGTGGACGGTTTCCGGATCGATGTGGCGCACGGCCTCGTCAAGGCGGAGGGGCTGCCGGACCTGGGCGGCGGTGATCAGTTGAAGTTGCTGGGCAACGATGTCATGCCGTTCTTCGACCAGGACGGTGTGCACGCGATCTACCGTTCGTGGCGGACGATCCTGGACGAGTACGACGGTGAGCGGATCTTCGTCGCGGAGGCGTGGACCCCGACGGTGGAACGCACCGCGAACTATGTGCGTCCCGACGAACTGCACCAGGCCTTCAACTTCCAGTACCTGAGCACGTCTTGGGACGCCGAAGAGCTCCGTACCGCCATCGACCGCTCTCTCGACGCCATGCGGCCCGTCGGCGCTCCCACCACGTGGGTGCTGTCGAACCACGACGTGACGCGGCATGCGACGCGGTACGCGAATCCGTCGGGTCTGGGTACGCAGATCAGGACGGCGGGCGACCGGGA
>NZ_JBEYYU010000118.1:0-9191 GCF_040645755.1 Streptomyces sp. NPDC046716
TACCGGCATCCTGGAACTGCGGGAGTTCCCGGCGGGGCCTGCGGGTTTGTATCCGGACCCGCGGACGATGGACGGGGTGCGCAGCCCCAGCGGCCTTCAGGGGAGGCTGCGCGAAGCGCATGCCTCAGGGGCGCGGGGAACTGCGCGACCAGCCACACTCAAGCCGCGCTCGACATATCAGCCCAACTGCTCGTACGCCGGGAGCGTCAGGAAGTCGGCGTAGTCGGCGTCCAGGGAGACCTGGAGGAGCAGGTCGTGGGCCTGCTGCCACTTGCCGGCCGCGAAGGCCTCCTCACCGATCTCGGCCTTGATGGCCGCCAGCTCCTCGGCGGCGACCTTGCGGGCCAGGTCGGCGGTGACCGTCTGCCCGTCCGCGAAGACGACACCCGCGTTGATCCACTGCCAGATCTGCGAGCGCGAGATCTCGGCGGTGGCCGCGTCCTCCATGAGGTTGAAGATGGCGACGGCGCCGAGACCGCGCAGCCAGGCCTCGATGTAGCGGATGCCGACCTGGACGGCGTTGACGAGACCGTCGTAGGTGGGCTTGGCGTCGAGCGAGTCGATGGCGATGAGGTCACCGGCGGCGACGGAGACGTCCTCGCGCAGGCGCTCCTTCTGGTTCGGGTTCGCACCCAGCACCTTGTCGAAGGACTCCATCGCGATCGGGACGAGGTCCGGGTGCGCGACCCAGGAACCGTCGAAGCCGTCGCCCGCCTCGCGGTCCTTGTCGGCGCGGACCTTCTCGAACGCCACCTTGTTGACCTCGGCGTCCTTGCGGGACGGGATGAAGGCCGCCATGCCGCCGATCGCGTGCGCGCCGCGCTTGTGGCAGGTGCGCACGAGGAGCTCGGTGTACGCCCGCATGAAGGGGGCCGTCATCGTGACCAGGTTGCGGTCCGGGAGCACGAACTTCTGGCCGCCGTCACGGAAGTTCTTGACGATGGAGAACAGGTAGTCCCAGCGGCCCGCGTTCAGGCCGGAGGCGTGGTCGCGCAGCTCGTAGAGGATCTCCTCCATCTCGTACGCGGCCGTGATCGTCTCGATGAGGACGGTGGCGCGGACGGTGCCCTGCGGGATGCCGACGTAGTCCTGCGCGAAGACGAAGATCTCGTTCCAGAGGCGGGCCTCCAGGTACGACTCCGTCTTCGGGAGGTAGAAGTACGGGCCCTTGCCGAGCTCGATGAGGCGCTTGGCGTTGTGGAAGAAGTAGAGGCCGAAGTCGACGAGGGCGCCGGGGACGGCCTTGCCGTCGGCGTCGACCAGGTGGCGCTCGTTCAGGTGCCAGCCGCGCGGGCGCATGACGACCGTGGCGAGCTGGTCGGCGTCCTTGAGCGCGTACGACTTGCCGGTGCGCTCGTCGGTGAAGTCGATGGAGCGGCTGTACGCGGAGGTCAGGTTGAGCTGGCCGCCGATCACGTTCTCCCAGGTCGGGGCCGAGGCGTCCTCGAAGTCGGCCAGCCAGACCCTCGCGCCCGAGTTCAGGGCGTTGATCGTCATCTTGCGGTCGGTGGGGCCGGTGATCTCGACCCGGCGGTCGTTCAGCGCGGCCGGGGCCTCGGCGACCTTCCAGGTGTCGTCCTCGCGGATCGAGGCGGTCTCCGGGCGGAAGTCGAGCGTGGAGGTGCGGGCGATCTCGGCGCGGCGCTCGGCGCGGCGGGCGAGGAGCTCGTCACGCCGGGGCGTGAACAGCCGGTGCAGCTCGGCCACGAAGGCGAGGGCCGCGTCGGTGAGCACCTCGTCCTGCCGGGGCAGGGGCGCGGCGTCGACGATGGCCAGCGGGGACGGCGCTGGTGCGGACATGAACTGTCACTTCCTTCAGCGAGCGGGCGCGGGCGTCGGCACGGGGTGCCGGGCGCGCCTGGGTACGGCTGCTGGCCCCGTTTCGGGGGACCGGCCCTTCTGATCAGTGGATACTAGTTTCCTCATTGTGGAAGTTCAATGGTTTGTTGATGTCGAGATTCTCCGGGTCGACAGACCGTGGCGCTCAGTGCCACCCCCTTCACCGAAGGTGCCGGAGGTCGGCCTCCGTGTCGATGTCGTACGCCTCGGCGATGTCCCCGCACTCCACGAGTTCCACCGCCGCCGCGTGCTCCTTGAGGTAGGCGCGTGCCCCGCGGTCGCCGCTCGCACTCGCGGCGATCCCGGCCCAGTGGTCACGGCCGAAGAGCACCGGGTGCCCGCGCTCCCCGTCGTACGCGGCCGCCGCCAGGGACGCGGGCGAGCGGAACGCCTCCCGGACCCGGGCCACCGCGGCCGACCCGATGCCGGGCTGGTCGACGAGCAGGACGAGCGCGGCCGCCGCGCCCGTCCCGGCGAGCGAGTCGAGCCCGGCCCGCAGCGACGAACCCATGCCGTCCGCCCAGCCGGGGTTGTCCACGAGCACGCACCCGTCGAGTGCCGCCCGCTCCCGTACGTCGTCGGCCGCCGCCCCGAGTACCACGTGCAGCGGCCCGCATCCCCCCGCGCGCAGGATCTGTACGGCGTGCTCCACCAGCGGCCGGCCGTCGTGCGGCAGCAGGGCCTTCGGGCGGCCGCCGAGCCGCCGCCCGCCCCCGGCCGCGAGCAGCAGTCCCGCGACCGCGCCTGAGTCTGTCGTCGTCATGGTCCCTGCATACCGCACACGGCCTCCGTCGGCGGCTCGGGCTTGCCGTGCGGCACGGCCCGTCCGAATGAAGTTGCTCTACGCAACGGACTGGCGCGGACGGGCCGGTGTGGCGTTAACTGGGCGGCCTCAAAACCGAGTTGCACGACTGACCACCGTGGGGCGCGGGACAGCGGGAGACGCACGACGAGGTGCGAGGGGGAGAGCTGTGTTGCGGAGCGTGGAGCAGAGAGTTGTGACGGGCAGCGACGAGGATCCGCGGGTGGCGGGGCTGCGTACGGCCGTGTCCCGGCTGCGGCGTGAACTGGCCGCCCATCCGGTCGAGTTCGCCGACCGCGGGATCGCCGAGGACGAACTCGCGGCCCTGGACGCCATGGCGGGCGGCGGACGGCCCGAAGTGCCACGGCTGCGCAGGTCGCTGCTGCTGGTCGCGGGGGCGATCGGCTCGGTGAGCGCGCTGTCCGGGGCGCTGTCCCAAGTACGCGGCGCCGTCGAGCTGTTCGGCACCGCGCCACCGTCGAGGAACTGAGCCGGTCACGCCACCCAGTGCGGCCGCCCCGGATCGTCGCCGGACCCGCCGATCCCGCCGTGCCACTGGTCCGCGGAGGCCGCGATCCGGCGTACCGCCTCGTCCAGCACGTCCACCGGCTGTGTGTACGGGAAGCGCAGCCGGTGCTCGAACGTCCCGGGATCCGCGCCGAACCGTGACCCGCCCTCGATCCGCACCCCGTGCCGCAGCGCGGCCCGGGACAGCGCGGAGGCGACCGGGCGGCCCAGATCGACCCAGAGTGACATCCCGCCGGGCGGCAACGCCCAGCTCCACGAGGGGAATTCACGCGTCAGCGCGTCCGCCAGATGGTCCCGCTGCGCGCGCAGTACGGGCAGCCGGCGGCGCAGCACCTCGGCCTCGCGGTCGATGAGCCGCCCGGCCACCAGCTGATCGAGGACCGACCCCGACATGTCGGCGGTCACCCGCAGCGCCGTCAGCTCGGTGATCAGCCGGGTGCCCGCGCGCACCCATCCCACCCGCAGCCCGCTCCAGTGCCCCTTGCTCAGCGAGCCGACGGTGACGATCTGCTCGCCGCCGCCCGATCCGGCCAGCGACGCGAACGGCGGTGGGGTCGGGGTGTCGAGCCCGATGTCCGCGACCGTCTCGTCGACGACCAGCCAGGTGCCGGTCGCCCGCGCCGCCGCGATCAGCTGCCGGCGCTGCTCCGGAGGCATCAGACGGCCCGTCGGGTTCTGGAAGTCCGGGATGAGGTACGCGAGCCGGGGCGCCGACTGCCGCAGCGTCGCGGCGAACAGCTCGACGTCCCACCCGTCCTCGGTCACCGGCACGGGGGCCGTCCGCAGCCCGAGCCGCCGGATCACGGACAGCGCGTTGGCGTAGGACGGGTTCTCCACCGCGATCCGGTCGCCGGGCCGGCCCAGCAGGGTGAGGGTGAGCGACACGGCCTGCTGGGCGCCGCTCGTGACGAGGATCTGGTCCGGCAGCGTCGGCAGCCCGCGCCGCGAGTACCGGTCGGCGATCGCGGCCCGCAGCTCCGGCAGACCGAAGGGGTGGTAGCCCGGCGTCGCCGCGTGCCGCGCCACGTCCGGCGCCGCCTCGGCGTACGCGGTGGTCAGCTCCTCGGTCACCGCGCCCGGCGCCGCGATCGCCAGGTCGATCACCCCGTCCCCGGCGGCCACGGTGGGGACGCTCGTCGGCCGTGCGCCCTCCGGCAGCTCCGTCCAGGTCCCCGAGCCGCGCCTGCTGTGCGCGTACCCGCTCTCCCGCAGCAGGTCGTAGGCGGCCGTGACGGTGGCCCGGCTGACCCCGAGCGCCGTCGCGAACTCGCGCTCCGCGGGCAGCCGCGTGCGCAGCGGGATCCGTCCGTCGAGCAGCAGCGTCCGCACGCCCTGCGCCAGCGCGCGGTAGCCGGGCCGCCGCCCGGCCGTCGTCGCGGTCACCAGCTCGGCGAGCCGCCGACTGCCGAGACTGTCCATAGTGCGGACCACTGCTTCTCCCGCCATGCCACATCTCCGGTATTGGCCCTGCTGTCCAGGCCAATCAGCGTACAGACTCGGACAGTGGCCGAGGAGAAGTGGCCCGGTGGCGCAGAGGAGGCGTGCGATGTACGACGACGGGTTCGGGGCCGGCCGGGTGGTGGTCGGAGTGAGCGGTTCCCCGGCGAGCCTCGCCGCGGTGCGCTCCGCGGTGGACCAGGCCCGTCGGTCGGGCCGCGCGCTGGTCGCCGTCGTGGCCTGGGAGCCGCCCGAGGGGGAGAAGCTGTACTCCCGCTGGCCCGATCACGCCTGGGCCCGCCACTGGCACGCCGAGGCCCGCGCCACGCTGGCCCGCGCCTTCGAGGAGGCGGTGGGGGGCTTGCCGCCCGACCTGGACGTGGCCCTCCGGGTGGTGCGGGGGCGTCCTGGTCCGGTGCTGGTCGGCCTGGCCGCCGGCCCGTCCGACCTCCTGGTGATCGGCGGCCACCGGGGCCCCGTGCACCGGTACACCCGTCGGCACGCCTGGTGCCCGATCCTGACCGTCCCCGTGCGCAAGGTCCCCCGAGCCGAACTGAGGGCTCTCCTGAGCCCCGCCAGGGGCGCGGGGAACTGCGCGAGCAACCACAGATGACCCGCGGACACGCCTGCGCCCCTAGCGGGGACGAACCAGGCCCCTGCTGATGGCGGCGGCCACCGCCGAGGTGCGGGAATCCACGCCGAGCTTGGCGTACACGTGCACCAGGTGGGACTTCACCGTGGCCTGGCTCAGGAACAGCTGACGGGCGATCTCGGCGTTCGACAGCCCGTCCCGCACCAGCTGCAACACCTCCAGCTCCCGTTTGCTCAACGCCTCACCGGGCGCCCGCATCCGGTCCATCAGGCGGAGCGCCACGGCCGGGGCCAGCGCGGAGCGCCCCGCGGCGGCGGTACGGACGGCCGCCGCCAGTTCCTCCGGCGGCGCGTCCTTCAGCAGATACCCGGAGGCCCCGGCCTCCACGGCGGCCAGAATGTCCGCGTCGGTGTCGTACGTGGTGAGCACCAGCACGCGCGGCCCGCCCGCGACCGCCGCGATCAGCGCCGTCGCCGCCGAGCCGTGCATCCCGGCCCCGAACTGCAGATCCATCAGCACCACGTCGACCCGCTCCGAAGCGGCCAGCGCCACCGCCCGCTCGGCCGACGCCGCCTCCGCCACGATCTCGAAGTCGGGCTCCGCGTCGAGGACGGCCCGCAGCCCGGCCCGGACGACGGGATGGTCGTCGGCGAGCAGCAGGCGGATCACGCGCCACCCCCGGCGGACAGCGGCACCGGCAGGGTGACGGCGACGGCCGTGCCCTGGCCCGGCGCCGACTCGACGGTGAACGTGCCGCCGAGCGCCCGCACCCGCGCCCGCATCGCGGGCAGCCCGAAACCCCCGTCCTGGCCGCTGTCGTCCGCGACGGCCCGCTCCGCGTCGAATCCGTCGCCGTCGTCCACCACGTCCAGGGTCACCGAGGTCTCCATGAAGCTGAGGGTGATCTCCGCGCGGCGCGCGTGCGCGTGCCGCACCGTGTTGCCGAGCGCCGACTGGGCGATCCGCAGCAGCGCCACCTCGTACGGGGCGGGGAGCGCGAGCGGGGTCCCGCTCGTCGTGAAGCGGGCGCTGACGCCGGGGACGGTCCCGCAGAGCCGTTCCAGGGCGCCGGCCAGCGAGCCGTGGTCGAGGTCGGGCGGGCTGAGCGCCCGCACGAAACGGCGCGCCTCGGCCAGATTGTCCTGGGCGGTCGCCCTGGCCTGCTCGATGTGGGCGGCGGCGGGGGATTCCGCGGGCAGATCACGCCCCGCGGCGCGCAGCAGCAGCTGGATCGAGGACAGGCCCTGCGCGAGGGTGTCGTGGATCTCGCGGGCGAGCCGCTCGCGTTCGGCGAGGGTGCCCGCGGTGCGCTCGGCGTCCGCCAGCTCGGCGCGGGTCGCGATCAGCTCCTCGATGAGCCGGCGCCGGCTCTCGCTCTCCCGGTACAGGGCCTGGTAGCCCAGCACGGTCGCGACGGCGACGGCGGCGCCGATCAGCGGCCCTATGAACGCGCCCGCGTTGAGCGGCGCGCCATGACCGACGTACGAGGCGATGGCCGCGCCCGCCGCCACCGCCACGGCCGGCACGCCCCAGCGGGCGGGCAGCAGATGGACGAGGAGGAAGTAGAGGGGGAAGGCCAGCCACAGGCCGTCGGGGGAGAGGGCGAGCAGCACCGCCCAGACCGTGCCGAGCACGGCGAGCCAGCAGGCGGCGCCCGCGCGGGTGGACCGGACGGCAGGGATCAGCGGACCGGCCGCGTACACCGCGCCCATCGCCGCGGCCGCGGTCACCACCGCCGCGGCCGGTTCGGCGGTCCGCCCGGTCAGGGCGCGCGCCACGACGAGGGCGAGCAGCCCCGCCGTGAGCAGGTGCAGACACAGGCGCAGCACGCGCAGGACGGGGGTGAGGGAGCGTGGATCCATACCGTTCACCAGCGTACGGAGGCAATCCCTCGAAGCGGTCAACCGAAAGGTTGAAAGCCGACTGCGTCCTTCGATTCGGGTGAAGTGTGCTGTGGCGCGATGCCCGGGCGGGCCGCCGGGCCGCAGGGTGGACGGCATGTTCGTCGCATGGAGAGATCTACGGTTCGCCCGGGGCAGGTTCGCCCTCATGGGCACCGTGATCGTACTGATCACGCTGTTGGTGGGGCTGTTGTCGGGGCTGACCGCCGGGCTCGCGCGGGACAACACGTCCGCGCTGACGGCGCTGCCGGCCGACCACATCGCGTTCGCCCGGCCCGCCGCCGGCCAGTCGGTGTCCTTCACCGGCTCGGCCGTCAACGAGAGGCAGTGGCGGGAGCTGGCCGCGCGGCCGGGCGTGCGCGGCGCCGAGCCGATCGGCATCCGCACCCTCAACGCGGAGGCGGGCGGCAGGACCGCCGCCGTCTCCGCGTTCGGGGTGCGGCCCGACTCCGGTCTCGCGCCCGACGACCTCGCCCCCGGCACCGCCATCCTGTCGCAGAAGGCCGCGCGGGAACTCGGGGTGCGCGCCGGCGGCACGGTCGCGCTCGGCGCCGGGAGGCTCACCGTCGCCGCCGTCTCGGGCGACGCCTCCTACAGCCACACGCCCGTCGTCTGGGCCGGTCTCGCCGACTGGCAGAAGCTCACCCGCTCCGGCGGCGCCACGGTCGTCGCCCTGTCGACCGCGTCCGGCGCCGGTCTCGCCGCCGCCGACCGGGCGGCCGGGACCCGCACCACCACCGTCGACGGCGCCCTGGAGGCCATAGGGTCCTACCAGGCCGAGAACGGTTCGCTGCAACTGATGCGCGGCTTCCTCTTCGTCATCTCGGCGCTCGTCATCGGCGCGTTCTTCACCATCTGGACCATTCAGCGCAGCGGCGACATCGCCGTCCTGAAGGCGCTGGGCTCGTCCACCGGCCATCTGCTGCGGGACGCGCTCGGCCAGGCCGTCGTCATGCTGGTGGGCGGCACCGCGCTCGGCACCGGCCTCGCCGCCCTCATCGGGGCGTTCGTGCCGGACAGCGTGCCGTTCGTGATGGAGCCGCTGACCACGATCGGCCCGGCCGTCGTGATGACCGTCCTCGGTGCCGTCGGCGCCGCCCTGTCCATCCGGCGGATCACCGCCGTCGACCCCCTCACCGCGCTCGGAAGTGCCCGATGACCCTGCTGCTCGAAGACATCACCCTGACGTATCCGGACGGGGAGGGGCGGCTGACCGCCCTGGACCGGGTGAGCCTGGAGGTTCCGGCGGGCGGGCTCACGGCCGTCGTCGGGCCGTCGGGGTCCGGCAAGTCCAGCCTGCTCGCCGTCGCGGCGACGCTCGTCACCCCGGACAGCGGGCGCGTCCTCGTCGGCGGCGCCGAGGCCACCGGGCTCGGCCGCGCGGCCGCCGCCGGGCTGCGGCGCGGGGCCATCGGCATCGTCTTCCAGCAGCCCAATCTGCTGCCGTCGCTCACCGCGCTCGAGCAGCTTCAGGTGATGGCCCATCTGGGCGGGCGGCGCGCTCGTGATGTGCGGGGCCGGGCCGTCGAGCTGCTGGACGCCGTGGGGCTCGCCGGGCAGGCCCACCGGCGGCCGCATCAGTTGTCCGGCGGGCAGCGGCAGCGGGTCAATATCGCGCGGGCCCTCATGAACGAGCCGAAGGTCCTCCTCGTCGACGAGCCGACCAGCGCGCTGGATCATGAACGGGGGGCCGCGGTGCTGGAGTTGTTGGGCGGGCTCACGCGGGCGCGGGGGGTTGCGACGGTGCTGGTCACTCATGACCGGGCGCAACTGGCTGTCGCCGACCGGGTCGTCGAGATGGTGGACGGACGTCTTGCCTCGGCCGAAGTGGGGAGCGTCGCCGAGTGACGGCCGGTGGGGGCTGGTCGCGCAGTTCCCCGCGCCCCTGAAGACCTGCGTCTGCCCCACGGGGTTCGTTGCGACCTGCGGGCCGGTGGCCTCTTCTCGCGCAGTTCCCCGCGCCCCTGAGACGAGCTCCGCTCGTCCAGGGGAAGGCGCTCCGGCGGGGAAGGCGCGCGAGGGTTTGGGCAGGACCCACGGCGCGCGGGTCATCGACTCGACGCCGCCGGTGAGCACGATGTCCGTGTCGCCG
>NZ_JBEYYU010000119.1:0-8729 GCF_040645755.1 Streptomyces sp. NPDC046716
CCGCCTTGCATCTCGACGCACCAGACCCCGCTCACCAGCACAGAAATGCGCGGGCCGCCCGGCTGCGACCTGATCCGCCGGACAGGCCCTAGCGGAAGCGGGTGGTGGATTGCGGGAGAGCGGGCTACTCGATGATCTCGGCAGTATCCGACCCTCGCGGCGGTCGCCCGGGGCAGTATGCACGCATGAACGCGGACGGCACGGAGAAGCAGACGCTGGTGGCGTACCTCGTGGCGCAGCGGGCCGGCGTGCTGGCCGTCGTCGACGGGCTCGACGCGCGGGCCCTGAACACGTCGGTCCTGCCTTCGGGGTGGACGCCGCTCGGGCTCGTGGAGCATCTGGGGCACGCGGAGCGGCACTGGTTCCAGGAGGTCGTCACCGGGGCGGCCGGGCCGCTGCCGTGGCCCGACGACGGCGCCGCCCCGCTGACGACACCACGAGCGGCCGGGGAGGTGTTCGCCTTCTACGCCGAGCAGTGCCGGCTCTCCGACGCCGTGATCGCCCGTACGCCGTTGTCGGCGCCCCCGCGCGGCCGTCACCCCGAACCCATGGACGACATCAGCGATCTCCGCGGGATCGTCCTGCACATGATCGAGGAAACCGCCCGGCACGCCGGGCACTTGGACATCGCCCGGGAACTCCTCGACGGGCGCACGGGACTCGGACCCCGCTGAGCGCCCTGCCTCCGGGGGCCGGTCAGGGGGCGATCGCGTGCTCGGTGAAGCGGCCGCAGGCGCGGAAGCCCAGGCGCCGGTAGACGGGCTCGCCCTCGGCCGATGCCTGGAGGACCGCGATGCGGTGGCCCTCGTCGCGGGCCGTGCGGAGCGCGGCGAGGGTGAGGGCGCCGCCGTAGCCGCGGCGGCGGTCGGCGGCCAGGGTGGCGATGTTGTAGATCCCGGCGACCCCGGCGTGCAGGAACACCTCGGCCGAGGAGACCGGGCGCCCTTCGGCGTAGCCGACCAGGTAGCGGGCCGGGCAGTGCGCGGCGAGCGCCTGTGGGGCGGCGGCGGCGAAGAAGCGGCGGACGGTCTCGGCGGGCGGGTCCCAGTTCGCGGCGATCACCGTCGCGTAGTCGGCGAGTTGGGCGGGCGTGGTGACCGGCCTGATGTCCAGTCCGGGGACGGCCGGTGGCGGCGGGGCGCTGTCCAGCTCGGCCCACATCGCCGACTCGTGCTCCCACGCCGGCAGCCCGGCCGCCGTCAGACGGTCACCGAGGTCGGCCGGTGTGGAGGCGGGGCCCACCCACCAGGAGAACGGGCGGCCGGTGCCGGTCAGCGTCCGCGCCGTCTCCGCGATGCGGGCCGGTGCGGTGGCGGGGGTGAAGCGGGCCGCGGCGACGATGTTGAACGTGTCGTCGTCCGAGCCGCTGTCGGCGATCAGCAGATCGCCGGTCTCGGTGACGGTCGCGCCGGTCATGCTCCGGTGGAGGTGGACGGCGTGCTCCGCCAGGTTCCGCTCCATCGCGTCCAGTACGTCGACGTCGGCGTCATGGTGGGGGCGGGGCCGGGGTTCTGCGGTCATCGTGGTTCGCCTTGCGTCTTGCGGGATCGGTACCCGGCCATCTTCGCCCGCGCCCCGCACACGTCCATCGAGCACCAGCGGCGGCGGCCCGGGCGGCTGACGTCGACGAAGAGGAGGGTGCAGTCGGGGGCGGCGCACTCGCGGATGCGGTGGCTGTGGCGGCCCGTGAGGAGGTCGACTCCGTCGCGGGCTATCAGGGTCAGCAGGTCGCCGGTGAGGTGGAGTTGGGGGCGGTGCAGGGCCGGGGCGTCGTCCGCGTCCGTGGTGAGGCGGGGGCCCGGCAGGGACCGGGCCGACCAGGTGCTGATGGTGTCGAGGTCGTCCGGGTCCGGCTTCGCCGCGTGCAGGAACGTCCGGTGCAGGGACTCGCGCAACTGGTGGGCCTGGGCGAGGGCTCGGGGGGTCGCGTCGGGGAGGGGGACGTCGGTGAGGTGTGCCTCGCGGCACCAGCGGGACAAGTCGGCCGGGGTGCGCAGTTGCTCCGCGGTGTCGGGGGCTTGGCCGGTCAGTGTGGCCGTGAAGTCGACCGAGACCCTTCCGCCGTACCAGCGGAAGGCGAGGGCATCGGTGCGCGTGTCCACCATGCCGGGCACGCTAGCAGTCTTGCCCCGCGCCTCCGGGTGGTTCGTTCGTCTGCGGGCCGGTGGGGGCTGGTCGCGCAGTTCCCCGCGCCCCTGGAAGCGAGCTTCGCTCGTCCAGGGGCGCCGGGTGTACTCAGCGCGCGGAGGGCGTCAGGGCCTCCGGGGTGTCCGGGACGGTCACGGGTGCGGTTGCCTCGGGGGCTTCGGCGTTCAGGTCCACCAGCATCTGCTTACTGAAGCCGAAGAAGTACGTGGCGACGAAGCCGACGATGTAGCCGACCAGCAGGCCGCCGCCGTAGATGAGGGCCGTGCTGCCCCAGCCGTGGTTGCCGTCGAGGAGCGGGAACAGCGCCCAGCCGGACGGGCCGATCGCCGTCGAGCCGACCTTGTCACCCAGCATCGAGAACAGACCGACGAACGCGCCGCCCGCCGCACCGCCCACGCACGCCGTGATGAACGGACGGCCCAGCGGCAGCGAGACACCGTAGATGAGGGGTTCGCCCACGCCCAGGAAGCCCGCCGGGAGCGCCGACTTGATGGTCTTGCGGATCGACGCGTTGTGCTTGAGCCGCTTGAACACCGCGATCGCGCAGCCGACCTGGCCCGCGCCCGCCATCGCCAGGATGGGGAGCAGGACCGTGTAGCCCTGCTGCTCGATGAGGGTGGTGTGGATGGGGATGAGGGCCTGGTGCAGGCCCAGCATGACCAGCGGGAGGAACAGGCCGCCGAGGACCAGGCCCGCGAAGGCGCCCGTGTTGTCGAGCAGCCAGTTCGCCGCCGTGCCGATCCCGGTGGAGACCTCGCCGGCCACGTACATCAGGCCGAAGATCGTGACCAGGCCGGAGATCAGGACCGTCAGGGTGGGGGTCACGAGGACGTCCACCGCCTCCGGGACCCACTTGCGGCACCACTTCTCCACGTACACCGCGAGGACCGCCGCGCCCAGCGCGCCGAGCACACCGCCCTGGCCGGGGGAGAGCTTCTGGCCGAACGCCTCGATGTTGGCGACGCCCGCGTACACGATGATCGCCGCGACGGCGCCGCCGAGGATCGGGGTGCCGCCGAACTCCTTCGCCGTGTTGTAGCCGACGAACACCGCGATCAGCGACATGAAGCCGGAGGCGATGGCGGCGAGCGCCGGGGTGACGGAGGGCAGCCACTCCAGGTTGATCAGCAGGCCGTTGATGCCCGCGACGATGCCGCAGCCGATCAGGGCCGGGATCAGCGGCACGAAGATGTTGGCGATCTTGCGGAGGAAGAGCTTGAACGGGGTGGCGTTCTTCGCCTTCCGCGCCGCCCGCATCTCGGCTCCCTGGGCGGCCAGTTCGTCGGCCGTCGCCGCGTGCGGGGCGGGCGCGGGCGAGGCCGCCGGTGCGGCGGCCCTGCCCTCCTCGACCAGCGCCTCGAACTCGGGGGTCACCCGGGCGACCTTCCCCGGGCCGAGCACGATCTGGTACGTCTCGTCCTCGACCACGCCCATGACGTCGGGCAGCGCCTTCAGCGCCTCGTCCTGGACCAGCGAACGGTCGGCCAGACCCAGCCGGAGCCTGGTCATGCAGTGGACTACCGAGGTGACGTTCTCCGGCCCGCCGACAAGCGGGAGGATCGAGGCCGCCACGTCGCGGTTCTTGTTCTCAGCCATGGTGCGTGCTGCCTTGCTGTGCGGGTGGTGCTGGGGGTGTACGGGGGTCAGGGGGTGGTGCTCGGGGCCGCGGCGAGCGCGGCGCGCAGGTGGCCGTCCGACGCGGACAGCAGGCGGGCGGCCGTGGGGCCGTCGACATCGCCGAGGACGACGAGGATCGCGTTCTTCACCTCGCCGTCGGTGGCGGCGAGGGCGGCCTCGATGACGGCGTCGTCGGCGCCCGTGGCCAGGGAGACGATGCGGCGGGAGCGGGCCCGCAGCTTCTCGTTCGACGCGCGGACGTCGACCATGAGGTTCCCGTACGTCTTGCCGAGCCGGATCATGGTGATCGTCGACAGCATGTTCAGTACGAGCTTCTGGGCCGTGCCCGCCTTCAGGCGGGTCGAGCCGGTGAGCAGCTCGGGGCCGACGACGACCTCGATGCCGTGGTCCGCGGCGGCCGCGAGGGCGCTGTCCGCGTTGCAGGACAGGCCGATGGTGAGGGCGCCGTAGCGGGCCTTCGCGTGCTCGACCGCGCCGATCGCGTACGGGGTGCGGCCCGAGGCGGAGATGCCGACGACGACGTCGTTCTCCGTCAGGTTCAGGGCGTCCAGGTCCTCGGCGGCGAGCTCCTTGGAGTCCTCGGCGCCCTCGACCGCGGTGACCATCGCGGAGGGGCCGCCCGCGATCAGGCCGATGACCTCGGACGGGTCGGTGTTGAAGGTGGGCGGGCACTCGGACGCGTCCAGGACACCGAGGCGGCCGGCCGTGCCGGCGCCCGCGTAGAGGAGGCGGCCGCCGCGGGCCATGCGGGCGGCGGTGCCGTCGATCGCCGCCGCGATCTGGGGGAGCTGGGCCGCCACGGCGCCGGGCACCGTGGCGTCCTCGCCGTTCATGATGCGGGCGATCTCCTGGGTGGGGAGCTGGTCGATCTCGGCGAGTTCCGGGCGGAAGGCTTCTGTGGTGAGGGTGGCCAGCTGGGCGCGGAGTTCGGTGTACGTGGCGTCGGTGGACATCGTCGTCTCGGGGGCTTTCTGTGCGGGGTGCGGTGGCGGGTGCGGGATGGCGTCTGCCGGGCGCGGTCAGCTGCCGGGTGCGGCTCTCGTCGTGGCTGGTCGCGCAGTTCCCCGCGCCCCTGAAACGAGCTCCGCTCGTCCAGGGGCAGGGGAAGGCGCGCGAAGCGCAGCCTTCAGGGGCGCGGGGAACTGCGCGAGAAGCCCCACCGGGCCGCAGATGGTGGCGGCCGTCATGATCTGCCGCCCCGCGGAGCGGCGCGGTGGCGGTGGGCCAGGGCCTCGTAGGAAGCGGAGAGGGCCGGGGCTGCCGTCTCGTAGTTGCGCTGGGCCACGCCCACGAAGAGGCAGTCGACCACGAGGAGCTGGCTGGTCCGGGAGGACATGGCCGCGGGACGGAGCTCGCTCTCGCGGGCGATGGAGGTGGTGAGGATGTGGTCCGCGTACTGGGAGACCGGCGCGTCGGGGCGGCCCGTGATGGCGATGGTCGTCGCGCCGTGCTCGAAGGCGACCCGGAGCGGCTCGATGACGTCGCTGGTGGCGCCGGAGTGCGTGATGGCGACGGCGACGTCGCCGGAGCGCAGGCTGACCGCGTTGGTCACGGCCAGGTGGGGGTCCGAGTGCGCGTACGCGACGTGCCCGATGCGGAGCAGCTTCTGCGCCAGGTCCTGGGCGACGAGCCCGGACGCGGCCATGCCGTAGATCTCGACCCGCCCGGCGGCGGCGAGCGCGCCCACGGCGGCGCCGAGCTGCACGGTGTCGAGCGCGGCGGCGGTGTCGGCGAGGGTCTGCTGCTCGTCGTAGGCCAGCTTCGCGACCACGTCGGCGATCGGGTCGTCGACCGCGATGTCGGCGGTGACGGCGGGCGCCCGGCCCGACTGCTGCTGCGCGGCGAGCCCGGCGAGGGCGAGGCGCAGATCGCGGTAGCCGGGGTAGCCCAGGAGGCGGGCGGTGCGGACCACCGTGGCCTCGCTGGTGCCGGTGAGCTCGGCGAGGCCGGTGACGGTGAGGGCGGCGCAGCCGGCGGGGTCACCGGCGACCGCCTCCGCGACCCGCTGCATGGATCGCGTCATCGACGGGGCCAGGGTGCGCACCTTGGCCGCGAGGGCCGCCGGGGCGGGCGGCGCGTCGTTGGCGAAACTTTCCTTCACGTCATTGCTCACGTGATGAAAGATATTTTCAGGACGGCCGGGGGTCAAGGGTCGAAGGGCCGGGACCTGCGTCACATCCGCGCCGTACGGAACAGGCGCGCGGGACAATGGGGGGATGAACACCATCAGCCCCCTGGAACAGGCTCTGCACGCGGCTCGCGCGCTGATCCTCGCGGACCTGAAGGCCGTCGACGTCGCCGACGCGGACGTGGTCTCGCTCGTCGAGGAGTCGATCACGCAGCGCCGCTGGTGGGTGGAGCAGTGGCCGGAGGGCGTCGAGTTCGTCACCGGTCTCGTGGCGCAGGACGTGCAGGACGGAATCCTGGAGCGGCACGGGCGCTGGCCGGTGTGCCCGGTGTGCGGTCCGGGCTCGGGCGCGGACGGCCCGCACGCGCTCGACGTCGAGCCGGAGCTGGGCGCCGACCCGCACTGGGTGTGCTCGGAGGCCGGAGTGGTCGTGGCGCCGGTCGGCTCGCTGGGAGCCGTGGCCGGGTGACCGTCTACATCGACCCGCCGACCTGGCCCGGCCACGGCCGGCTCTGGTCGCACCTCGTCAGCGATGTGTCGTTCGACGAACTACACCTGTTCGCGAGGGAGTTGGGGGTGCCGGAGCGTGCCTTCGAGCGCGATCACTACGACATCCCGGCGCACCGCTACGAGGACGCGGTGCGGGCCGGGGCCGTGACGATCGGCTCGAAGGAGCTCGTACGGCGGCTTACGGACGCGGGGCTGCGGCGTCCGAAGGGGCGGCCTGCGGCGTAGCGGCGCTGCCGATGACGATCCGGGACGGCGTCGTGCGCCGGTGCAGCCGCAGCGACACCGCCGTCAGGGCCAGCGCGAGCACCGTCATCGCGCCGCCCGCCCAGGCCACCGCCGGATAGCCGAGGTCGGCGTCGATGACCGTGCCGCCGAGCCAGGGGCCGCCGGTGTTGCCGAGGTTGAACGCGGCGGTCGTGGTGGCGCCCGCCAGGGTGGGGGCCGCCCCCGCCACGTTGAACATCCGGGCGTTGAGCGCCGGAGCCGTGTAGAAGGCGGACAGGCCGAGCAGGAACGCCAGGGCCACCGCCGCGATCTCCAGGTGCCCGAGCAGCGCCAGCGCGGCGAGGAAGACCGTGGACAGCGCGGTGCCGGTCAGCAGCACCCCGAAGAGGTGCGCGTCCGCGACCCGGCCGCCGACCGTCGTGCCGACCAGCGCGCCCACGCCGAACAGCGCCAGAACGGCCGGGACCCAGCTCTCGTCCAGGCCCGCGACGTCCGTCAGGAACGGGGACAGGTAGCTGAACGCGCAGAAGACGCCGCCCGCCGCCAGCGCCGTCACCGCGATCGACAGCCACACCTGCCGGTCCGCGTAGATCGACAACTCGCGCTTCAGGCGCGGACGTTCGGCCGGGCGCGGGATGTGCGGGACCAGCGTGACGATGCCGACGAGCGCGATCGCCGAGGCCGCGCCGACCGCCCAGAACGCCGCGCGCCAGCCGAGCCCGTCACCGAGGAAGGCACCGGCCGGGACGCCCAGCACGTTCGCGATCGACAGGCCGCCGATCATCACCGCCATGGCGCGGGCCCGCTGGTTCACCGGCACCATCGCGATGGCGACGGCCGCGCCGACCGCCCAGAACCCGGCGCAGGCCAGCGCGGAGACGACGCGGGAGGCGAAGAGGATGCCGTAGGTGGGGGCGAGGGCGCCCGCGACCTGGCCCAGGCCGAAGGTCGTGATCAGGGCGATGAGCGTGGTGCGGCGGGGCAGGCGCAGGGTCGCCACCGCCAGCAGCGGGGCGCCCACCACCATGCCGATCGCGAACGCCGAGATCAGCAGACCCGCCTGCGGGATCGTGACGTCCATGTCGTCGGCGACGGCCGGGAGCAGCCCGGAGAGCATGAACTCGCTCGTGCCGAGGGCGAAGACGCTGAGGCCGAGTATGTAGACGGCCAGGGGCATCGGGGTGCGGGTGGGATTTTGCGGCATGTCAGGGGCAACCGGGGGTGGAGGGGGTGGCATTCCCGGTTGCCGCCGTGGGCGGCTAGCGGGGTGCCAGCAGGCGCAGTTCCGTTGTCAGGTTGTCCCGGGCCGGGGACTCCCAGTGCTTCTTCCCGTACGGGGTTCTGAACAGGGCGGGCAGATCGATGAGCTGGCGCAGGACCGCCGCCCGGCCCTCTCTGAACGCCTCGTCGGGGACGAACGCGTACTCCTCGCGGACCGCCCGCGTGTACGCCGCGTAGGCCTCCGGCTCCGCCGCCAGGATCGCCAGGTCGGCGTCGCACAGGGTCTCGCCGTCGGTGTCGCCGTCGGCCGGGTCGTGGGTGACCGTGAGACGGACCAGGCGGGCCACCTCGGCCACCGTGGGCTCCGCCAGTCCTGCCTCGGTGAGGGCGCGCTCCGCGAGGGCCGCCGAACGCTCCTCGTTCTCGGAGCGGTCCGGCCGGTACACCGCGTCGTGGAACCACGCCGCGAGGCGCACGGTCGCGGGGTTTTCGGCGTGCTGCTCCAGTACGTCGATGTGGTCGAGGACGGCGGTGAGGTGGGTCTGGGTGTGGTAGCGACGGTGGGGCTCCGCCCAGCGGGTGAGGAGGTTGTCGGCGTACGGGTAGGGATCGCTCCCCGGGTTCTCCGTCGCCGCCGCCCGCAGCACCTGGGCAAATCGCTCACGCAGCTCACTCATGGCCCGACCTTAACTCTGGGGGCGTGTGGTCGGGTGCGGGCCGGTGGGGGCTGGCCGCGCAGTTCCCCGCGCCCCTGAAGGCATGCGCTGCGCGCGCCTTCCCCTGCCCCTGGGCGAGCGCAGCTCGCTTCAGGGGCGCGGGGAGGCCGGCGGAGTGCGAGTCGGGGATCGGGTAGGAGCTG
>NZ_JBEYYU010000120.1:0-8404 GCF_040645755.1 Streptomyces sp. NPDC046716
CCCCGCGCCCCTGGGCGAGCGAAGCTCGCTTCCAGGGGCGCGGGGAACTGCGCGAGAAGCGGCCACCGGGCCGCAGCCGACGGACGACCTAGGGGCGCGGGGCGCGGGCGAGCGCCCACCCCAAGCACCCCAGCGACACCGTGCACAAAGCGGCCCGCACCGCGTTCCACGCCACCCACGGCCCCTCGAACGCGGCTCGCAACCGCCCCGCATCCCCCGGCAGGGCCAGCGCGTCGTTCAGCGGCACATTCACGGCCGACGTCAGCACGAACGCGGCGGCGTACGCCACGAACGCCGCCCACACCCACCCCCGCACCCCCACCTCCCGCCGAACCCGCCACGCGGCCACCGCGGTGAGCGGCACCGCCCCGAGGAAGCTCGCGAAGAACACGGGGTTCTGGATCACGTCGTTGATGTTCCGCATCACCTCGACGTACGTACGGTCGTCGCTGCGCGCCAGCGCCGGCATCACGGCGCACGCGAAGCTGTAGAAGGTCCCGGCGGCCAGTCCCACGGTGACGGCCGCGGCCCCCAGCAGAAGGGGGGTGAAGCGCTGCGAAGAAGTCATGTCCCCAGTGAAGGCGCGGGCCCGCCCGCCGGACATCGCCGAGCCGCGCACCCCCATAAGCGAGCGTCCACGACCGCCTCGTACCGTACGGACATGCTGATCGCCCCCGACATCGAGATGCGTCGCGCCACGGTCGACGACGCCCAGGCCCTGGCCGACGCGCAGGTCCGCAACGTCGACCACCTGCGCGCCACCGAGCCGTACCGTGAGCCGGAGTTCTACACCGCCGAGGGGCAGGTCGAGCGGCTCACCGGCGTGGGCAGCGAGACGTGGGTGCTGGTCGACAGGGCGGCCGACGGGATCGTGGTGGGCCGGCTCACGCTCAGCGGCATCGTCATGGGACCGCTGTGCAGCGCCAGCCTCGGCTACTGGATCGACGGCACCTACGCGGGCCGCGGCCTGACCACGGCCGCCGTCGAGGAGATGATCCGCGTCTGCCGCGACGAACTCGCCCTGCACCGCGTGGAGGCGGGCACCCTCACCGACAACCTGGCGTCCCAGCGGGTGCTCGCCAAGTGCGGATTCGAGCGGTACGGGCTGTCGCCCAAGTACCTCTACATCAACGGCGCCTGGCGCGACCACATCCGTTTCGCACGGCTCCTGCACGCCGACCCGCCCCCGAGCGTTCCCAAGTAGGCCCGGGGCGGGCACTGTAGAGGACATGGCAGCAGTACCCACAGGGTCCCCCCACCCCTCTCGCCCCGCACTCTGGGAGCTGCGGTTCGACTCCGGACGCCTCTGCCTGGATCTGGTCGCCACCGCGCACCCCGTCGAACGCCTCACCTCCCCCGACAGCCTGCGGGCCTGGCTGGTCGGCGCCGGTCTCGTCCCGGCGGGCGCCGACCTGGACCCGGCCGCGTCCTGGCTCGTCGCGTTCCGCGAACTCCGGCGCCACGTCGGTCTGTTGGTCCGCGGTGAACTCGCGGGCCGGCCCGTGCCCGTCGCCCTGGACCGGGTCAATCTCCTCGCCCGCGCCGCCCCGCCCGCGCCCTGCGCGGTCCGCACCGCCGACGGCACGCTGGCCCGCTCCCTGTACGCGGCGCCCGGCTGTCCGGCCCTGCTCTCGGCGGTCGCCCGGGACGCGGTGGACCTGCTCACCGACCCGTCCGCGCGCGGCGCCCTGCGCCAGTGCGAGGGCGACAACTGCCCGATCATCTACCTGGACACCTCGCGCGGGCGCCGCCGCCGCTGGTGCTCCAGCGAGGTGTGCGGCAACCGGGAACGGGTGGCCAGACACCGCCGCCGCGCCGCCCTGGCCCGCGCATAGCACCCATGCAGGTGCATGGTGCATCTCAACTCCCTTTGAACACACGCGCGTTCGTCTGCGTATCACCGTCGTGAGCCCAGCCACAGGACATGGCAGAACTGGGGACACCGGAGGTAGGCGTGCGCAAGGATTCCGCCGTGGCCGATGAACGCCCGCCCCGGGCCCGACATCGAGCGCCGCGGCCCCCGGAGCCGGACGAGGAGCTGATGCGCGCGCTCTACGCCGAGCACGCGCGCCCTCTGCTGGCCTATGTGCTGCGGCTGGTGGCGGGGGACCGGCAGCGCGCCGAGGACGTCGTGCAGGAGACGCTCATCCGTGCCTGGAAGAACGCCGGTCAGCTCAACCGTGCGACCGGTTCGGTACGCCCCTGGCTGGTGACGGTCGCCCGGCGCATCGTCATCGACGGCCACCGCAGCCGGCAGGCCCGGCCGCAGGAGGTCGATCCGTCGCCGCTGGAGGTCATCCCCGCGGAGGACGAGATCGACAAGGCGCTGTGGCTGATGACGCTGTCCGATGCCCTGGAGGACCTGACCCCGGCCCACCGGGAAGTACTCGTGGAGACGTACTTCAAGGGGCGTACGGTCAACGAGGCGGCCGAGACGCTCGGCATCCCCAGCGGAACGGTGCGCTCACGGGTGTTCTACGCCCTGCGCTCGATGAAGCTGGCGCTGGAGGAGCGGGGGGTGACGGCATGACGTTCGGACACGGGGGACGAGAGGGACACGGCGGCTACGCCGGGCAGCCGTCCGGCGATGTGCACGAGACGGTCGCCGCGTACGCGCTCGGGGTCCTCGACGACGCCGAGGCGACCGCGTTCGAGGTCCATCTCGCGGGCTGCGAGCGGTGCGCGCGGCAGCTGGAGGAGTTCGCGGGCATGGGCCCGATGCTCGCCGCCCTCGCCGATGTGCCGCCCGGCCGCGCCACGCCGGTGGTGGGGGAGTCGCTCGCGGCCCGGCCGAGCCCGCGGCTCGCGGAGACCCTGGTCGGCGAGGTGGCCCGGGGACGCGCGCGCAAGCGCCGCCGGGGCCTGTACCTGGTGGCGGCCGCCGCGGCGCTGATCGTCGGCGGCCCGCTGACGGTCCTGGCGTCGACCGGCGACGGCGGCGACGGCGGCAAGGCCGTGACCGCGCACTCCGCGGGACCCGCCGAGGACGCCTTCCAGCACATCTCCGACAAGGTGGAGGCGACCGATCCCACGACGAACGTGAGCGCGACGGTCGGCATGGAGAAGAAGGCCTGGGGCACCCACACGGTCCTGGAGCTGAAGAACGTCAAGGGCCCGCTCACGTGCTCCCTCGTCGCCGTCGGCAAGAACGGCGAACGCGAGACGGTCACCACCTGGGCCGTCCCGAAGTGGGGCTACGGCATCGCGGACAGCGCCCACGAGAGCGCCAAGTACCCGCTCTACGTCCACGGCGGCGCGGCCTTCACCCGCGACCAGATCGACCACTTCGAGGTCGAGACGCTGGACGGGAGGCAACTCGTCGAGGTGAACGCCTAGCCGTGACCTTTCACGCGTAGCTTGGGCGGCCCCCTTTCGCGTACCTTTGACGGCTGCCCAGCACGTCAGAAGGGGGCCCGGTGGCCGCTCAGGCTCAGCACGGTTCAGCGGTGGACCGCAGCACGATGGACTCCGTCCGCGACCGTGAGATCGGCGTCGAACAGAACCACCTCGACGCCGTCTACCGCCGCCTCGAGGAGAAGATCCACGAGGCGGAGTTCCTCATGGACGACGCCGCCAAACGCGGCCAGGTCGGCACCCCCGGCGCGCTGGCCGAGCGCGACGCGCAGGTCTTCCGCGCGGGTATCCACCTCAACCGGCTCAACAACGAGTTCGAGGACTTCCTGTTCGGCCGGATCGACCTGCTGCCCGGCAAGGACGGCAAGAAGGGCCCCGACGGCGCGTACACGGCCGTCGAGCCCGCCGAGGGCGCCGTACGGGAGGACAACACGGCCGACATCGCGGAGACCCTGCACATCGGCCGGATCGGCGTCCTCGACGCGGACTACTCGCCGCTGGTGATCGACTGGCGGGCCCCGGCGGCCGCCCCGTTCTACCGCTCGACGCCCGTGGACCCCGGCCGGGTGGTGCGCCGCCGGGTCATCCGGTCCAAGGGGCGCAGGGTGCTGGGCGTCGAGGACGACCTGATGCGCCCGGAGCTGACCGCGTACCTGGACGGCGAGGAGCTGCCGGCGATCGGCGACGGCGCCCTGATGGCCGCGCTCGGCCAGGCCCGCAGCCACTCCATGCGGGACATCGTCGCCTCCATCCAGGCCGAGCAGGACCTGGTCATCCGCGCCCCCGCCGCCTCGGTGACGTACGTCGAGGGCGGGCCCGGCACCGGCAAGACGGCGGTGGCGCTGCACCGCGCGGCCTACCTGCTGTACCAGGACCGGCGCCGGTACGCGGGCGGCATCCTCATCGTGTCGCCGACGCCGCTGCTCGTGGCCTACACGGAGGGCGTGCTGCCCTCGCTCGGCGAGGAGGGCCAAGTCGCGATCCGCGCGGTCGGCTCCCTCTACGACGGCTCCGACGGCGGCGCGGAGGCCACGGAGTACGACAGCCCGGCGGTCGCCCGCGTGAAGGGCTCGTCGCGGATGCTGAAGGTGCTGCGCAAGGCGGCCCGGGGCGCGCTGGAGTCGGGGCGCCCGGCCCCGGCGCGGCAGGAGCAGCTGGCGTTCGGCGAGGACGAGGCCGACGAGGGCGCGCAGACCCCGGCGGCCGGGGTGACCCCCACCCGGCTCCGCGTGGTCGCCTTCGGCCGCCGTCTGGAGCTGGAGGCCGGGCAGCTCAACCGGATCCGGCACGCGGTCCTCGGCGGCACGGCGCCGGTCAACCACCTGCGCCCGCGGGCCCGCAAGCTGCTCCTCGACGCGCTGTGGGAGCAGTCCGGCGCGGCCGGCCGGCACGCGGACCCCGAGCTCGCCGCGGAGCTGCGCTCGTCCTTCGACGAGGACATCACCGGCGAGGACGACTTCGTGCGCTTCCTGGACGCCTGGTGGCCGGAGCTGACCCCGCGCGCCGTGCTCGCCGCGATGTCCGACGAGCGCCGGCTGGGCCGCTGGGCCCGCCGGATCCTCAATCCGGGCGAGGTCCGCAAGCTGGCCCGGTCGCTGCGGCGCGAGGCGTACTCGGTGCACGACATCGCCCTGCTCGACGAGCTGAACTCCGTGCTCGGCGCCCCGGCCCGCCCGAAGCGCAGGCGCGAGTACGACCCGCTGGACCAGCTCACCGGTCTGGAGGAGCTGATGCCCGTACGGGAGGAGACCCAGTACGAGCGGGCCGAGCGGCTCGCGCAGGAGCGGACCGAGTACGCGCACGTCATCGTCGACGAGGCGCAGGACCTGACCCCGATGCAGTGGCGGATGGTCGGCCGCCGCGGCCGGCACGCCACGTGGACGATCGTCGGCGACCCGGCGCAGTCCTCCTGGTCCGACCCGGACGAGGCGGCGGCCGCCCGTGACGAGGCCCTGGGCAGCCGGCCGCGGCGCCGCTTCGAGCTGACGGTGAACTACCGCAACCCGTCGGAGATCGCGGATCTGGCGGCGAAGGTCCTCGCCCTGGCGATGCCCGGTTCCACGTCGCCCGCCGCGGTCCGCTCCACCGGCGTCGAGCCGCGTTTCGTCGCCGTCGCCGACCGGCTGGCGGACACCGTGCGGGAGGAGGCCGCCCGGCTCCTGGAGCGGGTCGACGGCACCGTCGGCGTCGTCGTGGCGATGAACCGCCGCAAGGAGGCGGCCCGCTGGCTGGCCGGGCTCGGCGACCGGGTCGTCGCCCTCGGTTCGCTGGAGGCCAAGGGGCTGGAGTACGACGCGACGATCGTGGTCTCCCCGGCGGAGATCGCGGACGAGTCGCCGGCCGGTCTGCGCGTCCTCTACGTGGCTCTGACCAGGGCGACGCAGCAGCTCACGGTGGTCTCCGCCGAGCGTGACGAACCGGACGCGCAGGGGGTGCCGGACCTGCTGCGGGACTGATCCCGTCGGGCCCTTGTGTCCGGCGACTCCGGTGTTACCGTTGATGACGGCACCGGCTCGATCCAAGCCCCCGGGCCCAACCTTCGTCCCTCAGAGGGACCACTTGCCGCGAGGCGAGCATGGCGGGTCGGTGTCATAGCCGTATCGGAAGAGGCCCACGTCACGGAAGTGACGTGGGCCTCTTTCTGTTTGCGGTCACTTCTCGTATGGTGGAAGTCAGTTTCCGAAAGCGGCGTGAACGTAAGGTTCACAATCCGATGCGACTACCACGTACTCGGCGGTAGGTGCGACGATCGGACAGCAACAGCTACACGGTGAAAGCAGAGGAAGTCGGCCATGGCAACGGCGCCCAGCGTCTCCTACTCGATGACGGTCCGGCTGGAGGTGCCCGCGAGCGGAACCGCCGTCTCGCAGCTCACCACCGCCGTGGAGTCCTCCGGCGGCTCGGTGACCGGCCTCGACGTCACCGCTTCCGGCCACGAGAAGCTCCGGATCGACGTCACGATCGCGGCCAGCTCGACGTCCCACGCGGACGAGATCGTCGAAGAGCTGCGCAAGATCGAGGGCGTGACGCTCGGGAAGGTCTCCGACCGTACGTTCCTGATGCACCTCGGCGGCAAGATCGAGATGCAGTCCAAGCACCCCATCCGCAACCGTGACGACCTCTCCATGGTCTACACGCCGGGTGTGGCCCGCGTCTGCATGGCGATCGCCGAGAACCCCGAGGACGCCCGCCGTCTGACCATCAAGCGCAACACCGTTGCGGTCGTGACGGACGGCTCCGCGGTCCTCGGCCTGGGCAACATCGGCCCGATGGCCGCCATGCCGGTCATGGAGGGCAAGGCGGCCCTCTTCAAGCGCTTCGCCGACATCGATGCCTGGCCGATCTGCCTGGACACCCAGGACACCGACGCCATCGTCGAGATCGTCAAGGCGATCGCCCCGGGCTTCGCGGGCATCAACCTGGAGGACATCTCCGCGCCGCGCTGCTTCGAGATCGAGGCCCGGCTGCGCGAGGCCCTCGACATCCCCGTCTTCCACGACGACCAGCACGGCACCGCGATCGTCGTGCTCGCCGCGCTCACCAACGCACTGCGCGTCGCGGGCAAGGCAATTGGCGACATCCGCGTCGTCATGTCGGGCGCCGGCGCGGCCGGTACCGCCATCCTCAAGCTGCTGCTCGCGGCCGGTGTGAAGAACGCGGTGGTGGCCGACATCCACGGTGTCGTGCACGCCGACCGCGAGGACCTCAAGGGCGCCGACAGCGACTCGCCGCTGCGCTGGATCGCCGACAACACCAACACTGGTGGTCCCGACGGGGTCCTGACCGGCACGCTGAAGGAAGCGGTCGTCGGCGCGGACGTCTTCATCGGCGTCTCGGCTCCGAACGTGCTGGGCGGCGAGGACGTGGCCGCGATGGCGGACGGCGCGATCGTGTTCGCGCTCGCGAACCCGGACCCCGAGGTCGACCCGGCGGTGGCCCGTGAGACGGCGGCCGTCGTGGCCACCGGCCGCTCGGACTTCCCGAACCAGATCAACAACGTGCTGGTCTTCCCCGGCGTCTTCCGCGGCCTGCTCGACGCCCAGTCGCGCACGGTCAACACGGACATGATGCTGGCGGCGGCCACGGCCCTCGCCGACGTGGTGGGCGAGGACGAGCTCAACCCGAACTACATCATCCCGAGCGTCTTCAACGACAAGGTCGCGGGTGCTGTGGCGGGGGCCGTCCGGAACGCCGCGAAGGCGGCCGGAGCGGCTGTGACAGGCGCCACGACCGCCTGAGGACCGGCGCGTCGCGGAATGCGGGGCCCTCGTGGGCCCTCTAGGGTGGCCGGGAAGCAGGCCCCCCGGCCCGCCCCGGTCCCGGGCGGTGGCGCTTTCCGTGTGACCCCCACGGGTGCCGGATTGGCTTTACCGCCGCTGGTGGGGGCAGGATGCGTCTTCGGGCGCGAGGGTTCGGACGACGGACCCGGGTCCTGGGCCTGACCGAGACCCTGGCAGCATCGGCTTCGTTGTTGCCCAACATGCGGCTTCGCGTCGCGTGGCACACGCCTCAACGGCAAGAAGAACACGGGAGTACAAACATGAACCGCAGTGAGCTGGTGGCCGCGCTGGCCGACCGCGCCGAGGTGACCCGCAAGGACGCCGACGCCGTGCTGGCCGCGTTCGCCGAGACCGTCGGCGAGATCGTTGCCAAGGGCGACGAGAAGGTCACCATCCCCGGCTTCCTGACCTTCGAGCGCACGCACCGTGCCGCTCGCACCGCTCGTAACCCGCAGACCGGCGAGCCGATCAACATCCCGGCCGGTTACAGCGTCAAGGTTTCGGCGGGCTCCAAGCTCAAGGAAGCCGCCAAGGGCAAGTAAGCCTTCGGCGATTTTTCGGCGGGCGGTCACTCGGGGTTCCGGGTGACCGCCCGCCGGTTTTTCTGGGTGCGTCGTCGGGTGCCAGGTGCGTCGTGGCTGGTCGCGCAGTTCCCCGCGCCCCTGAAGGCATGCGCTTCGCGCGCCTTCCCCTGAGCGAGCGGAGCTCGCTTCAGGCCCTCCCCCGCCACCCTGCTCCGGCCTGTCGTTGTCGCGGCTCACACGTGCATT
>NZ_JBEYYU010000121.1:0-8226 GCF_040645755.1 Streptomyces sp. NPDC046716
CGGTCCTCCTCCTCGGGGCTGACGATCTCGAGGACCCCTGAAACGAGCTCCGCTCGTCCAGGGGCGCGGGGAACTGCGCGGCCGGCCACGACGGCGGCGCGCCGGGGCGGACTACGCGCGGTGCTTCTTCGCCGCCATCCACGCGTAGACCAGCACGCCCACGAACAGGAACAGCACGCCCTGGTAGACGGCCGCGTACCCGGCGCCGCCGACCAGCCACATCGAGAAGCCGAACGCCGCCAGCGCCAGAACCAGGTCCCGTACGAAGCGCGGGACATGGACACGGTCCCGCCGCCCCGACAACAGGAAGTAGACCTGCGCCGCGGTGGCCAGCAGATACGGCACCGTCGCCGTGAACGTCGTCACCAGCACCAGGGTGTTGAACACGGCCGCGGACCCGGCCGTGTAGTTGTAGACGGTGAGCAGCGAGGCGAGGCCGACGGCGACCAGGACACCGACCGTGGGAACCCCGCGCCGCTTGCGCTCGAATGCCTTCGGGAAGAGCCCGTCGCGCGCGGCGGCGTACGGCGTCTGGGCGCTGAGCAGCGTCCAGCCGTTGAGCGCGCCGACCATCGACACCAGCGCGGCGACGGCGACGGCACTGCCGCCCCAGGTCCCGCCGAACATGGCGTTGACGGCGTCGGAGAACGGCGCAGTGGAGTCCACCAACCGGTCGTGCGGGACGGTGCCGAACACGGCCACGGTGCACAGCAGATACAGCAGCGCGGCGAGCCCGGTGCCGAGGACGGTGGCCCGGCCGACGTTGCGCTGCGGATCACGGACCTCCCCGGCGCTCACGGACGCCGACTCGACGCCCAGATAGCTGAAGAGCAGGATCGCGGCGGACGCCGAGACGGCGCCGAGCGCGGAGTCGCCGCTCGCCCGGAACGGCCCGAGATTGTCGCTGCTGAAGAAGAAGAGACCGCCGACGGCGACGAGCAGCAGCGGCGCGAACTTCAGGACGGTCGAGACGAGTTGGACGGCGCCGACGTAGCGCGTACCGGCGAGATTGGCGAGCGCGGGCAGCCACTGGCAGCCGAGGGCGGCGACGATCGTCCAGAACGTCGAGCCGTGCAGGGGCAGCAGGACGTCCAGGTAGCCGACGGCGGCCACGGCCAGCGCCGCGTTGCTCACCCAGGTGGTGATCCAGTAGCTCCACGCGGCGAGGAACCCGGCGAAGTCGCCGAAGGCCTCACGCGCGTAGACGTAGGGGCCGCCGGTCATCGGGTGCCGGTGCGCGAGCCGGCCGAAGACGAGCGCGAGCGCGATCGCGCCGACCGTCAGGACGCCGAACGCAACGAGCGCGATGGTGCCGTACGGGGCCACGGACGCCGGCAGCAGGAAGATGCCGCCGCCGATGATGTTGCCCATGACGAGGCAGGTCGCAATCGGCAGTCCGAAGCGCCGCGCGTGCCGGCTGTGCTGCGGGTCGGGACCGTCGGCCGGAGCCGGCTGGGGTGCGGTTCCGGTGTCGTGCATGTGGGGGGTGTGCCTCTCGGTCGTGCTCAGGCCGCCACGGGATCGCCGGGCGGCGCCCCATCGTCCGGTGAGCGGACACCCGGCGCCAAATCAGGCGGTTTTGTCCTGTTGTTCGTGGGGCGCGACCGCAAATGATGCGGGGTCCGGGTCGAGGCGCAGCGAATCGTCCACGGGGACCGGGGCCGCCAGCGGAATCTGCGGGCCGTTGCCCTCGCGCAGCCAGCGGCGCAGCACGTGGTGGACCTGCTCGGCGCCGACGAGTTCCGCGCCGTCCGCGACCGGCGCGGACAGCGTGCGGGGCCACAGCAGGAAGGGACGGCTCTGCGCACCGCCGAGGCCACCGTGCGAGCCGATCTGCTCCTCGAAGGCGAGGACCTCGCCGTCGAGCGGGTCGTACATGGAGTTGACCATGATGTCGGCGGTGTGCGGGAAGGAGTGGGTGCGGCGCACGGCGTCGGCGGCGCCCGGCCCGAAGTCGGCGAGCGGCCCCTCCCCGTCGGTCAGGTCGGCGACCGGTACCTCGGCGCCCTGCGCGGCGAGCACCAGACCGCCGTGCTCCTCGCTGCGCACGAGGAGGAAGCCGATGCCCGGATGGTTGGCGAGGGTCGCGAGCAGCGCCGGGTTCCGGGCGTCGATCTCCTCCTTGGTCATCCGGTGCGGGACGTCGGGGAAGGAGACGAGGCCCAGGTTCCCGGAGGCGAGCACGACGGGCTCGCTGCGCCTGCCGCCGTGCCCGGCGCCCGCGCCCCCTTCGACGGGCCGGTGCAGCGCGGCGCGCACCGCGGAGCGGGCCTCGGCGCCGGAGCGGGTGCGGCGTGCCCGGCGCGGCACGGGCAGCCCGCAGCCGGCGCGGACCAGGTCCTGGAGGGTCAGTCCGTAGCGGGAGCGGAAGGTCTCGCCGGGGCTCTGTCCGTGGTCGGAGAGCAGGACGATGCGGTACGGGCGCGGGGCGTGCTCGGCGACCTTCGCGAGCAGCGCGAGGGACCGGTCGAGGCGTGCGAGGACCTTCACCGCGTCCCGGCTGAAGGGGCCCGAGTGGTGGGCCACCTCGTCGTAGGCGACGAGGTCGGCGTAGACCGCGCTGCGCCCGGCGAGCATGTCGCCGATGACCGCCGCGACGACGACGTCCCGCTCGACGACGGTCGCGAACGCCCTGATGAACGGGTAGAGCCCGCCGCGGGAGACGCGGGGGCGGCGCTTGCGGATCAGGGCGTGGGTGGACTGGCCGATCTCCCGGCCGACCTCGGCGAAGAAGGACAGGGCGGTGCGGACGGCGTTCGCGGGGTCGGAGAAGTAGGCGAAGTATCCGGCGCGGGAACGGTTCTCCTTGCCGCGCCGGGCGGCCACGGACAGCACCAGGGCGACCTGTTCGGCGCCGCCGCTGAAGAGGTTGCCGCGGCTCGCACCGTCGACGGTGAGCAGCCCGCCGTCGCCGGTGCGTTCGATGGCGCGGCGCTGCAGCTCGGCGGCGCTGGTCGGCCGGTTGGAGACCTGGACCTCACCGGTGTCCTTCTCGTACCAGCGGAAGGCGGGGACGTCCTCGTTCGAGCCGTGCAGGATGCCGAGCTGGCTGGCGCCGGTCTGGCTGGACCAGTCCGTGCGCCAGGGCGTGAGGCGGTGTCCGCCGTCGCGCAGCCAGCCGCCCACCGTGGGCATCACGTCGTCGCGGGCCATGCGGCGCAGCACTTCGTGGCCGACTCCGTCGAGCTGGAGGAAGAGGGTGCCGGCGGTGGGCGGGCAGGCCTCGGTCCCGTCGTCCCTGCGCCGTCTTCGCGCGGCGAGCCGGTAGAGGCGGCGCCGGTAGGCGTCGTCGTCGCGCACGGCGAGGGCACCGCCGGTGGCGGAGGCGACCGCCGACATCACGGCGGCCACGACCACGGCGGTCTCCGGGCCCACCTCGCCCCTGTTCTCCGGGACGAGTTTGAGGGCGAAGAGGAGCAGCGCGCCGTTGAGGAAGAAGACGACGAGGCCGAGGACGAGCGCCGGGACGAGCAGCAGGGCCCGGACCAGGAGCGGCCAGACGAGGGCCGAGAGCACGGCGAACGCGCCGGCGGCCCAGGCCGCGGTGAGCGCGACCCGGGTCAGGCTGTCGCCGTCGTCGGACTGGAGCTGGAAGTCCGGCAGGAGCCCCGCGAGGATCATCATCGTGAGGGTGCTCGCCGCCCAGACGGTCAGCGACCGCCAGCCCTGGCTCGCCGCCCGCCGCCACCGGCCTCCGGCCACTTCCGGCTCCCCTCACCCTGCGCGGTGCACGTCTCGTTCCGCGTACACGTCTTGTTCCGAGTAAGGGTTTCATACCATTTGGGACTAGCAGCCGTCGTATCCCGCCGTTGGCATCGACAGCCGGCGATGCACCCGCGCCTTCATGTCGGCGTCGTACTCAGGCTCCGCGAGCCCCGCCCGCTCCAGCGGCACCCCGCGCCGCACGCACTCCGCGGAGAAGTCGTCCACCGAGCGCAGCGCCACCCGCAGCACCCGGTCGCTGGGCGCGACGAACACATCGACCAGGCCCGCGTCGACGTCCGCCCACAGCGCCTCGTGGTCGGCGCGCAGCGCGTGCACCAGGAGCTGGCGCGTGACGACATAGCCCCGGTCGGCGGCCCAGCGGGAGCACATCGCGTACTGGCTGCGCGAGTCCACCAGGAAGGGATCCGCGTCCAGCTGCTCCAGCGGGGTCAGGCCGGCGATGGCCATGACCCGTACCGCGCCCCCCGCGTCCGCCGCTTCGCCCTGCTCCGTGCCCATGGTGTCCCCCTCACCTCGCGCTTTCGCCGACGACCCTACCCCTGCACGTAGGCTCGGGGCAGTCGCACGAAGGAGGCAACGGGTGCCGGTGGAGATCACCTGGTGGGGTCATGCCACCTGCACGGTCGAGGACAGAGGTACGCGCGTCCTCACGGATCCGCTCTTCACGCGGCGCCTCGCACATCTGCGGCGGCGCCGCGGCGCTCCCCCGCCGCCCAGCGCGGCCCTCGCCGACGTCGTGCTCGTCTCCCATCTGCACGCCGATCACCTGCACGTCCCGTCGCTCGCCCGGCTCGCGCCGGGGACCCGCGTCGTGGTGCCCCGGGACGCGGCCCGCTCCGTGCCGGGGCTGCGGCGGCTGCGCACCCTGAAGATCATCGAGGTGGACGCGGGCGACCGGATCGAGGTGGGGAACGTCGTGGTGCGCGCCGTGCCCGCCGACCACGACGGGCGGCGGCTGCCCGTCGGTCCGCAGCGCTCCCCCGCGCTCGGCTATCTCGTGGAGGGCGACGCCCGGACGTACTTCGCCGGCGACACGGGGCTCTTCGAGGACATGGGCGACGCCGTGGGCGACGTGGACGTGGCGCTGCTGCCGGTCGGCGGCTGGGGTCCCTATCTGGGCGCGCACCACCTCGACCCGGCGCGGGCCGCCGAGGCGCTGGCCCGGATCGCGCCGCGCGCCGCGGTGCCGGTGCACTACGGGACGTACTGGCCGATCGGGATGGACGCGGTGCGGCCGCACGAGTTCCACACGCCCGGTGACGAGTTCGTCCGCCAGGCCGCGCTGCGCGCGCCCGGTGTCGCCGTGCACCGGCTCGGGCACGGCGAGAGCGTCCGGCCGGAGGTGGCGGACCGGTGATCCTCGCCGCGACGACCGTCGTGACGCCGGAGTCCACGCAGCAGGCCGTGGGCTACCCCACGCTCTTCCTGCTCGTCGCCATCGGCGCCCTGGTGCCGGTGGTGCCCACGGGCGCGCTGGTGAGTTCCGCGGCGGTGGTGGCCTTCCACCAGACGCTGCCGTTCGCGCTCCTGATGGTGTTCGGGGTGGCGTCGCTCGCCGCGTTCCTCGGTGACCTCGCGCTGTACTGGCTCGGGCGGCGCGGCATGCACTCGAAGAACGGGTCGAAGTGGCTGGAGGCCATCCGCTCACGGGCGCCGGAGGAGCGGCTCGCCCAGGCACAGGACAAGCTGGCCGACCACGGGGTGATGGTGCTCGTGCTGTCCCGGCTGGTGCCGGCCGGCCGGATCCCGGTGATGCTGGCGTGCCTGCTGGCGAAGATGCCGCTGCGGCAGTTCGCGCGCGGCGACATCCCGGCGTGCCTGGCCTGGGCGGCGACGTACCAGGTGATCGGGATCCTCGGCGGCTCGCTGTTCGACGAGCCGTGGGAGGGCGTGGTCGCGGCGATCGGACTGACCGTGCTGGTCAGCGCGGTCCCGACGGTGTGGCGGAGGATCCGCAGGCCGTCGTCAGGCAGCCAGCACGCGTGATCCGCCGATGGGCAGGTCCCACAGGGCGGCGCGCGGCAGGCCCGCCTTCTCCCAGGCGGCGCGCAGCCGGGTGAGCGGCTCCAGGACGGGCTCGGCCGACAGCAGGAACGTCGCCCAGTGCATGGGCGCCATGAAGCGTGCGCCCACGTCCCGCGCCGCCTGCACCGCGTCCTCCGGTGAGCAGTGCACGTCCTCCAGCCACCAGCGCGGGTCGTAGGCGCCGATGGGCAGCAGGGCGAGATCGATGCCCGGGTAGCGCAGGCCGATCTCGGCGAACCAGTGGCCGTAGCCGGTGTCGCCCGCGAAGTAGAGGCGCTGTCCGTCGCGGTCGGTGAGCACCCAGCCGCCCCACAGGCTGCGGCAGGTGTCGGTGAGGGTGCGCTTGGACCAGTGATGGGCCGGTACGAAGTCGAAGCGGACGCCCCGCAGCTCCGCGGCCTCCCACCAGTCGAGCTCGGTGACGCGGGTGAAGCGGCGGCGGGTGAACCAGCGGCCCAGGCCCGCGGGGACGAGGACGGGCGTGTCGCGCGGGAGTCTGCGCAGGGTGGGCCAGTCGAGATGGTCGTAGTGGTTGTGGCTGATGACGACCGCGTCGACGGCCGGAAGGGCGCTCCAGGCGACGCCGACCGGGGTGATCCGGGCCGGAGTGCCGAGGATCTTGCGGGACCAGACCGGGTCGGTGAGCACGGTCAGGCCGCCGATGCGCACCACCCAGCTGGCGTGGCCGGCCCAGGTGACGGCGAGGGTGCGGCCGTCGACGTCCGGCAGCGGGCCGGGGGCGAACGGCAGGTTCGGGATGTCGGTCAGGCCCTCGGCGGGCGGCCGCACCTTGCCCTCGCGGGCGAACCGGGCGAAGCCCCGCAGGCCCGGCAGCGGTGCGGTGAGGCGGCCGGCGAACGACTTGGGCCAGCGGCGCGGCACGTCCGCCCCGCCGGTGCCGCCGAGCGGCCGCGGCTCGACGAGGGGCCGGGCGGGCGCGGCGGTGTCGCCGCGCCGCCGCGCGCTCTCGTCGGCGGTCGCTTCTGACGCCTGCGTCATCGCTCGGACTCCCATCCTTCGCCGGCCGCACCCGTGCCTTCCGGGCCCGCGCGGTCACCGAGGTCGCACAGCTCGCCGAGCACCGACTCGACCATGCTCAACGCCCGTGCCACGTGCGGCAATTCCAGGGGGTCCGGTGAGGTGAGCGCCGCCCTGCGCTCCTCGGGCGCCGAGCCGAGCAGCGGACCCGTGCCGAGGCGGCAGCGCAGCGCCCCCAGGTCGTCGCCGAAGCGGTGCCCGCCGGGGACCGGAAGCCCGAGCCGTGCGGTGAGGTGGTCCTCCAGGTCCTGGGCGTCGGTGACCGAGCGGGCCGACAGGCGCGGGCGCAGCGGCTCCAGGTCGACGTACAGGTGGCGGCCCGCTCGCGGCGGCCGGGACAGGCCGCCGGCCGCGAGCACGATGCGGTGCAGGGCCGCGGCGACCCTGCCGTGCAGGGCGACGGCGGCGGCGCGGCGGCCGGTGACCTCCGCGCCCTCGTCCAGGACGTACGCCGCCGCTGCCGCGACCGGCGCCGACAGGCTCGCGCCGGTCGCCGTGAGGATGTCCAGGACGCGGGCGGCGAGCCGGTCGCCCTCGGCGGTGGGCGGGAACCGGGCGCAGGCCGCGGGCAGGGACGGCGGCAGATAGCCGCCGGTCAGATCGGTGAGCACGGTGACGTGGGCGGGGAACATCTCGGCGGGGCTGAACAGCAGGGTCTCCCCGCCCGGGTGCAGGGTGTCGCGCCAGGTCTCGTCGCTGACGACGTGCAGGCCCTCCCCCACCGCGGCCTCCACGGCCTCGTGCAGCACTTCGGGCGGTGGCACGGTCGCCGTCGGATCGTCGGCCGGCGCGACGACGAGCAGCCGGGGATCACCGCCCTCGGCTCTGACCCGGCGGACGGTCTCCAGCAGGGCGTACGGGTCGGGGACGCCGCCGCACTCGGCGGGCGTCGGCACCGGGAACACCTCGCGGTCCAGGAGCCGGGTCTGCGGGGTCCACCAGGCCGGGCAGGGGCGCGGCACCAGGACGTCGCCGCCGAGCGCGGCGGTGAGGGCGAGCAGCAGCGGGGCGCCGCCGGGGGCCGCGGTGACCTGGGCGCGGCCCGGGGCCAGGCCGCGGCGCTCCCAGTGGCCGCGGGCGGCTTCGAGCAGGGCGGGTGGGCCGCCGGGCGGTTCGGGGTGGGCACGGGCCGCCGCGCCGGCGACCACTGCGGCGAGTTCGGGCAGCACCGGCAGTCCCGGCTCGGGCAGCGGCGGCCCGTAGCGCACCGGTCCGCGTCCTTCGCTGGGGTCCGCTGGCCGCATGCCGCCTCCGTGCCGTGTGTCTGTCCCGGTGATTTCTGCTGACCCCAGCCTCACACCGCGCGACCGCCTTCGCGCGCCGTCGCCGTCCGCGGCCCCGGTGGGGGCTCGCCCCTTCCCGACAGTTGGCGCTAGTTGGTGCCGATCTTCGCCAGCAGGTCCACGATCCGGCCCTGCACCTCGCTGCTCGTCGACC
>NZ_JBEYYU010000122.1:0-8043 GCF_040645755.1 Streptomyces sp. NPDC046716
CGTGACAACGACCGCGCCGTCAACTGCTCGAGCCGCCGCAACCGGTTGAGCGGATCCCCTGGGGAAGCTGCGCGCAGCGCATGCTTCAGGGGCGCGGGGAACTGCGCGACCAGCCACGACGAAGGCGGCACCCGGCCGACTACCTCATGGGCCGCCCCCGCTTGGCCTCCATCGCGGCGCGCCCCTGCTGCCCGCGCTGCTTCCACACCTTGCGCATCTCGTCCCGCAACCGGGCATCGGTCCGCGCGGCGAGCCGCCGGTTCTCGCGCATCAGCTTGCGGTAGCTGTCGAGACGGCGCTGCGGAAGCGTCCCGTCGTCGACGGCGGCGAGCACCGCGCAGCCGGGCTCGACCTGGTGCCCGCAGTCGTGGAACCGGCACTGCTCCGCCAGCTCGGCGATCTCGGCGAACGCCTGCTCCACGCCCGCCTCGGCGTCGTAGAGCCCGACCCCGCGCAGCCCCGGGGTGTCGATGAGGACACCGCCGCCGGGCAGCACGAACAGGTTCCGGGTGGTAGTGGTGTGCCGGCCCTTGCCGTCCATGTCGCGGACCGCCTGGACCTCCATGACGTCGGTGCCGACCAGCGCGTTGGCAAGGGTCGACTTGCCGGCGCCGGACTGCCCGAGCAGCACGGCCGTGCCGCCCGCGACGACGGCCCGCAGCACGTCGATCCCGTCGCCGTCGTGGGCGCTGACGGGCACCACCTGGGCGCCGGGCGCGGCGTCCGCCACGTCGGAGACCAGGTACGACAGGCCGACCGCGTCGGGCACGAGGTCGGCCTTGGTGAGGACGACGAGCGGCTGGGCGGCCGCTTCCCGGGAGAGTCCCGCGTCGTGCAGCAGGGCGTCACCGCTCGCGCTGGCGTGGGCGAGCGCGAGGAACCGCTCGATGCGGCCGAGGTCCAGCTCGGCGGCGAGGGACACGCAGATGATGACGTGGTCGACGTTGGTCGCGAGCACCTGGCCCTCGGACCGCTTGGACGTCGTCGACCGGACGAAGGCGGAACGGCGCGGCAGCAGCGTCCGCACGTAGCGCGGGTCGCCGCCCTCGGGGTCGACGGCGACCCAGTCCCCCGTGCACACGACCTTCATCGGGTCGCGGGGCACGACGAACTCGGTGTCGGCGCGGACGACACCCTCGGCGGTGGCCACGTCGCACTGCCCGCGGTCGACCCGGAGGACCCGGCCGGCCAGCAGGCCCTGCGCCCCGTACGGGGCGAACACGGACTCCCAGTCCGTGTCCCAGCCGTACGCGGCGAGCGGGTGCGACGGCGCCGCACCCGGAAAAGAGGAAAGCGAAGAAGAAGAGGAAGAGAACGAGGACGAAGACAAGGGGGACCCTTCACAGGGGTGGCCCCGGCGCCGCGTCCTGGGACGCGGAGAAGAACGAGCGTGTGGGATCAGCCGGTGGCCACGGAGGTGGACTTGACGAACTTCCGAATGCGGGCAACGCCCGGCGCGACGACAGCCATCGGTCAACACCCCCAGATCACACGGCAGGTAGCGGCAGCCCCAAGGGCGCCGCGGGAACGGTCCTGACGTTAACCACCCGCGCCGATCCGGCGCCAGTGGTTTTTCACGTCAGCGGCGGCGCAGTCGCCCGAGCCAGGCGCGGGCCTGGGCCTGCCGGCGCGGGTCGGAGGCGGTCCGGCGCGCCGTCGCGATGGCCCGTCGGCCCTGCGGGCTGCGGCTGTACTGCTTGATCCGGTCGAAGATGCCCGGCATGACGCCTCCATGGTGTCGTTCGGTGGGTTCGTGCTCGCTCACCCTGCGCATACCCGGGATGCCGTACAGAACACGAATGGGGGCACACGGGCGACAACAACCCGACGAGGAACTGGAGTTCCCATGTTCGCCATCGCCGCCGCCGTGCTGTTCTTCCTGGCGTTCCTGATCAACGCCGCCGACATCTCGACGAACGACACGTTCACGTCGGTGAACATCATGCTTCTCGGGCTCACCGCGCTGGCCCTGCATCTGGCGGGAGCGGCCGGCTGGGCGCGCGGCCGGTCGTCGCGTCGCCGCTGATCCCGCGCGGTCTGCCGGTCCTCAGACCGGCAGACCGCGCGGCTCCTTGACGCGCTTCATGATGATCTGGGAGTTCACCTCGGTGACCCCGCCGAGGGTGGTGAGCCGCTCGATCCAGAGGCGCTCGTACGCGGCGAGGTCGGCGACCGCGATGCGCAGCAGGCAGCCGGGGCTGCCGAACAGGCGGTAGGCCTCGATGACGTCGGGGATCTCCTGGAGCGCCTGCTCGAAGGCCTCGACGGATTCGCGGTCGCGGCGGACCTCGATGGAGACGAGCACCTCGAAGCCGCGGCCGACCGCCGCCGGGTCGACCATCGCGCGGTAGCCCTGGATGACCCCGTCCTGCTCGAGCTGGCGGACGCGGCGCAGACAGGGCGACGGGCTCAGCCCCACGCGCTGGGCCAGCTCCTGGTTGCTGAGCCGCCCGTCGCGCTGGAGCTCGCGCAAGATGTGCAGGTCGATCGCGTCCATGGCGCAATTATCCACCACGTTTCCGATCGCTTCGGGTCAGAATTGGCAATCAAATTGCGCGCTTTTCGCCTTATCCTTGCGATTAATCTCCCCTCTCCCCTCTCCCCCCACTCGCGAGGCACCTCTCCATGAAGCGCATCACGCTCATCAGCACCGGCGGCACCATCGCCAGCCGCTGGCAGGGCACCGGCTACGCCGCCGACGCCGGCGGGGACACCGTTCTGGCCAGTGCCGCCGTACCGGACGGCGTCGAGGTGCGGGTCGTCGACCTGTTCAACATCAACAGCTCCCAGATGACCAGCGAGCGCCAGCTGACCCTGCTGGGCGCGGTGCGCGACTCGCTCGCCGACCCGGACGTCGACGGCATCGTCGTCACCCATGGCACGGACACCCTGGAGGAGTCGGCGTTCCTGGTCGATCTGCACCACGACGACCCGCGCCCGGTGGTGTTCACCGGCGCGCAGAAGCCGCTCGGCGCCACTGACGGCGACGGCCCGGGGAACATGTACGACGCGCTCCAGGTCGCCGCCACGGTGCGGGACCTGGGGGTGCTGATCGCCTTCGACGGCTCGGTGTACGCGGCACGCGGCACGGTGAAGACGCAGACGCTCGCGGCGCACGCGTTCGGCGATCCGTCGCGGCCGCAGGCGCTCGGGAAGCTCGGCTTCGGCCGGGTCGACATCCGCCGGACTCCGGTGCGGCCCGATCCGCTGCCCGTGCCGAAGACTGACGACGGCGGTCTGCCGCGCGTCGACATCGTCATGCACCACAGCGACGCGGACCCCACTCTGTTCGAGGCGGCGATCGCCGCCGGGGCGCGGGGGATCGTGCTCGTCGCCACCGGTGCCGGGAACGCCACTCCGGCGTTCGCGGACGCCGTGGCCGCCGCCGTGCGCCGTGGCGTTCTGGTCGCCGTCACCTCGCGCGTGCCGGCCGGGCCGCTCGCCGAGATCTACACGGGGGGCGGCGCCGTGGATCTGGTCGCCGCGGGCGCGGTCCTCACCGGGACGCTGCGTGCGGGCCAGGCCCGGATCGCGGTCCTGGCCACCCTCCTCGCCGACGCCGACGCCACCCTGCTCTCCCGCCTGCTCACGGACCCGGACCCGGCGACCGTCTGACCGGTCGTCGGGCGCGGGCCCGTCGTGGATCAGATCTCCACGGCCTCCTCGTTCGGCGCGAGGCTGTCCATGAAGGAGCTGACCGAGAACACGGCCCGGCCGGCGCCCGACGGGCCGTAGCCGGGCGGGGAGGACAGGCCGAACTCGTCCATCGTCGAGCGGTAGGCGTCGAGCAGCCGGATGTGGTACTCCAGCGGCGCGCCGTTCGGGTTCTCCTTGCCGAGCGGGGTCGTCGGCTCCGGGCACCAGGTGGTGAAGCGCGGCGTGATGCCGTTCGACATGAAGAAGCGCAGGCCCTCGGTGGTGGAGGCGATCGCCTCGTCGACCGTCTTGAAGCCGAACGGCTCGGCCATCTCGACGCCCGCCACGAAGTTCGGGATCACGTTGCGCGCGCCGAACACGTCGCGCGAGTCGAGGATGCGCTTGTGCCACTCGTCACGGCCGACGTACCGCTCCTTGCCGGGGCAGTACATCTTGAACAGGTACTCGTCCCACACCTCGTAGTTGGGGTGGTAGATCTGGATGCCGTAGTCCTTGAAGCGCTGGACGTCGTCCTTGGGCAGCGCCTGCGCGACGACCTTGCCGATCCAGCGTCCGGGGAAGTACTCCTCGATGGCCTTGGCGTAGCGCCCGTAGAAGTCCGCCTCGTCCAGGCCCTGCACCTTCGACGTGATCGCGCCGCCGGTCAGCGTGTACGCGGTCGACGCCTTCGCGGTGTCGTACTTGTCGATGATCTCCAGGGCTTCCAGGACCTCGTCGACGTCCTTCACGCCCGTGTAGGGCCGGCCGGCCGCCTTGTGCTGGCGCCAGTTGTGGTTGATGTCGCAGTACTGGCACTCCTCCTTGGCGCCGAAGTACTGGCAGACGCGGAACGCGGTCAGGTAGATCAGGTAGCCCCACTGGATCGTCGGGGCCACCTCCATGACCGACTTCCCGTTGGAGAGCTTGTGCCGGTAGTACTCCGGCATGGGCGGCACGCCGACGTCGGCGATGCGCTTGCCGTCCAGGTAGAGGCCGAGCATGCCGTCCTCGGCCGCCGCGACCCGGTACGGGGACGACGGGTTAACGCGGACCGAGACGACCGTGCGGCGCAGGTCGTAGGGGCCGCCGGTGAGGACGATCTCCTCGGGCGGGCGGCGCAGCGCGGCCTCGCCCAGCTCGGGCAGGGTGCCGTGGTCGAAGGAGAAGATGAAGTACGACTTCGGTTTGACCTCGCCGTCCTCGTTGTCACTGAGAGCCGAGGCGTCGAACGCCACACCGCCGCGCAGCAGGTCCTCCTTGAAGACCGCTTCCTTCGGCACATGCGGGAAGCGCTCCATCAGGTCCTCTACCAGCGCCGTACGGCTCTGCATCCCGTTCTCCTTGCTCGATCGACGGTCACAGCTCCTCCCACGGTATCCCCCGCCCGTGGCTCACCCCTGCCGGGTCCCCGCCCTGGCCACGATGTGCGCGGGCGCGGTGATCCCGGCGGGCAGCCGGGGGTCGGCGGTGGGCGCTCCCCAGCGCGCGGTGAGCGGCAGCGTTCCGGCCCACAGGCCGAGCGCGGCGTCGTCCGAGTCGCCGTCGTCCGGCGGGCCCGCGCTGATCTTCACGGAGGCCTCCTCCAGCGAGAGGGCGAGGACGGTCGTCGCGGCGAGCTCCTTGCGGTTCGGGCGGCGGGCGTGGTCCCACTGGCCCGGCGCCGTGTGCTCGGTGACCAGGCGCAGCGCCTCGGTCTTCTCGGCGTCGTCGGTCAGGGTGCGCGGTACGCCGTAGAGCATCGCGCACCGGTAGTTCACGCCGTGCTCGAAGACGGAGCGGGCCAGGACCAGGCCGTCGACGTGGGTGACGGTGACGCATATCGTCGCGTCGGTGCCGGCCAGGCTGCGGCTGGCCACGGACCCGTGCACGTAGAGATACCGCTCGTCACGTCCGTACACCGTCGGTACGACCATGGGCGCGCCGTCGACGATCACGCCCAGGTGACAGACGAAGCCCGCGTCGAGGATCGCCTCCAGATCCGCCCGCTCGAAGCTCGCGTTCTCCTTGAAGCGACGCAGGCGCGTGCGGTCGGTGGGCATGAGCGTGCGGGACGGTTCCGAGTGCGTCATGCGCCGGAACAGTACTCCCGCGTGATCACCGGTCCGCCGCGCAGGGGTCGTCCAGGCGCACCACCCGCACTCCCCCGGCCGGCACGACCAGGGTGCCCGCCACGGACCGGCCGGAGCCCGGTTCGGTGCCGGGGGCGGGCAGGGGCACCTTGGCCTCGTCGGGGGTGTGGTTGATCGCGAAGAGGTACGTGCCCGACTCCCCGGTCCGTGTCACGGCCTCGACGTCGCGCGGCAGGTCCGGGCGGGGCGCGAGCCCGGCGTCGGCACCCGCCGCGGCCAGGACCGGGGCGAGGCCGGCGGCGGACAGCCGGGTCGAGACGTACCAGGCCGTGCCCCGCCCGTACCGGTGCCGGGTGACCGCGGGGAGTCCGGCGGCGAGCCCGTCCTCGTACCGCCAGACGGGCTCGGCGCCGCGCGGCACGACGAACTCCGTCCACACGTCGCCGGTGATCTCGGCGTCGCCGGGTCCGCGCAGGCGCACCGTCTCGCCCGCGAGGAGCGGGCTGAACTCCTCGACGGTCAGGCCGAGTACGTCGCGGAAGGCGCCCGGGTAGGGGCCTTCGTGGACGGCGTCGTGTTCGTCGACGATGCCGGAGAAGCAGGAGACGACGAGGGTGCCGCCGTTCTCCACGTAGTCGCGGGCGTTGAGGGCCGCGGCCTCCGTCGCCAGGTAGAGGGCGGGGACGACGACCAGGGGGTAGGCCGACAGGTCGGCCTCCGGGTGGGCGAAGTCGACGGTGAGATGGCGGTCGTACAGCGCTTCGTAGAAGGTGTCCGCGCGCTCGCGGGCGTCGAGGTCCTCGCTCGGGCGCCACTGCAGGCCCTGCGCCCACCAGGAGTGCCAGTCCCACAGCAGGGCCGCGTCGGCGACCGTGCGGGTGCCCGCGACGGGCGCCAACTCGGCGATGGTGGAGCCCAGTTCGCAGACCTCGCGCCAGATCTTCGTGTCGGTGCCGCCGTGCGGGAGCATCGCCGAGTGGAACTTCTCGGCGCCGCGCCGTGACTGCCGCCACTGGAAGAACAGGGCGCCCTCGGAGCCGCGCGCCACATGGCCCAGCGAGTTGCGGGCGAGCTGGCCGGGGGCCTTGGCCGGGTTGCGGGGCTGCCAGTTGACGCCGGACGTGGAGTGTTCGAGGAGCAGCCAGGGCGCGCCGCCCGCGACCGAGCGAGTCAGGTCGGCGGCCATCGCGAGGTTCACGTGCGTGCGGCGGCCGTCGGTGATCAGGTAGTGGTCGTTGGTGACGAGGTCGACCTCGCGGCCCCAGGCCCAGTAGTCGAGGGAGTCGCACTGGCTGAGCGCCGTCATGAAGTTGGTGGTGACGGGGATGCCGGGGGCCAGGCGGTGCAGGATGTCGCGCTCGCGCACGAAGTTCTCGCGCAGGGTGGCGTCGGCGAAGCGCCTGTAGTCGAGCTGCTGGGCGGGGTTGCCGACGGTCGGGGTGGTGCGCGGCGGGTCGATCTCGGCGAAGGAGGCGTAGGTCTGCCCCCAGAAGGCCGTCCCCCAGGCGTGGTTGACCTGCTCGACGGTGCCGTACGTGGCCGTGAGCCAGCGGCGGAAGTGGGCGGCGCAGCTCTCGCAGTAGCAGGCGCTGACCGGGACGCCGTACTCGTTGTGCACGTGCCAGAGCCGGACGGCCTCGTGTCCGCCGTAGCGGCGGGCGAGCTGCTCGGTGATGCGGGACGACGCCTCGCGGTAGGCGCGGTTGCTGTGGCAGATGGCGCCGCGCGAGCCGAAGTTGAGGCGGGTGCCGTCGGCGGTGACCGGCAGCGCGTCGGGGTTCTGGTCGTAGAACCACTTGGGCGGGGCGACGGTGGGGGTGCCGAGGTCGACCGCGATGCCGTTCTCGTGCAGCAGCTCGACGACCCGGTCGAGCCAGCCGAACTCGTGGACGCCCGGGGTCGGTTCGAGCAGGGCCCAGGAGAAGATCCCGACGCTCACCATGGTGACGCCGGCCTCGCGCATCAGCCGGACGTCCTCGTGCCACACGGCCTCCGGCCATTGCTCGGGGTTGTAGTCGCCGCCGAAGGCCAGGCGGGGCTGTGTCATGGGTCTTCTCCTGGGTTCTGGGAGCGTGCACATATGGGGTCGCGCGGCGATGGACCTAGGTAAACTTAAGTTGCTGATCAATGGCAAGAACTTGGCTGTAACCGATCACAGACACCGTCACAGTGCGGCTCCGGCGGGGGCTGGTCGCGCAGTTCCCCCTTCCCCTGGACGAGCGGAGCTCGTTTCAGGGGCGCGGGGCCACCGGAGAGCAGATCGCTCTCACCGACATCGGACACTTCGCACACGAGCGGGCCGAAAGGCTCGTCAACGCACACGCCGAGAATTCCCTGG
>NZ_JBEYYU010000123.1:0-7788 GCF_040645755.1 Streptomyces sp. NPDC046716
GCCAGGCGGGTCTTGCCGGAGCCGCCCGGGCCCGTGAGCGTGACCAGGCGTGCCCCTCGCAATTCGGAACGGATGGCGTCGAGTTCGGGTTCCCGCGCCCCTGAAACGAGCTCCGCTCATTCAGGGGCGCGGGGAACTGCGCGAGAAGCGGCCACCGGCCGTCAGCCGGGGACGGTGCAGCGGCCCGCCGCGGCCGATGTCAGGCGGCCCAGTGCCTCGTCGCGGCCGCAGGCATGCGCGCCCAGCGCCACCTGCCGGTCCACGATGGCGCGTTCGGCACGCATCAGACGCCACCCGCGACGCAGCAGAAACGGCACCGACTTGCGCCCCTCCCGCAGATCGCGGAGCAACCGGCGACGGAACGTCGTCGAAGGACGCCCGCGCAGACACAGCGCATCGGCCAGCACCCCGAGCTCCCGGCACCGCGACACGATGTCGGCCGCGAAGATCCCCTCGGCGATGAACAGGGGCGTGCGCTCGATGTCGAGCGCCGTCTCGCCCACCCGCGAGCTGGTCGCGATGTCGTACACGGGCACGCTCGTACGCCCCGTCCCGCACAGCGAGACGATCGCGGCGATCGCCACGTCGGCGTCCCAGGAGTCGGTCGAGTCCCAGTCGATGTCCGAGGTGCCCGGCACCAGCGGCAACGTGGGATCGCCCGCCTCCTTGTAGAAGTCGTCGAGGCAGAGCACGGGAAGCCCCGAGCGTGCCGCGAACGACGACTTGCCGGAGCCGGAGGGGCCGGACAGCAGGACGACCCGGGTGGGTATCGGAGGATGCGCGCTCACGAGAGAACAGTGTGCGGCATCAGGGCCCGGGGACCGACCCCGCGTCGCGCCCCTGTGGCGGGCGCCACGTCAACTACGCTACGTGGTTCTGCGGTTACCCGTTCCGCATGCCGAACTCCGAAAGGTCCAGGCGCAATCCCATGGCCCGACACGCACACCCCACGCTCTCCACCCGTACCCGCCGCTCGCTGCTGAACGCCGGCCTCGTCGTGGGTGCCGCAGGCGCGGCCCTCGTCGCGGGCGGCGGCGCCGCGAGCGCCGAGACGCTGCCCGCCGACGGCTCCGACGCGGCGGCCGCGACCCAGGCCGTCACGCACGCGCTGCACGGGTCGACGGCGACCGGTCTCGGCACGCTGAAGACGCTCCAGCTCGACCCGCTGGCCAACACCGGCGTCGACCCGCTGGACAACGCGGTCGGCACCCAGCTCGCCGACTTCGCGCCGCTCAGCACGGCCGCGGTCACGGCACCGCTGACCAGTGGCGGCTCCCTGGACGACCTGCCGCTGGTGGGCCCGGCGACGCACCTGCTGCCGAACTGACTCAGCCCCTAGACGGCCCGCGAGGTCCGCGGCGGAGTCTCCCGTACCCACCACGCGGCCACGAAGGCCACCGCGCACAGCGCCGCCGTCCCGGCCGCCACCGCGTGCAGCCCGTCGACGATGCCCGCCGGGGAGGCGTCGCCGCGCACCCGGGCCGCGAACACCGAACCCAGCACGGCGACCCCGAGCGAGCCGCCGATCGTGCGCAGCAGGGTCTGGGTGCCGTTGGCCGCGCCGAGGTCCCGGGGCGCGGCGCTGTTCATGGTGATCAGCAGCGCGGGCTGCATAAGGCAGCCGAGGCCGACGCCCAGGAGCAGGGTCAGGGCGGAGGCCGCCCAGGTCGCGGTGGCCGTGCCGAGCAGCAGCAGGGCGAGGGCGCCCAGGGTGGCGAGCGCCCCGCCCGCGATCGGGTATCGCCGGTACCGGCCGCCCGCGGACACCCGTCGTCCGATGGCCAGTTGGGCGCCCATCATGCCGAGCATCAGGGGCAGCAGGAGCAGTCCGCTCCCGGTCGACGACATGCCGCGTACGAGTTGCATGTACTGCGGCAGGAAGCTCGCGGCCGCGAGCATCGCCGCCCCCGAGGTGAAGCCGAGCACCTGCGCGACACCGAAGTTGCGGTCCCGGAACAGCCGGGGCGGTATCACCGGCTCGGCCGCCCGCCGCTCCACCGCGACGAAGGCCACGAGGGACGCCACCGAGACCAGTGCGAGCCCGCCGATCCGCGGTGAGGTCCAGGCGTACGTCGTACCGGCCCAGGACGCGAGCAGGGTCAGGGCGAGGATCGCGGTGGTGAGCAGCGCGGCGCCCGCGACGTCGACCCGGGCCTGCACGCGCTCGGTGCGCACCCGCACGCCCACCGAGATGGCGGCCAGGGCCACGGCGCCGACCGGGAGATTGACGTAGAACACCCACCGCCAGTCCAGCCGGTCGGTGAGGAAGCCGCCGATCAGCGGGCCGCCGATCATCGCGGCGGGCAGCAGCACGCCGATGACGGACTGCGAGCGGCCCGCCCCCGCGGGCCCGAGCAGGGTGCCGATGAGGGAGAGCGCGCCCACGAACAGGCCGCCCGCGCCGACGCCCTGGAGCGCCCGGAACGCGATCAACTGCCCCATGTCCTGGGCGAGTCCGCACAGGGCGGAGCCGACGAGGAAGACGGCGATCGAGGCGAGATAGCCGCCCTTGCGGCCGTAGAGGTCGCCCAGCTTGCCCCACAGGGGTGTGGTGACGGCGGTGGTCAGCAGGTACGACGTGACCACCCAGGACAGATGGGTCAGGCCGCCCAGGTCCTCGACGATGACCGGCAGGGCCGTGCCGACGATCGTGCCGTCCAGCGTGGCGAGCACGATGCCGAGCAGCAGGCAGGCGATCACCGGTCGGGAGGGCGGTGCGACGGCGGTCGTCCCCTCGGCTTCTTCCGTGAGGTTCCGCATGACTCAGGCCGCGTACGGGCGGACCGACTTGGCGTCCCGGAGCGCCTGCGCCCACCAGGTCAGCTGGTCGAGCATCGTCTTCGCGGCGGCGTCGACCGCCGGGTCGTCGACCCGGCCGTCCTCGCCGAAGGCGCCCCAGGCGTTGTGGAAGCTGACCGTGTTGCGGACGGTCATGGCGTTCAGCTCGGCCATCACGACGCGCAGCTGCTCGACGGCGCGCAGCCCGCCCGAAAGGCCGCCGTACGAGACGAACGCGACCGGCTTGCCGTGCCACTCCGTGTTGTGCCAGTCGATCGCGTTCTTCAGGGACGCCGGGAAGCTGTGGTTGTACTCCGGGGTGACGAGGACGAAGGCGTCGGCGGCCGCGAGGCGCGGCGACACCAGGGCGAGGGCCTCCTTCGTGCCGGGCGCGGGGTCCGTGCCGAAGGCGGGCAGCACGGTCGGCAGCGGCGTCTCGGCGAGGTCGATGACGTCGGCGCGCAGATCGGTGCGCTGTCCGAGATGCCCGGTGAGCCAGCGCGTGACGACCGGCGCGAAGCGGCCTTCGCGGGTGGAGCCGACGATGACGGCGACGCGGAGCGGAGCGCCGGTGGACGGAGTGGTGGTGGACATGGTGGACCCCCTGAAATGTTGTGTACGGCGTACACTTTGATGCGTACAACGTACACAGCAATGTGTACGGCGTCTACTGGGGATACGCTGTACGCATCTTTGAGCGAGAGGGGTCCGGACATGGCGGCAGGCAAGAGTGAGGGTGAGGGCGGGCTGGTCGAGCCCTCGCTCTGGGAGCGCCTGGAGCGGCCCGCGCCGACCCGGCGGGCGTCGCTGACGCTGGAGCAGATCGCCGCCGCGGCCGTCGAACTCGCCGACGAGGAGGGTGCGGCGGCCGTGACCATGCGCCGGCTCGCGACCCGGCTCGGGGTCGCGCCCATGGCCGCGTACCGGCATGTGTCGGGCAAGGACGATCTGTGGGCGCTGATGTTCGACCGGGTCTCGGCGGGGCTCGCCGTGCCCGACGGCGTGGCCGACTGGCGCGAGGTGCTGCACTCCTTCGCCGTGCAGACACGGGAGTTGATGCTCCGTCACCCCTGGTTGGGGCAGGTCTCCGCGCCGCTGATCCAGCTCACGCCGGCCCGGATGGCCATCGCCGAACGGCAGTTGAGGGCGCTGTCCGGGCGCGACCTGGACGCCGACTCGATGATGGCCGCGTTCCGGGCGGTCAGCGCCTACGTGCACGGCTCCACGCAGTCCGAGATCGCGCTGAGCCGGTACAAGGAGGAGCACGGCTGGAAGAGCGGCGACGAGACCCGGCAGGCGCTCGCCCCGCAGATGAACTACCTGATGGGCACCGGCCGTTACCCCACCTACAAGAAGTACGCCCTGTCCGCGACCCGCAAGGACGACCCCGCCTGGGAGTTCGCGTTCGGGCTCGACTGCGTGCTCGACGGGATCGCGCGGCGGCTCGGGATCTGACGAGGCCCCGCCCCCTCCTGGACGGAGAAGGGGACGGGGCCTCAGACCCTGCGGGGGGGGGCTAGTACGAGGAGCCGGACGCGCCCAGCGAACCCGTCGGGTGCCAGACCGTCTTGGTCTCCAGGAACGTCGTCAGGCGGCCCGTGCCCGGGTCCGCCGTGAAGTCCTCCACAGGCTGTGGACGGCGTACGCGCTTCAGGTTGTCCGCCGCCGCGATCTCCAGCTCCTTGGCGAGGGCCGCGTCGGCGCCGGTCAGGTCGATACCGTTGACATCCTGGTGGGCGGCGAGCGCCGGGGCGATCTCCGACGCGCGGCCGGACAGGATGTTCACGACGCCGCCCGGCACGTCCGAGGTGGCCAGCACCTCGCCGAGCGAGAGGGCGGGGAGCGGGGACTTCTCGGAGGCGATCACGACGACGGTGTTGCCCGTCGCGACGACCGGCGCGATCACCGAGACCAGGCCGAGGAAGGACGACTCCTGGGGCGCGACGACGGTGACGACACCGGTCGGCTCCGGGGTGGAGAGGTTGAAGAAGGGCCCGGCGACCGGGTTCGCCCCGCCCACGACCTGGCCGACCTTGTCGGTCCAGCCCGCGTACCAGACCCAGCGGTCGATCGCCGCGTCGACGACCGCGGTGGCCTTCGACTTGGAGATGCCCTCCGCCTCGGCGACCTCGCGCACGAACTGCTCGCGGCGGCCCTCCAGCATCTCGGCGACGCGGTAGAGGACCTGCCCGCGGTTGTACGCGGTCGCGCCCGACCAGCCGCCGAACGCCTTGCGCGCGGCGACGACCGCGTCCCGGCCGTCCTTGCGGGACGACTGCGGAGCGTTGGCGAGCCAGTTGCCCTTACCGTCCTGCACTTCGTACACCCGGCCGCTCTCGGAACGCGGGAACTTCCCGCCCACGTACAGCTTGTAGGTCTTGAGGACACTCAAACGGTCAGACACTGAGGTACGCCTCCAGGCCGTGACGGCCGCCCTCGCGGCCGAAGCCGGACTCCTTGTAGCCGCCGAACGGCGAGGTCGGGTCGAACTTGTTGAACGTGTTGGCCCAGACGACGCCCGCACGGAGCTTGTTGGCGACCGCGAGGATGCGCGAGCCCTTCTCCGTCCAGATGCCGGCCGACAGCCCGTACTGCGTGTTGTTGGCCTTGGCGACGGCCTCCTCCGGCGTGCGGAAGGTGAGGACCGACAGGACCGGGCCGAAGATCTCGTCGCGCGCGATGGTGTGCGCCTGCGTGACGTTCGTGAACAGCGTCGGCGCGAACCAGTAGCCCGACGACGGCAGTTCACACGGCGCCGACCAGCGCTCGGCGCCCTCCGCCTCGCCCGTCTCGGTGAGCGCGGTGATCCGGGCCAGCTGCTCCGCGGAGTTGATCGCGCCGATGTCGGTGTTCTTGTCCAGCGGGTCGCCGAGGCGGAGCGTGGTCAGGCGCCGCTTCAGGCTGTCCAGCAGCTCGTCCTGGATCGACTCCTGGACCAGCAGGCGGGAGCCCGCGCAGCAGACCTGGCCCTGGTTGAAGAAGATGCCGGTGACGATGCCCTCGACGGCCTGGTCGATGGGGGCGTCGTCGAAGACGATGTTCGCGCCCTTGCCGCCGAGTTCGAGCGTCAGCTTCTTGTCCGTCCCCGCGAGGGTGCGGGCGATCTCCTTGCCGACGGCCGTGGAACCGGTGAACGCCACCTTGTTCACGTCCGGGTGGGCGACCAGCGCCGCGCCCGCGTCGCCGTACCCGGGAAGGATGTTGACGACGCCCTTGGGCAGGCCCGCCTGGCGGCAGATGTCCGCGAAGAACAGCGCCGACAGCGGGGTCGTCTCGGCGGGCTTGAGGACCACCGTGTTGCCGGTCGCGAGCGCCGGGGCGATCTTCCAGGCCAGCATCAGCAGCGGGAAGTTCCACGGGATGACCTGGCCGGCGACGCCGAGCGCCTTCGGGTCGGGGCCGAAGCCCGCGTGGTCGAGCTTGTCGGCCCAGCCCGCGTAGTAGAAGAAGTGTGCCGCTACGAGGGGGAGGTCGGCGTCCCTCGTCTCCTTGATGGGCTTGCCGTTGTCCAGCGTCTCCAGGACCGCCAGCTCACGGCTGCGCTCCTGGATGATGCGGGCGATGCGGAAGAGGTACTTGCCGCGCTCCGCGCCGGGCAGCGCCGACCACTTCTCGAACGCCTTGCGGGCCGCCTTCACGGCGCGCTCCACGTCGGCCTCCCCGGCCTGCGCGACCTCGGAGAGCACCTCCTCGGTGGACGGGGAGACGGACTTGAAGACCTTGCCCTCGGCGGCGTCGGTGAACTCGCCGTCGATGAACAGCCCGTAGGACGGGGCGATGTCGACGACCGCGCGCGACTCGGGGGCGGGGGCGTACTCAAACAGGTTTGCCATGGTGATCAGTCCACCGTCACGTAGTCGGGACCGGAGTAGCGCCCGGTGGCGAGCTTTTGACGCTGCATCAGCAGGTCGTTGAGGAGGGACGAGGCACCGAACCGGAACCAGTGGTTGTCGAGCCAGTCCTCGCCCGCCGTCTCGTTCACGATCACGAGGAACTTGACGGCGTCCTTCGAGGTGCGGATGCCGCCGGCGGGCTTCACGCCGACCTGGACGCCGGTGGCGGCGCGGAAGTCGCGGACCGCCTCCAGCATGAGCAGGGTGTTGGCCGGGGTGGCGTTGACCCCCACCTTGCCGGTCGAGGTCTTGATGAAGTCGGCGCCGGCCAGCATGCCGATCCAGCTCGCGCGACGGATGTTGTCGTACGTCGACAGCTCGCCGGTCTCGAAGATGACCTTGAGCCGGGCCGGCCCGGAGGCCTCCTTCACGGCGCGGATCTCCTCGTAGACCTTCAGGTACTTCCCGGCGAGGAACGCGCCGCGGTCGATGACCATGTCGATCTCGTCGGCCCCGGCCTCGACGGCGTCCCGGACGTCCGCCAGCTTGACGCCGAGGGCGGCGCGGCCGGCCGGGAAGGCGGTGGCGACCGAGGCCACCTTCACCTCGGTGCCGGCGACGGCGGCCTTCGCGGTGGCGACCATGTCCGGGTAGACGCAGACCGCCGCCGTGCGCGGGGTCGTGCGGTCGGTCGGGTCGGGGTTGACCGCCTTGGCGCCGAGGGCGCGGACCTTGCCCGGGGTGTCGGAGCCCTCCAGGGTCGTCAGGTCGATCATCGAGATGGCCAGGTCGATGGCGTACGCCTTCGCCGTGGTCTTGATGGAACGGGTCCCGAGCGAGGCGGCCCGGGCCTCCAGGCCCACCGTGTCGACCCCGGGCAGCCCGTGAAGGAATCGGCGCAGCGTGGCCTCTGACGCGGTGGCGTCGGCCAGGGCGTGTTCTGTGGCAGATGCGGGTGCAGTGGGCATGGTCACGAGGGGAGCATATCTACGCGCGTAGCGGCTGTACAGGGGTGTTCGGTTCCGGGGCCGTCCGCCACGCGCGCCACCGTCGTGGCTGGTCGCGCAGTTCCCCGCGCCCCTGAAGGGCGAGCTCCGCTCGCTTCAGGGGCGTTTGCGTCCGGAGGGTTGACCCTGCGGAGACATGGCGGTTACAACGTTGGAACGCATTCATGGCA
>NZ_JBEYYU010000124.1:0-7517 GCF_040645755.1 Streptomyces sp. NPDC046716
GGGGTGACCGGCACGGCAGCCAGGCCGATGGCCGGGACGGCGACGGAGGCACCGATCGGGGCGGCCGGGACGGTGGCCGAGCCCCTGAAGGCTGCGCTTCGCGCGCCTTCCCCTGGACGAGCGGAGCTCGTCTCAGGGGCGCGGGGAACTGCGCGGGAAGAGGCCACCGGCCCGCGGACGAACGAACGGCGCGCCACGGCGGCGCTCAGGGGCGCGGGGAACTGCGCGACCGGCCCCCACCGGCCCGCGGACGAACTACCAGCGCGGGACGGCCGGCGTCGACCAGTCAGGTTCCAGCACCCGCATCGCGGCCGCGTCGTCCCGGTCCCGCAGATGCGCGTAGGACGGATCGAGCCAGCGCGCGTGCAGGCGGGCGACCTCGTCGGGGTCGAGAGTGACGCCGAGACCCGGGGCGTCGGAGACGGTGACGCGGCCGGCGTCGAAGGTGAGGCGTTCGGTGAGGACGTCCTCGGACTGCCACGGGTAGTGGGAGTCGCAGGCGTGGTGGAGGTTGGGGACCGTGGCCGCGACGTGGGTCATGGCGGCGAGACTGATGCCCAGGTGGGTGTTGGAGTGCATGGAGACGCCGACGCCGAACGTGCGGCAGATCGCGGCGAGTTGCCGGGTGTTGCGCAGCCCGCCCCAGTAGTGGTGGTCGGAGAGGACCACCTGCACGGCACCGGTGGTGAACGCCTCCGGGATCTCGGCGAAGGTCGTCACGCACATGTTGGTCGCGAGGGGCACGCCGGCCCGGGCGGCGACCTCGGCCATGGCGGGGGTGCCGAGGGCGGGGTCCTCCAGGTATTCGAGTACGTCCTTCAGCTCGGCGGCGACCCGGAGCGAGGTCTCCACGGACCAGGCGCCGTTGGGGTCCAGGCGCAGCGGCTTGCCGGGGAACGCCTCGGCGAGCGCGCGGACGGCGGCGATCTCCTCGTCGGGCGGGAAGCAGCCGCCCTTGAGCTTGAACGACTCGAAGCCGTGGCGCTCGTGGAAGAGGCGGGCCTGGGCGACGACCCCGGCCGGGTCGAGGGCGGCGCCCCAGTCGTCGCGCTCGGCGGGGATGCCGGGCGGGTGCTCGGCGTTCTTGTAGAAGAGGTAGGCGCTGTACTCGACGGTGTCGCGCAGCTTGCCGCCGAGGAGGGCGTGCACGGGCAGGCCGAGCGCCTTGCCGAGGGCGTCGAGGCAGGCGACCTCGAAGCCGGAGACGACGGAGAGGCGGAGTTTGTCGGCGCTCTGGACGCCGCGCAGGCCGCCGACGTCGACCTGGTGGTCGACCCGGGACTCGTCGACGGATACGGCGTCCGCGATCTCGAACAGGGCGTTCAGATCCGAGACTTGACGGCCGGTCAGTAGCTCGGTGAAGGGGCGGGCCAGCTCCAGGTACTTGGCGTCGCCGTACGTCTCGCCGACGCCGGTGACGCCGTCGGCCGTGACCACCTCGACGATGAGCCGGGGCGTGTACGGCTGGTGCAGGCCCTGGGTGTTCAGCAGGGGCGGGTCCGCGACGAGGATCGGGGTGAGGCGGACGTCGGTGATCGTCAGATCGGTCATCGGGCGGCTCCGGTGGGGGTGGGCGGTACGAGGTCGAGGCCGGCGGCGAGGACCCGCTCCAGGTCGGCGAGGTCGGCCGGACCGGGGTCGGCGAGCGGGGCGCGGACCGGGCCGACGGGGCGGCCGCGCAGCCGGGCGGCGGCCTTGACGAGCGAGACGCCGTAGCCGGGGACGCGGTCGCGGATCTCGACGAAGGGGACGTAGAAGTCGCGCAGCAGCCGGTCCGCGCGGGTGTGGTCGCCGTCGCGCAGGGCCGTGTGGAAGGCGGCGGCGATCTCGGGGGCGAAGGCGTGCACGGCCGAGGAGTAGGCGGGGACGCCCACGGCGGCGTAGGCCCGTGCCTGCATCTCGGCGGTGGCGGCTCCGTTGAAGAACAGGAAGCCGTCCGGTGCGGCGAGGGTGAGGCGCTGGAGCCGGTCGAGGTCGCTGTGGCCGTCCTTGAGGCCGATGACGGTCGGCAGGGCGGCGATCGCCTTCAGCGACTCGACGCCGAAGGCGACCTGGTCGCGCTGGTAGACGATCAGCGGGAGCCGGGTGCGCTCCGCGATCCGCTCCACCTGCGCCACGAGCCCGCTCTGCGGTCCGCCGACCAGGTAGTGCGGGAGGACGAGGAGGGCGTCGGCGCCCGCCTCCTCGGCGATGCGGGCGAAGCGGGCGGCCTGTGCCCAGCCGTAACCGATCCCGGCGACGACGGGCAGCCGGCCCGCGCTCTCCTCGACGGTGGCCGTGACGACCTGCCGGTACTCGTCCTCGTCGAGGGAGAAGAACTCGCCGGTGCCGCAGGCCGGGAAGACCGCGCCGGGGCCGGTGGCCACCTGCGCGGCGACGTACTCCCGGAAGGCGTCGAGGTCGAGCGAGCCGTCGGCCCGGAAGCTGGTCAGCGGGAAGGAGAGCACGCCCCGCGCCATGCCGTCGCGCAGTCGCTCCACCGTCTTCGTCGTCACCGTGTTGTCTCCGTACGTAGATGACATCCACACATGTAGACGGAGATTAGATACGCGAACACGCGACGTCAATGGGGACGACAGGCGTCGCCTTACGATCGGCCCATGTCTGAGATGCCGGGTGTCCGCGAGGTGAAGTCCGCGGCCCGCACCGTCGAGCTGCTCGAGGTGCTCGCCGCCCGCGGCGACCGCCCGGCCCGCCTCCAGGAGCTGGCCGACGAGCTGGCCGTGCCGCGCAGTTCCATGTACGCGCTGCTGCGGACGCTGATCGCGCGCGGCTGGGTCCGCACCGACGTCACCGGCTCGCTGTACGGCATCGGCATCCACGCCCTGCTGACCGGCACCAGCTATCTGGACACGGACCCGTACGTGCGCGCCGCCCGGCCCTTCCTCGACGAGGCGTCCGACGCGCTCGGCGAGACCATCCACCTGGGACGGCTGGACGGCTTCGACGTCGCCTATCTCGCCACCCGCGAGTCGCACGAGTACCTGCGCACCATCAGCCGGGTCGGCCGCCGGCTGCCCGCGCACGTCGGCGCGCTCGGCAAGGCGCTGCTCGCCGAGCGCGCCGACGACACGCTCCCGCCCGGCCCGTACGCCCCCGCCACCGACCACACCCGCACCACCCGGGAGGCGCTCGCCGCCGACCTCGCGGCGACCCGGCGGCGCGGCCACTCGGTCGACCGCGAGGAGGCCGTCGCGGGCATCGCGGGCTTCGGCTTCGCGCTGCGCTACGCGACCCCCGCGCACGACGCGATCAGTTGCTCGGTGCCGGTGGTGCGGCTGACGCCGGAGCACGAGGAACGCATCGTGACGGTCATGCGCGAGACCCGCTCGAAGATCGAGCTGGCGGCCGCCCGCCGGGCCCCCTCGGGAACGCCCGACTGGCGCTAGAGGCCTGTCTTCAGGCTCTCGGAATCAACGGGAAAGTCGCCCGCCGTCCGCCGGAAAGTCACTCCGGCTACCCGGTCGAACCACCCACAAACCAAATGTGTCGCGCGTCACAACATCCCGGCTTTCTCGGGGCCCTTTCGGGTTGATACAAATTGGCCGCGCCCCAACGTCCCCGGTTCGGTCCCGTTCGCAAAGACGTCGCGCTCCCACACCCCTTTCCTTACCACCCCCTTGCCCAAAACAGCGTCCAAGGCAGGGGGTCCGTCCTACAGGAACGCCCGTGTCCTCGCGCACTCCCCGGCCCGCGCTCATAGCCCTCTTCGCGGCCGGGTACCTCGCCGCCTATCTCCTGCCCACGGTTGTCGGCCGTCTCGCCGACAGCCTGCGCCTGAACCCCACCCAGGCCGGTCTCATCGGCAGCGCCCTGCTGCTGAGTTCGGCCACCGCCGGCCTCACCCTCGCGACCCGCGTCGAGCAGATCGGAGCGCGCCGCGCCGCCCGCGCCGGACTGCTCCTCGCGGCCGTCGGCTACGGCACCGCGGCCCTCGCCTCCTCCGTCCCGCTGGTCGTCGCGGGTGCGATGCTCGGCGGCTTCGGCTCGGGCACCGCGACCGCCGTCGCCGCCACCGGGATCGCCGCCCAGAAGGATCCGCACCGCGCCTCGACGCTCGGCCTGCTCTCCGTCTCGGCGCTCGCCGGCGCCCTCTATCTCACGATCCCCCGCATCAGCACCGGGCACGGGCTGCCGTTCGCCGCGCTGGCCCTGACCGCGCTGTGCGTCTGGCCCGCGACACACTTCCTGGCGGCCCCGGCGGGCCCGGACAACAGCGCGGCCCCCGCACCCAAGTCGCCCCTGCCGTACGCCCGTTCAGGGATGGTGCTGGCCGCGGTGATCGTCTGCTGGTCGATGGCGCAGAACTCCCTGTGGGGCGTGAGCAGCCGCATCGGCACCCAGCAGGCGGGCCTGTCCGAGATCGCCGTCGGCTCGGTCTTCGCGATCGGGCTCGGCGCCGGACTGCTCGGAGTGATGGGCGCGGGCGCGCTCGGCGCCCGGCTCGGCCGCGCGGTCCCGATCGGCGCGGGCACGGCGGCCATCGCCTGCTGCATCGCGCTGAGCGCCCGCGCCGACGGCCTGGGCTCCTTCGCCGCCGGCGAGATCGCCTGGAACACCCTCTACCCGGTGGTGCTGTCCTACCTGCTCGGCCTCGCCGCGTCCCTGGACCCGCGCGGCCGCTGGGCGGTCCTGGTCGGCTCGGCGTCCTCGCTGGGCACGGCCTGCGGCCCGCTCGTGGGCAGTTCGCTGTCGCAGTCGGCGGGCTTCCCCACGATGGGCGCGGTCCTCGCCGTGCTGCTGCTCCTGCTCGCGGTGCCGCTGACCGCGGTGGCCCTGCACACCGGCGGGCGGCCGCTGTTCGCGGGCGCGGCCCGGCGGCGCAGCGGCGCCCCGGTGGGCGCGATCGTCCCGCCGTCCGGCCTGCCCGAGCAGCCGGTCTACGAGATCGAGGTGCCCGCGGCCGTGTCCGAGGCCGGACCGGAACCGGTCCAGGGCGCGTACACGACGGCGGGCCCCCAGCGATCGGGGGGTCAGTCCTCGAACGCGTACGCCTCGACCTCGGCGAGGTAGCGCGCCCGCAGCGCCTCCTCCTCGGCGCTGCCGTCCAGGAAGGACGCCACGAACGAGTTGCGGGCCAGTTCCCGCAGCCGTTCGTGGTCCAGGGCGAGCGCCTCGCCGACCGCGTGGAAGTTGTCCCCCGCGTAGCCGCCGAAGTAGGCCGGGTCGTCGGAGTTGACCGTGCACACGAGGCCGGCGTCCATCATCGCGACGAGCGGGTGGTCCTCCAGGACGTCGATGGTGCGCAGCCGCACGTTCGACATCGGGCACAGGGTCAGCGGGATCCGGTCGCGCACGAGCCGGGCCACGAGTTCGGGGTCCTCCAGGGACCGCAGGCCGTGGTCGACGCGCTCGACGCCGAGCAGGTCCAGGGCCTCCCACACGTAACTCGGGTCGCCCTCCTCGCCCGCGTGCGCGACCTTGCGCAGACCCAGCGCGCCCGCGGCCTCGTACACCTCGCGGAACTTCGACGCGGGGTTGCCGACCTCGGCGGAGTCGAGGCCGACGCCGACGATCCTGTCGAGGTACGGCTTCGCCTCGTCCAGCGTCTCCATCGCCGACTCGGCGGACTGGTCGCGCAGGAAGCACAGGATGAGCTTGGTGGAGATCCCGTGCCGCTCCTGGCTGCGCGCGAGCGCCCGCGACAGGCCCTCCACGACCGTCCCCATCGCCACGCCGCGGGCCGTGTGGGCCTGCGGGTCGAAGAAGATCTCCGCGTGCCGCACGCCCTGCGCGGCGGCGCGGGCCAGATAGGCGTCGGCCAGCGCCTCGAAGTCGTCCTCGGTGATGAGGACGGCCATCAGCGCGTAGTACAGGTCGAGGAAGGACTGGAGGTCGGCGAAGAGGTACGCGGTGCGCAGCGCCTCGGTGTCCGGGTACGGCAGGGTGATGCCGTTGCGGGCGGCGAGCTCGAAGGCCAGCTCGGGTTCGAGGGTGCCTTCGACGTGCAGGTGGAGCTCGGCCTTGGGGATCAGGGCGTGCGACCCGAGGGGCGCGAGTGGTGCGTGGGACATCCCTTCATCGTACGGCGCCCTGGTCAGCGGCGTTTGGGTACGGTGACGCGGTCCAGGTCGCGGGCGACCGTCAGCTCCCCCTCGAACCCGGCGGCCCGCGCCTGCCGGGCGAACTCCGCCGGGTCGGCGTAGCGCTGGCTGAAGTGGGTGAGCACGAGGTGCCGCACGCCTGCGTCCCGGGCGACCGCGGCGGCCTGTCCGGCGGTGAGGTGTCCGTGGTCCGCGGCCAGCTGCGCGTCCTCGTCGAGGAACGTCGACTCGATGACGAGCAGGTCGCAGCCCTCGGCCAGCGCGGTGACGCCGTCGCAGAGCCGGGTGTCCATCACGAACGCGACCCGCTGCCCGCGCCGCGTCTCGCTGACGTCGGCGAGCGTGACACCGCGCAGCTCGCCCGCCTTCTGGAGCCGGCCGACGTCCGGCCCGGCGATGCCGAGCGCGGCGAGACGCTCGGGCAGCATCCGCAGCCGGTCGGGCTCGACGAGGAGGTACCCGTACGACTCGACGGGGTGGGACAGGCGGCGCGCCTCCAGGCGGTAGCCGGGCGTCTCGGCGAGCACCGCGCTCTCGCCGCCCACCGGTGCCTCGGTGATCCCTACGGTCTCGCGGTACGCGGTCGCGTACCGCAGCCGGTCGAAGAACCGCTGCCCGGACGCCGGGTAGTGGGCGGTCACCGGGTGCGGGACGCGGTCGAGGTTGATCCGCTGGATGACACCCGCGAGGCCGAGGCTGTGGTCGCCGTGGAAGTGGGTGACGCAGATCCGGTGCAGGTCGTGGGCGGCGACCCCGGCGCGCAGCATCTGCCGCTGCGTTCCCTCGCCGGGGTCGAAGAGGATGCCCTCGCCGTCCCAGCGCAGCAGGTAGCCGTTGTGGTTGCGGTGCCTCGTGGGCACCTGGCTGGCGGTGCCGAGGACGACGAATTCCCGTACGGACATCAGGAGTCGGCCGCGGTTATCCGGGGGGCCACTGGAGGCCGCGGCCGCCGAGGACGTGGGCGTGCGCGTGGAAGACGGTCTGGCCGGCGCCGCTGCCCGTGTTGAACACGAGCCGGAAGCTCTCCAGCTTCTCCTCCTTGGCGACCTCGCCCGCCTCGCGCAGCACGTCCGCCGCGATGTCCGGCTCGGCCGCGGCCAGCGATGCGGCGTCGGGGTGGTGGACGCGCGGGATCACCAGGACGTGGGTGGGGGCCTGGGGGTTGATGTCCCGGAACGCGATCGTGGTCTCTGTCTCGCGGACGAGTGTGGCGGGGACCTCCCCCGCGACGATCTTGCAGAACAGGCAGTCCGCCTGGGGGTCGCCGGGCATGTTCTGGTCTCCTTCACGAGGGGGTCGCGGCCTGGCCGCATGGTATCGATCACGGGGATGACGGTGGGCATCGACGTCGTCCGCGGGCCGGTGGCCGCTTCTCGCGCAGTTCCCCGCGCCCCTGGACGAGCGCCCGCCACCTCGACCGGCTCACCCGCTCCGCACGCGGCCTCGGCCTGCCCGAGCCGGACCTCGACGAGG
>NZ_JBEYYU010000125.1:0-7455 GCF_040645755.1 Streptomyces sp. NPDC046716
TGCTCGCCCCCGGCCGCGAGGTCCGGGAACGTCGCGATGTTGACCAGGGTGGGCACGATGGCGACCCCGCGCTCGGCGAAGAGCGGGATCAGCGCTCCGCGCAGCCTCCCCTGGACGAGCGGAGCTCGTTTCAGGGGCGCGGGGAACTGCGCGAGAAGCGGCCACCGGCCCTCAGACGAAGAAGGCGGACCAGGGTTACCAGTCGCGGCCGGTGCGGCCGCGCTTGGTTTCGGAGCGGGCCTTCTTCTCGCGGAGGCGGCGCTCATTGATCCCGCGCGGAATCTTGGTGGCCCGGCGCGGCTTCGGCGGCGGCGCGGAAGCCTCGGCGAGCAGCGCGGCAAGCCGCACGGCGGCCGTCTCCCGATTGCGCCACTGCGAGCGATGCTCGGAGGCCCGTACGGTCACCACCCCGCCCACCAGACGCGACCCGAGCCGCTCAAGGGCCCGCGCCTTCCACACCTCGGGCAGCGCCCGGGTGTTCGCCAGGTCGAACGACAGCTCCACCTTCGAGTCGGACGTGTTGACGTGCTGCCCGCCCGGCCCGGACGACCGCGAGAAACGCCAGACCAGCTCGGCCTCCGGAAGGACGACCGAGCCGCGGATGGGATAAGGACCGGACATGGGTCCATGGTCGCGCGTCCGGACCCCGCCCGTCACCCCGATTTCCCCCCGCCCCGGAAGCGGGTAAAGAAAGTAAAGAGACCTGGAACCTTCACCACCCCGCATCGCGTTCATACGGGTACGAGTAGCTTCGGCTACACACGTACACCCGTACGCCACGCATTTAACGAGGGAAGGGACTCCCGAACCATGGCTGTAAGCCTGTCCAAGGGTGGCAACGTCTCGCTCACCAAGGAGGCTCCGGGCCTGACCGCCGTCACCGTGGGCCTCGGCTGGGACGTCCGCACCACCACCGGTACCGACTTCGACCTGGACGCCTCCGCGATCGCGGTGAACACGCAGGGCAAGGTCTACTCGGACGGCCACTTCGTCTTCTTCAACAACAAGCAGACGCCGGACCAGACGATCGTGCACACCGGTGACAACCGCACCGGTGAGGGCGACGGCGACGACGAGGCGATCAATGTGAACCTGGCGGGCCTGCCCGCCGACGTCGACAAGATCGTCTTCCCGGTCTCGATCTACGACGCGGAGAACCGCTCGCAGAACTTCGGCCAGGTGCGCAACGCGTACATCCGCATCCTCAACCAGGCCGGCGGCGCCGAGATCGCCCGCTACGACCTCTCCGAGGACGCGGCGACGGAGACGGCGATGGTCTTCGGCGAGCTGTACCGCAATGGCGCCGAGTGGAAGTTCCGCGCGGTCGGCCAGGGCTACGCCTCGGGCCTGGTCGGCATCGCCCAGGACTTCGGCGTCAACGTCTGAGGGCGATGAGTTCCTGAGTTCCTCATGAGGTGAACGGGCCCCGGAGTTCTCCGGGGCCCGTTCCCGTGCGCCCGCGCCTACGCTCTCCCCCGTGCACATCAGCCCCCTCACCCACTCCCCGGACCGCCCCCTCCTCGCCGAGCTGACGGCCCTGTACGCCTCCCGGCGCGACTTCTTCGCGCTCAGCGGCGACTTCCCCGACCCCGACGCGATCACCGCGGAGCAGGTCGCCGCGACCCTCGCCGGGGAACTGGCCACGCCGGACGCCGAGGCGCTGCTCGCCCGGGACGCCGAGGGGCGGCTGGTCGCGATCGCGCTGACGCTCGCCCGCCACCCGGACCCGGCCGACCCCGATCCGTGGCTCGGCCTGCTGCTCGTCGACGCCCGGCACCGGCGCGCGGGCCACGGACGGCGGCTGGCACGCGGCGTCGAGGAGCGCTTCCGGCAGGCCGGCCGCACCGCCCTCCGGCTCGCCGTGCTGGAGAACAACCCCGACGGCCTCGCCTTCTGGACCGCCCTCGGCTACGAGGAGATCGCCCGCCGGCGGGACCGCGAACTCGGCCGCCCCTGCCGGGTGCTGCGCACATCCCTCACCCCGGCGGCGGCCTCTCAGGGCTTGTCCGGCTTGCCCTTGCCGTAGAGCCAGTCCTTCCAGACCTCGTCCAGCGCGTCCTTCCCGCCGGGGTTCGCGTGTTCCACGTACGCCGTGAAGTCGTGGGTGTCGGCGTTGCCGTACTTGTGGTCGGCGGCCCAACTCTTCAGCAACGCGAAGAACTTGGTGTCCCCGATGGTCTGCCGGATGCGGTGGAGGACCATCGCGCCGCGCTGGTAGACGGGCGGGTCGGAGATGTGGGCGGCGCTCGGCGGGTCGGCGGGCGGGAAGGCCCAGACGGCGGAGTCCGGCGCGTGGTCGTACGCCGCCTCGAAGGACTCCTGGGCGGTGTCGCCCTCGTGCTGCTCCTCCCACAGCCACTCGGCGTAGGTGGCGAAGCCCTCGTTGAGCCACATGTCGCGCCACGACTTCGGGGTGACCGAGTCGCCGTACCACTGGTGCGCCATCTCGTGGACGAGCAGGCCCACATCGGGGGCGCCGGGGAAGACGGGCCGGTTCTGCGTCTCCAGCGCGTACCCGGCGGCGCCCTCGCGCGCGACGATCGCGCCGGTGGAGGAGAACGGGTACGGGCCGAAGGTCCGCGTCTCCCAGTCGACGACCTCGGGCAGCCGGGCGAGGACCTTCTCGCTCGCCTCCGCCTCCTCCGGGGCGACCGCCGTGTACACGGGGAGGCCGGCCGGCGTCCGGGAGGTGTGCGTCTCGAACGTCCCGATCGCGACCGTGGCGACGTAACTCGCCATGGGCTGGGTGACGCGCCAGGTGTACGTGGTGGTCCTGCCGTACGCGGACCGCTTGGTGGACGCCAACTCCCCGTTGGAGACGGCCCGTACGCCCGTGGGGACGCTGACCGCGATGGTGTACGTCGCCTTGTCGGAGGGGTGGTGGTTGCCGGGGAACCAGGCCATCGAGCCGGTCGGCTCGCCGAGGCCGAGCGCGCCGTCGTCGGTGCGCAGCCAGCCCTCCTCGGCGCCGTCGGAGTCGGTGATGGTGGCGGGTTCGCCGGAGTAGCGCACGACCGTGCGGAAGGTGTGGCCCTTCGGCAGTTCGTCGAACGGGCGGACCGTCAGCTCGTTGCCCGCCCGGCGGTTCACCGCCCGCTTCTTGTCGACGGTGACCCCGGCGACCGTGAGCCCGTGCAGGTCGAGGTTGAAGGCGCTGAGGTCCTGGAGAGCCGTCGCGGTGAGGGTGGCGGTGCCCGTGAGGCGGTGGGTGTCCGGGTCGTAGGCGAGGTTCAGGGCGTAGTGGGTGACGTCGTAGCCGCCGTTGCCCAGCTTGGGGAAGTACGGGTCGCGCAGGCCCGAGGCGCCGGGCGAACCGTCGACCCCGCCGCCGCAGGCCGCGACGGAGAGCAGGGTGACGAGGGCCAGGGCGAGGGAGCGGCGGGGGCGGGGGCGTCTGCGCACCCGGCCAGCCTATTGCCCTTTATGTCGGTGCTTGTGCTGTTGCCGCGGTCAGAGGACGGCGATCCCCAACGGGCGCTCCCCCGCCGCCAGTCGGCGCGTGTCGCCGCTGTCGACGTCGACGACGGTGATCCCGTTCCAGTAGCCGTCGCGGGTGAAGCCGCCGGTGACGTACGCCGTGCGGCCGTCGGCGGAGACGGCGACGTCCTCGTGCGGGCCGTCGAGCGGGATCACCTTCTCCCGGCCGTCCTTCGTGCGGACGGTCAGGGACGGGCCCTCGTCCTCGGCGGGGTCGATGGGGCCGGTGCCGACGACGAACAGGGTGCCGTCGGGGGTGACGGTGACGCCGTGCTGGTGGGTGTTCGCGGTCATCCGCTCGATGCGGGAGCGGCCGGTCTCCGGGTCGACGACGACCAGCTTCTCGCCCTCGAAGGGCAGCAGCAGCTTGCCGTCGGAGGGGCGTACGGCGGTGTAGTGCGGCTTCAGCCAGGAGCCGAGGCCGCCCTCGGTGCCGTAGGGGGCGACCTCGATGCGGCGGGTGTCGCCGCTGCCGGTGTCGAGGACGGTGACGTCGAAGGAGTCGTGGTCCGTCGCATACACCTCGTCGCCGTCGCGCGAGACGTCCACGTCGAAGGGGCGGCGGCCGACGCCGGTGGTGTCGGTGACGCGGAGGGTGCGGGTGTCGACGGTCTCCAACGTGCCGTTGCCGTCGGGCACGTTGACCCCGACGTACGCGTGGCGGCCGTCGGGGGCCAGGGCGATGCCCATGCCGCCGCCGCGGTACTCGCCGTCGGTGACCGGGCCGAGGTCCTCGGTCCGGGCGGTCTCGTACGGGATCAGCGCGACGCGCTCGCGGGCGGCCGTGTCGACGACGGCGACGCCCTCGGCGGTGGCCACCCAGGCCCGGCCGTCGTCGCCGACGACGAGACCGTAGGGCGCGCGGCCCACCTTCACGGAGTCGGTGACCCCCTCGGCGGGGTCGACGAAGCTGACGGTGTCGGCGCCGAAGTCGGCGACGAGGAGGCTGCCGTCGGCCGCGGCGGGGGCGGTGCGCGTCGCGGGAGCGTCCGGCCGGCCGCCGGTGGCGGGTGCTTCGGCGGGGGTGCTCGTGGAGGTGTCGGCGGGGCTCTGCGCGGCCGCGCAGCCCGTCACGAGGACGGCGGCGGCCGTCGCGGCGAGCGCGAGGCGCCTCACCGTACGGCCCTCAGCAGACCGGCGATCCCCGTGAACCCGCGCCGTTCGGCGTGCTCCAGGGGCGTGACGCCGTCGCCGTCCGGGAGGTCCGGGGTGGCGCCCGCCGTGATCAGCAGCTCCACGATCTCCTGGTGCGCGCGACCGCCGTCACCGAGGATCACGGCCTCCAACAGGGCCGTCCAGCCGAGCCGGTTGACGTGGTCGACGTCGATGTCGGTCTCGCGGAGCACGGCCCGCACGTAGTCGACGTGGCCGCGTTCGGACGCCGGGATGAGGGAGACGCCGCCGAAGCGGTTGGTGACCTTCAGGTCGGGGCCCGCGGGCAGCAGGGTGCGCATCATGGCGACGGAGCCGGTGACGCCGGTGACCAGCCACGGGCTGTCGGACCGGTCGTCCCGCGCGTTCGGATCGGCGCCCGCCGCGACGAGCGCCGCCGCGGTGGGGACGTGGTCGTGCAGGGCGGCGAGGAGGAGGGGGGTGCGGCGGTGGGCGTCGCGGACCTCGGGGTCGGCGCCGGCCGCGAGGGCGGTGCGGACGGTTTCGGTGTCGCCCTGAGCCGCGGCGGTCAGCAGGGTGGCGTCGTCGTTCTTCATCGGGGCGGCTCCAGAATCAAGCCCCTCCGGCGCTTGAGGAGCGGGGTCCGGGGCAGAGCCCCGTGACCCGCTCGCCGGAGGGGCGCGTCATGCGTACGCGGGTGCGGGTCGAGTGTGGCTGGTCGCGCAGTTCCCCGCGCTCCTGGGGGCCACACTCACCCGGCGACCCGGTCTAGCGGAGCGCGGCGACACCCGCCTGGGCGAACTTCTCGTCCTGGTCGCCGGAGGGCGCGCCGGCGACGCCGATGCCGGCGATCGGGGCGTTCTTCGCGGTGACGGGGGCGCCGCCCGCGAGGAACAGGGTGCCGGGGATGTCCTTCAGGTTCGGGGCCTGCTCCAGGCGCTTGGCCAGCTCGGAGGTGGGCGCGTTCCAGGAGACGGCGGTGTACGCCTTCTTCTCGGCGGACTCGTAGGACTGCGGGCCCGCACCGTCGCCGCGCAGCGTCAGGATCGTGTTGCCGTTGCGGTCGACGACGGCGACGGAGACCTTCTGGTTCTCCTTCTCGGCGGCCTTCAGCGCGGCCTGCGCGGCCTTGTTCGCGGCGTCGATCGTGAGGTGCGTGGAGGTGGTGGTCGTCGCGCTCTTCACGTTGGCGGCGGGCGCGGCGGCCGGGGCCGAGGCGTTCGCGGAGACCGTGCCGAGGGTGCCGGCGGCGACGGCGGCCAGGACGGCACCGCCGGTGGCGATGCGGGCGCGGCGGGACATGTTCTTCAGGGAGGCCATGCGATTCAACTCCTGGAGGGCGGGGCGTGCGTTCCTTCTGCACTCCATGCTGGGTCCGGAACCGGCCCGTTCCCGTCGACGTTCCGGCTGCTCCGGCGCTGCCGGGCGGCTGACCCGGGGGTCATCCGATCGGTTGACCCCGGGGGCGTGACCACACCCGACAATGGGAGTGTTTGCCCAGTTCGGAGCGGTACGGAGGTGGCCATGAGGGATTCCGACGCGGAGGCCGGGGCGACGGACAGCCGGTGGCTCGCCGCCGTCATGCACGCCGCGTTCTTCCTGCTGCTCGCGGTCGCCCTGGCCCGCTTCCTGCTGCGCCACCCCGGCGGCGCCCGGGTGCCCTGGATCATCGCCTTCAGCGCCGTCCTCGCCGTGCTCTACGTCGTCGGCATCGCCTGGGAGGGCCCGCGCCGCTCCACCGCCCGGCAGCGGCTGTGGCTGTCGCTCGTGGTCGCCGTGGTCGTGGTGCTCGTCGTCCTCGCGCCCAGCTTCGCCTGGGTCGGGATCCCGCTCTTCTACACCGGTCTGCGCACCCTGCCCACGCGCGCGGCGCTCATCCTCGTGGCGCTGCTGACCGTCCTGGTCATCGCGTCCCAGGTACGGCTCGCCGGCCGCTGGGACCCGGACCTGGTGCTCGGGCCGCCCGCCGTCGCCGTGCTCGCCGCCGCCGTCTTCCTCCAGATGCAGCGGCAGGCGGCCCGGCAGCGGGCCCTCATCGACGACCTGATCCGCACCCGCCGCGAGCTGGCCGCCGCCGAGCGCAGGGCGGGCACGCTCGCCGAGCGGCAGCGGCTGTCCATGGAGATCCACGACACCCTCGCGCAGGGCCTGTCCAGCCAGCAGATGCTGCTCCAGGCGGCCGAACGGGTCTGGGACCTGGACTCCGGCAAGGCCCGCACCCATGTGCACACCGCCGCGTCCATCGCCGACCACAACCTCACCGAGGCCCGCCGCTTCGTGCACGATCTGGCCCCCGCCGATCTGGCCCACGGTCTCGAGGAGGCGCTGCGCACGGTGGCCGCCCGCGAGTCCGGGGAGCGGCTGACGGTGCGGGTGCACATCGACGCCGGGGAGCGGGCCGGTCCCGTCCGGCTTCCCGACCGGGTCGAGGCGGCGCTGCTGCGGATCGCGCAGGGGGCGCTGGCCAACGTACGGGAGCACGCCGGGGCCTCCGGCGCGGCCGTCACGCTGACGCTGCTGGACGATCAGGTCGTGCTGGACGTCGCCGACGACGGGGTGGGGTTCGATCCGGGGGCGGGGGTGGTGGCCGGGGTGCGGGGGCACGGGCTGGCGGCGATCCGGGCGCGGGTGCGGCAGCTCGGCGGCGACCTCGCCATCGAGTCCGCCCCCGGCGAGGGCACCGTCCTCTCGGCCTCCATCCCGTTGCGGCAGCCTTGACCCCGGCCCTTTCGTCCGCGGCTCTCGTCGTGGCCGGCCGCGCAGTTCCCCGCCGCGCGCGGGTGAGCGTGTGAGGACTTCGCAACATCCCGTAAACACGGCGGGGCTCCAGCATTAACAGGGGAGCCGTATACAAAGAAGTGCACT
>NZ_JBEYYU010000126.1:0-6985 GCF_040645755.1 Streptomyces sp. NPDC046716
GGCCTCGGCGGCCAGCCGCAGCTCCTCGGGGGCGGTCACGCCGAACGAGCAGCCGGCCAGGCGCTGGACGTCGACGGCGGTGCCGGTGAACCTGAAGGGCGAGCTTCGCTCGCTTCAGGGGCGCGGGGAACTGCGCGAGAAGCCACGACGCACCCCGCACCCGACGACGCACCCCCGGCGACCCCTACGCCGACTCGTTGAGCAGCCGCCCCAGCAACTCCCGCCCGTCACCCAACAACCCGGAAAGCGGCGCAGCCGACTCGTACCAGCGGGCCTCGTACTCCCAGCACAACCACCCGTCCCACCCCTCCCGGCTGAGCACCTCCACCACCTCGGCGAGCGGCAGCACCCCCGCCCCGAGCGCGAGCGGCGTCGTGTCGTCGGGCCCGGCGATGTCCTTGACCTGGACATAGCCGAGATACGGGGACAGCGCGGCGTACGAGGCCGAGGGCTGCTCGCCGCCGAGCCAGGTGTGCATGACGTCCCAGAGAACGCCCACGTTGCGATGGCCGACGAGCCCGGCGACCCGGGAGGCCGCGGCGCCGGTGCGATGCGAGTCATGGGTCTCCAGCAGGACCCGTACACCGCGGTCGGCCGCGTACTCGGCGGCGACCCCGAGCCGCCGGGCGGCCGTCGCGTCCGCTTCCTCGGCGCTCTGCTCTTCACCGCCGCCGGGGAAGACCCGTACGTAGGACGCGCCCAAGTCGGCCGCCAGGTCGACCAGTTCGCGGACCTGGTCGATGACGGGCCCGTCGTCGTCGGCGGGCGCCGCCACCCGCGCGTACCCGGCGACACCGAGCACTTCGACACCGGCCGCCTTGAACCGGGCGGCCGCGTCCGCCCGCGCGTCGGGGCCGATGCCCGGATGGACCGGCTCCTCGGGATGCGCGCGCAGTTCGACACCGTGATAGCCGTGCGTGGTGGCGAGGCGCAGCACGTCGTCGAGGGGGAGACCAGGGACACCGAGGGTGGAGAACGCCAGTTTCATGGGGCGGACCCTACCCGCCGGTCCACCGACTTATGGAGGGCCTTCTTCCAGTCCTGTCCGACGGGATCGGCGCCGAAGGAGCGGTGCGGACGCTCGCCGACGAGAACGCATCCGTGCCGCCGGTCGATCGAACAGGCCGACGCCAGAGAGTCGTTGGTCCACGGCACCAGCTCGCGGTGGCCGGCACCGCGCGCGCAGTCCGCGCAGGCGCGCACCGGCCGGTCGCCGATGCCCAGGCCCCGCGCCCCTTCGCCCAGGACCACGACCCGCATCCGGAGCGGGTGTGGATCGCCGAGCTGGACGGCCGCCCGGTGGGCTGTGTGAGGTGCGTACGCGACGAGGCGCCCGGCACGGCCCGGCTGCGGCTGCTGCTCAGCGTGCCCGGCCGTCCATCGGGAAGGGCCCCGGTTCAAGTCCGTGTATACGGCAGGTATAGCGGGTGCCAAGTGGCTGGGCGTCGGCCCATGGGTTGGCCAAGCCCTTGCCGCGCGTTGTCCCCGATTTCATCGCGGGCCTCCTCTGCGCCACATCGGGCGGAGCGCAGGGTTGGTTCCAACGGCCCGTGCACCACGGGCCGTTGGCATGCCACCCGGCAGGCGCCGGACCCGGCCCGAGCAGACAGGGGACCTTCCATGGCCGAACTGACCCGACGCAGACTTCTCGGCTCCGCCGCGGGCGCCGTAGGCGGCGCCGCGGCCCTCTCCCTCCTCCCGCCCAGCGTCCAGAAGGCGGTGGCGGCGGGCCCGCCCCGCAAGGGCTCGCTGCGCGACATCGAGCACGTCGTGATGCTCATGCAGGAGAACCGCTCGTTCGACCACTACTTCGGCACGCTCAAGGGGGTGCGCGGTTTCAACGACCCCCATGCGTTGAAGCTGGACACCGGCCGCTCGGTCTTCTACCAGCCCGACGCCGAGAACCCGAAGGGCTACCTGCTCCCGTTCCACCTGGACACCCACTCCACCAGTGCCCAGGCCATCCCCTCCACCTCGCACGCCTGGTCGGTCCAGCACGAGGCGTGGAACAACGGCAAGATGGACCAGTGGCTGCCCGCCCACCGCAAGGCCGACGGCGTCAACGGCCCGTACGTGATGGGGTATTACACCCGCAAGGACATCCCCTTCCAGTTCGCGCTCGCCGAGACCTTCACCATCTGCGACAACTACTACTCCTCGGTCTTCGGCCCGACCTGGCCCAACCGCCTCTACTGGATGACGGGCACCATCGACCCCGGCGGCACGCAGGGCGGCCCGATCCTCAACAACACGGCCCCGCAGCCCTACCGCTGGACGACGTACGCGGAACGGCTCCAGGCGGCCGGCGTCAGCTGGAAGGTCTACCAGCAGGACGACGACTACGGCTGCAACATGCTGGAGCAGTTCGCGTCGTTCAAGAACGCGCAGCCGGGCTCCGACCTGTACGAGCGCGGTGTCCGCTCCCAGCCCGAGGGCACCTTCGAGGACGACGCCCGCAACGACCGCCTCCCGGCGGTGAGCTGGATCATGCCGACGAGCTACCAGTCGGAGCACCCGGACTACCTCCCGGCGGCCGGCGCCGACTTCGTCGCCCAGAAAATAGAAGCGATAGCCAGCAACCCCAAGGTGTGGGCGAAGACCGCCTTCATCCTCAACTACGACGAGAACGACGGCCTGTTCGACCACGTCGCGCCGCCCACGCCCCCTGCGGGCACCGCGGGCGAGTTCGTCAAGGGTCTGCCCATCGGCGGCGGCTTCCGCGTCCCCGCCATCATCGTCTCGCCGTGGACGGTCGGCGGCTGGGTCGCCTCGGAGTCCTTCGACCACACCTCGGCGCTCCAGTTCCTGGAGAGCTTCACGGGCGTCGAGGAGCCCAACATCACCGACTGGCGCCGCCACACCTTCGGCGACCTCACCTCGGCCTTCCGCTTCTCCCACGCCACACCCCGCGCGCCCCGCCTGCCCCACGACACCGCCGAGCAACTGGCCCAGGCCAAGACGGAGGTGGCCACCCTCCCCAAGCCCACCCTCCCCGGCGCCGACCAGCACTTCCCCCACCAGGAACAGGGCCGCCGCCCGCACGTGTAGCCGTCCCGGCATCGGCCGCCGAGCGGGGTGTGGCTCCCGCTCGGCGGCACCTGGGCGTCACTCCACGGCGAACTCGTACTGCACCTCGTAGAGATGGCCGGCCTTGACCATCACCGTGGCCTCGACGGGCCTGCCGGTCTCGCTGTGGACGACGCGGAGCGTGCGCAGAACGGGCAGGTTGCCCGGCAGCCGGAGTGCGGTGCACTGATCCTGCGTGGGTACGCGGGCGGAGACCCGGTCGACGCTCCGGCGCGGCGGGAAACCCAGCTCCGTGAGGAGCGCCGGGGTGCCGCCGCGGATCTTCCGGCGTTCCATGAGGGCGGTTCCCCGGGCGATGTCCAACGGGTAGTAGGAAGCGACCAGTTCGGCCGGTTCCTCATCGAGGCTCAGCAGTTGACGGCGGACGACGCACTGCTCGGTGCCGACCGGCAGGTTCAGGACCTCCGCCACGTCGGCCGGCGGGGTCGTCGTGGCCACTTCGAGGAGGGTGCTGCGGCCCGGAGGAGAGCCCTCCTTGCCCGCCTCGGTGAGCCAGGGGTACGGGGCGCCCGGGGAGGCCGGAGCCAAGGACGACGCAGGACGCAGGGTGTGCTGCCGGTGCGCGCGAACCGTGACGGACGCTCCGGCGCGGCCCACGGCCAGTCCCTCGTCCTTGAGGAGTTGCAGGGCCTTCTGCACGCTGGCGCCGGACGCCTCGAACCGCTCCTTGAGCTGCACGGTCGACGGAATCCTCGCTCCGGGTGCCAGCACCCCGCTCATGATCTGGTCGCGCAGGTCGGCGGCGATCCGCTCGTGCAGCGGGCGGCGGTCGAAGGCGGCGGGGTCGGTACGGGGCACGGTCAGCCGATCCGGATCTCGTAGCGCAGGCGCTGTCGGTGGGCGGGCATGGTGATGAGGTCCGCCTGGATCGGGCGGTCCTGGGCGTCGAGGGTGAGCCGGGTGATCTGCAGCACGGGCTCGTCCTCCGTCATGCGCAACTCCGTCCGCTCCTCGGTGTCCGGCATGCGTGCGGTGATGTCCTCTCGTACCCGTACGCCTACGTGCCCGAGCTGGGCCAAGAGTGCGACGGCGCCGCCGCGGATCTTTCCGGTGCCTGCGAGGGGGGTGCCCCGGGCGATGGCGGTGGGGTAGTACGTGTCCGTCAACTCCGTCGGCACATCGTCGAGTTCGATGACACGTCGGCGGGCGACCACGGGACAGCCCGGTTCAAGGCCGAGCAGAGCCGCGACAGGCGGGGGTGCGGGCACTTCCCCGGCCTGTGCGATGCGCTGGGTGCCCCGGCGGCCCTGAGCCGAGGCCTCCGCGCCCCATGCATCCGACGGGGCGCCTTCGCCGGGCGGGGCCAGGTAGGGCATCGACGTGCTCGTCCAGTCGCTCATGCCGCCCATGGTGCCTCCCGAGTGCCTGTGGTGGCGCTGCCGCAAGCGCGCTTCTCCGGATCGTAGGTGACCCTCCGTGCCGTACACGCTACGCTTGACCTTGTCGCTATTCGTGAATAGCGGTACGGTCTGTTCCATTGTGCACCCCAGGCAAGGCGGTGGCTCAGCGTGTCCCAGTCCCAGCCCTCATCATGGCGAGGACCCTCTGACGGAACTCTGCGGCTGCTTCCGTGGGCGACCTTCGAGGGCAAACCATGCTTCCTCAGTACGGATCCGGGCGGGAACGGATTCCTCTCTCGGCTCGCCGACGAAGCGGAGGTCGAGCAACTCGGCGCCGCGGCCGAGGTGCTGGAGTCCGCCCGAGCCGTACTGGGCGATCTCATGTCGCCGTACGGCGAGCTGAGATACACGAGCCTGCGCCTGTCCCGGTGCCTGGCCGACACCCTGCGGATCGCGGAGAGCCGGGGCGCGCGGATTCCGGCGTCCGGCGGCGACCGGGACTGAACGGGTTCCGCCCGGCGGCCCCCACCCGCGCTGCGATGATCCCTTCATGACCCGTCTCCTCACCCGCACCGACCTTCTCGCCCTCCTCGACCCGGCCGTCTGCGTCGAGGCGCTGGCCGTGGGGTTTCGCGGGGCGGTCTCGGGGGCCGGGGCGCGGCGGGTGGTGGCCGAGTTGCCGTTTCCCGGGACGGCGACGGCGCTGATCCCGGGGCTGCTGCCCGGGATCCCCGCCTACACGGTGAAGGTCAACGCCAAGTTTCCCGGCGCGGCGCCCGCCCTGCGCGGTGTCGTCTGTCTGCACAGCGGTGTCGACGGGGAACTCCTCGCCCTCCTCGACTCCGCGACCGTCACGGCCTGGCGGACCGGGCTCGCCGCCGCGCTCGGGACGCACGCGCTGGCCCGGCCGGAGGCGAGGACGGTCGGCGTGATCGGGGCGGGCGCGCAGGCCGAGCTGATGCTGCGCGGGCTGCGAGCGTTGCGCGACATCGGTGAGGTGTGGGTCCACGACGCCGAGCCCGGCCGGGCCCGGGAGTTCGCCGACCGCCATGGCGCGCGTACGGCACCGGACCCTGCGGCGATCGCCGCCACGGCCGACATCGTCCTCCTCGCGACCTGGTCCCGCACCCCGCTCCTCGGGCTCGCGCAGGCCCGCCCCGGGCAGCACTTCACGACGCTCGGCGCGGACGAGCCCGGCAAGCTGGAGCTGGGCGTCGATCTGCTGCGCGCCGCACGTCTGGTGGTCGACGACCGTGAACTGGGCATGAGCAGTGGGGTTTTGGGGTCCATAGGGATGGATGGAGACGCTGTTCGCGCCACCTCGACCCTGGGGGAGGTTCTGAACCGTGACGTCCCGGTCGGCGACGTGCCGCCCGGGACCGTCACCGTCTACGCCCCGGTCGGACTCCCGTGGCAGGACCTGGCCCTGGCCTGGCTGGCCTACGAGGAGTCGCGGCGGCGGGCCGGCGGCGGGGGCCGCGACATCGATCTTCTCGGCTGAGCCGCGTGCCGGTCAGGCCACCGGGACCAGGGTGAGGTAGGCGATGCCGAGTACGTCCCGGTAGCCCCGGAGCCAGGTCCCCCGGTGGCGGTCGAGCTTGTCGCGGGTCTCCTCGGCGAGCGGGTGGTCGGGGTGGGCGGCCAGCCAGATCTCCTTGTCCGACTGGTAGCCGGACTCGAACGCCTCCCACTCGTCACGGTTCGCCGTCTCCACCCAGGCGGGCCGGAACCCGGCCGCCACGGCACGGTCGACGAGCCCCGCCAGATCGTCGTACTCGTCGGCCCTGGCGTCCGGCCACATCGCGCTCAACTCGGTCTGTGTCGGCGGCCGTTGCCAGTACCCCTCGGCGAGCAGCACCCGGCCGCCCGGCGTGACGAGGCGGCGCAGGGCCTTCAGCGCCTCGGTGGTGTGGTGCGGCGGCTCCGCGCCACTGAGGGCGTGGCTCGCGCTGAGGCAGAGCACCAGGTCGGCGGGGTCGAGCGCGGCGTCGGTCGCGGACTGCTCCAGGAACTCGGCGCGGTCGCCGAGGCCCCGGGCAGCGGCGTTCGCGCGGCCCCGGGCCAGGTCCTCCGCGTTGAGATCGATCCCGCGCCCGGTCGCCCCGGGCACCGCGTCGAGCACCCGCAGCATCAGCTCGCCCCAGCCGCATCCGATGTCGAGGACGCCGGACGGCTTCCCGAGCGCCAGCCGCTCGACGAGGCCCGTGGCCCGGGACTCGGAGAGCGGGCCGTGGAAGGTGAGGCGGGTGAGGCGCGGTGGGAGATCCTGGGTTCTGGTCATGGCGGGCAACGGTACGGCGGGTGCGGCTTCCGCACGACGTAATTTCCGCCGTGCCCCCGTCGTGGCCGGCCGCGCAGCTCCCCGCGCCCCTGGGCGGTTCCCCACGCGCGGCCCGGTGGCCGCTTCTCGCGCAGTTCCCCGCGCCCCTGAAGCATGCGCTGCGCGCAGCTTCCCCGAGGAGATGGCGCACGAAGTGCGCATCTCAGGGGCGCGGGCTGGCTCGCCTACAGCGTGCCCGGTGTCCTGGTGATCGGCGTCCTCGGCGTCCTCTGGGGAG
>NZ_JBEYYU010000127.1:0-6505 GCF_040645755.1 Streptomyces sp. NPDC046716
GACGACGCCGGTGCCGTGGGGCAGCCGCAGCGTGCGCCGGAAGATCCGCGCCCCTGAAGCGAGCTTCGCTCGCCCAGGGGAAGGCTGCGCGCAGCGCATGCCTTCAGGGGCGCGGGGAACTGCGCGACCAGCCCCCACCGGCCCGCAGACGAGATCACGCGGCGACGTCGGCCGAGGAGTGGCGCAGGGCGCGAGCCGCGAGCACCGCCGCCACCAGCAGCACCCCGACCCCGGCGAACGCCGCCACATGCATCCCACTGGTGAACGCCTCCCGCGCAGCGGCCAGCAGCGCCGACCCCGCCTGCCCCGGCGACCGCCCGGCCAGGGCCAGCGCGCCGCCCAGCGTCTCGCGGGCCTCGTCCGGAGCGCCGGCCAGATCGTGCCGGTAGACCGCGGTGCCGATCGAGCCGAGCACCGCCATGCCCAGCGCGCCGCCGAACTCCTGCCCGGTCTCCAGCAGGGACGAGGCCGCGCCCGCCTTCTCGGCCGGGGCCGCGCCGAGCGCCAGATCGGTCAGCTGGGCGCCGACGATGACCGCGCCGCAGGCCAGCACGCCGGCCCCGGCCAGCACGGTCCACAGGGAGTCGGTCCCGGTGAGGGCCAGCAGCCCGTAGCCGCAGGCGCTGGTCAGGAAGCCGATCGCGACGACGGTGGAGCGGTGCACGCCGCGCTGGACGAGCACGGTGGCGACGGGCGCCGCGCAGCCGATGAGCACGCTGGGCAGCAGCGCCCACAGGGCCGCCTCCAGCGCGCTCTTGCCGAGGACCGCCTGGAGGTACTGGGTGGTGAAATACGCCGAGCCCAGCATCGCGAACGCCGAGATCAGGTTGAGCAGCACGGCCGGACCGAAGCCGCGGTGCCGGAACAGCGCGGGGGAGATCAGCGGCGACGCGGCCCGGCGCTGGCGGCGGACGAAGAGGAGCGAGAAGACGAGGCCGACCACGATCGACACCACGTACCGCGGCTCGAAGCCCTCGGACGGGATCTCCTTGATGCCGTAGACGAGGGGGAGCACCGCGGCCATCGACAGCGGGACGCTCACCAGGTCGAAGCGGCCGGGGTTCGGGTCCTTGAACTCGGGGAGCAGCAGCGGCGCCAGGATCAGCAGCAGCACCATCGCGGGCAGGTTGACCAGGAACACCGAGCCCCACCAGAAGTGCTCGACGAGGATGCCGCTCATCACCGAACCGAGGGCGATGCCGCCGGTCATGACACCGGACCAGATGCCGATGGCCTTCGCCCGCTGTCCCGCGTCGCGGAACATGTTGCGCACCAGCGCCATCGTGGACGGCATCAGGGTGGCACCGCCGATGCCGAGCACGGCACGGGCCGCGATGAGCATCTCCGCGCTGTCGGCGTAGGCGGCGCAGACGGAGGCGGCGCCGAAGGCCACCGCGCCGGTCAGCAGGAGCTTGCGGCGCCCGATGCGGTCGCCGAGCGAGCCCATCGTCATCAGCAGCCCGGCGAGCACGAACGCGTAGATGTCGAAGATCCACAGCTGCTGGGTGCCGGTCGGCGCGAGGTCGGCGCTGATCTGGGGGATCGCGAAGTAGAGGACCGAGACGTCCATGGAGACCAGGAGCAGCGGCAGCATCAGGACGACCAGGGCGGTCCATTCCTTGCGCCCCGCAAGGGAGTTGGGGGCTGTGGTGGTGCTCGTCGGGTTCGTCATGAGCAGGACTGTACGGTTGTCTTAAACGTCTGTCTAGTACGAGCGTATAGAACGGCTGTGTAAAACATTGGTATAGGACGTCTGTATGGATCCGGGGTACGGTGCCGGGCATGGGACACCGAGAAGATCTGCTCGAGGGCGCCAAGCGCTGCCTGCTGGAGAAGGGGTTCGCGCGGACGACCGCGCGCGACATCGTCAAGGAGTCGGGGACCAACCTGGCGTCCATCGGCTACCACTACGGCTCGAAGGACGCGCTGCTCGCGCAGGCCTACGTGGCGCTGGCGGAGGGGGTCTCGGAGGAGTGGGGCGCGCCGGACGAACTGCCCGGCGCGCCCGGATCGTTGGAGCGGATCAGGGCCGTGGTCGGGGGCGTCACGGAGAGCCTCGGCAAGCCCGGCTCCATCTGGCACCTGAGCATGGAGCTCATCATCATGGGCGACAAGATGCCGGCCCTGCGCGAGCAGATGTCGGCGGCCCAGCGCGAGGCGGGGCGCGGCTTCATCGGCATGGTCATGGGGGAGGAGCCGCCGGCCGACGACCCGAGCGTGGACACCCTCGGCAAGTTCTTCTCGGTGCTCGTCATCGGGCTCGTCGCCCAGCACACCTTCGACCCGGGCTACTCACCGACCGCCGACGAACTCACCGAGGGCCTGCGCCAGTTGCTGGAGGCGGCGCGCTAGAGCCGCGCCGCCTTCAGCCCCATGTGCAGCAGCAGCCGGTCCTCGCCCTCGTCCAGGTCGAGGCCGGTGAGCTGTTCGACGCGGGACAGGCGGTAGTAGAGGGTCTGGCGGTGGATGCCGAGGGCCGCCGCCGTGCGGCCCGCCTGGCCCGCGCAGTCGAGGAACACCTCGGCGGTGTGCGCCAGTTGGTGATGGGCGGGGGAGAGCAGCGCGGTCAGGATCGGGTCGTGGGCCGAGTCGGCGGGGAGCGCCGTCAGCAGGCGGTACGGGCCGATCGCCGACCACCGGGCGTCGGGCCCGAGCCGCGGATTGGCCAGCGCGGTGCGGGCCGCGGCCTGTGCCTCCTGCCAGGACGTCGCCAGTTCCGCCAGATCGGTGCGCGGGGCGCCGATGCCGGCCGCGACGGGCCCCTCACCCGCGCGGGCCCGCAGTTTCTCCGCCGCCGTGAGCGCCGGGGTCAGCACCTCCGACGAGCGCAGCCGCACCAGGAGCGCCAGGCACTGGCCCGTGGTGCCCCAGGGGACGGTGCACAGCGCGTCCGCCGCCGGAAGCGTACGGACCGACGGCGCGTCGTCCGGGTCGGCCGAGGGCCAGGGCGCCACGCACACCACCGCGTGCAGCCCGTCGGCCCGGGTGCCCAGCGCCGTACGCAGCGCGGCCACCGCCATGTCCCGCTGCCAGCCGCGCTCGGCGGTCAGCACCGAGTGGAACTCGCGGGTCAGGTCGGCGCCCGCCTGCGCCTCGTCCGCGAGGAGCGCGCCGATCCGGCCCGCGACCTCCATCGCCGCGTCCAGCTGCTCCTGGGCGGGGCCCGGCTCGTCGTCCAGCAGCCATACGTAACCGAGCACGAACCCCCGATGGCGCACGGGCAGACAGATGCGGCCGCGGTACACGCCCGCCTCCGGAGTCGCCGGGATGCGCACCGGCTCCGTGGCGCGGGCGATGCCGAAGCCCTCGAACCAGGCGCGGACCGCGGGCGTCGAGCCGCGCGTGAGGATCGAGCGGGTGCGGACCGGGTCCAGGGCCGCCTCGTCGTACTCGTCGGCGCTCACCTGCTGGCCGAACGCGATCAGCCGGAAATCGCGGTTCTCCAGCGTCGCGGGGGCGCCGAGCAGCGCCGAGATCTCGTCGACCAGTTCCTGGTAATCGCCCTTCACCCCACCATTCTCACCCACCTCAGGCATCCCTTCATACAGATGTCTGAGGTCGCGGCCACAGATGCGTGACAGCTGTCAATGGCACAGGATCGGAGGGATCCTTAGATTTCACGGTGGTTCCACGTGCCGTTCCCGCTATGAGTGGTATCCGTGCTTTACGCGGGTTCGGTCTATCCGCACTCATGCTCCATGGAGGTGCCCCGTGCTGGCTCCCCTGATCCTCGCCGCGTCGCGCAGCGACAAGATGCGCGCCTTCGTGTCGGCGGCGCCGGGCACCAAGCAGGTCGTCGACCGCTTCATCGCGGGAGAGACCGTCGACGACGTGATCCCGGTCGTTCAGGGCGCAGCCGCGAAGGGCCTCGAGGTCACCCTCGACGTCGTCGGTGAGGACATCACCACCGTCGAGCAGTCGCACGCCGCGCGCGACGCCTACCTGGAGCTGATCGAGCACCTCAAGGACCTCGGCCTCGGCCCGCAGGCCGAGATGTCCGTGAAGCTCTCCATGTTCGGACAGGCGCTGGAGGGCGGCCACGAGCTGGCCCTCGCCAATGTCCGCCCGGTCGTCGAGGCCGCCGCCGCCATCGGCACCACGGTCACGCTCGACGCCGAGGACCACACCACCCTCGACTCGATGTTCGCCATCCACGAGGAGCTGCGGAAGGACTTCCCGCAGACCGGCTGCGTCATCCAGTCCTACCTCTTCCGCACCGAGGACGACGCCCGTCGCCTGGCCGCCGCCGGCAGCCGCGTGCGCATCGTGAAGGGCGCCTACAAGGAGCCCGCCGAGGTCGCGTACCAGGACAAGGCCGAGATCGACAAGGCGTACGTCCGCATCATGCGCATCCTCATGGAGGGTGACGGGTACCCGATGATCGGCTCCCACGACCCGCGCCTGATCTCCATCGCGCAGGAGCTGGGCCGCCAGGCCGGGCGCAAGCTGGACGAGTACGAGTTCCAGATGCTCTACGGCATCCGCAGCGAGGAGCACCTGCGGCTCGCCGCCGAGGGCCACCGGATGCGTGTCTACACCGCGTACGGCACCGACTGGTACGGGTACTTCATGCGCCGCCTCGCGGAGAAGCCCGCCAACCTGCTGTTCTTCGGCCGCTCGATCCTCACCAAGGGCTGAGCCCCACCGCTTCCGTAGATCAGTCCCCAACTCCCCCGACCCCCCGAAGGAGATACGGACCCATGACGCTGGACGCCGTGACCCAGGTCCCCGCCCCGGTCAACGAGCCGGTGCACGGCTACGCCCCCGGTTCCCCGGAGCGCGCCCGCCTGGAGGCCAAGCTCAAGGAGCTGGCCGAGAACCCGATCGAGCTGACCTGCACCATCGGCGGCGAGAAGCGGATGGGTGGCGGCGAGCGCTTCGACGTCGTGCAGCCGCACAACCACAAGGCCGTCATCGGCACCTACGCCAACGCCACCACCCAGGACGCCCAGGACGCGATCGACGCCGCCCTGGCCGCCGCCCCGGCCTGGCGCGCGATGGCCTTCGACGACCGCGCCGCGATCATCCTGCGCGCCGCCGAGCTGCTCTCCACCACGTGGCGCGAGACGCTGGCCGCCTCCACCATGCTCGGCCAGTCGAAGACCGCCCAGCAGGCCGAGATCGACACCCCGTGCGAGCTCGTCGACTTCTGGCGCTTCAACGTCCACTACGCGCGCCAGATCCTCGCCGAGCAGCCCCCGGCGAACTCCACCGGCGTGTGGAACCGCATGGACCACCGCCCGCTGGAGGGCTTCGTCTACGCGATCACGCCGTTCAACTTCACGGCCATCGCGGGCAACCTGCCCACCGCCCCCGCCCTCATGGGCAACGTGGTGGTCTGGAAGCCGTCCCCGACGCAGACCCACGCCGCCTTCCTGCTGCTCCAGCTCCTGGAGGAGGCCGGCCTGCCCAAGGGCGTCATCAACCTGGTGACCGGCGACGGCATCGCCGTCTCGGACGTGGCCCTGAACCACCGCGACCTCGCGGGCATCCACTTCACCGGTTCGACCAAGACCTTCCAGCACCTGTGGAAGACGGTCGGCACCAACATCGAGAAGTACCGCACCTACCCGCGCCTCGTCGGCGAGACCGGCGGCAAGGACTTCGTCGTCGCCCACCCCAGCGCCGACCGCGCCGTCCTCAAGACGGCCCTGACCCGCGGCTCCTTCGAGTACCAGGGCCAGAAGTGCTCCGCGTCCTCGCGCGCCTACATCCCGGCCTCCATCTGGAACGACGGGTTCAAGGAGGAGTTCGCGGCCGAGGTCGACGGCATCACCATGGGTGACGTCACCGACCTGTCGCACTTCATCGGCGCCCTCATCGACGACCGCTCGTTCGCCAAGAACAAGGCCGCGATCGACCGCGCGAAGGCCGACGACTCCTGCACGATCGTCGCCGGTGGCACCTACGACGACTCCGTCGGCTACTTCGTGCGCCCGACCGTCATCGAGTGCACCGACCCGGCCAACGAGGTCTTCACGACGGAGTACTTCGGCCCGATCCTGGCGATCCACGTCTACGACGACGAGAACTACGACGCCGTCCTGGAGCAGATGGAGTCGGTCTCCGACTACGCGCTCACCGGTTCGGTCATCGCCAACGACCGTGCCGCCGCCGCGTACACGATGGAGAAGCTGCGCTACGCCGCCGGCAACTTCTACATCAACGACAAGTCGACCGGTGCCGTCGTCGGCCAGCAGCCGTTCGGTGGCGGCCGTGCCTCCGGTACGAACGACAAGGCCGGTGCGCCGCAGAACCTGATGCGGTGGACGCTGACCCGCGCCATCAAGGAGACGCTGGTCCCGCCGACCGACTACACGTACCCGCACATGGGCTGACACCAGCTCCGCGGTTCACCCGCCCCTCGGCCCGGCCCCCTCCGGCCGAGGGGCGGGTTTTCTCGTTTCCGGCTTCCGCCTGATCCAGGGCTTCTCCACGGGCGGCGAGTACGGCGGCGCCTCGACCTTCATCGCCGAGTACGCGCCCGACAAGAAGCGCGGCTTCT
>NZ_JBEYYU010000128.1:0-5703 GCF_040645755.1 Streptomyces sp. NPDC046716
TGACGCGCTCCTCTCGTCGGGCGGAGGGTTCTCCACCAGGGGCTCACACCGTGCGGCGTCCCGCCAGGTGACCGTCCGTGGCGGAGGGCGCCCCGCGTACCCACGACCGGACATGTGATGCACGGTCCTTCCGGTCGGCGCAGGGGTGCGGGAGCGGTCCTCGTGGGTCACGCTGGGCGGAGCGCCGAAGCGGACGAATGCACCCCGCTTCCCTGGGAACCCGCAGGCAGCGGCCCCGTAGCGGTGGCCGCGACGATCCGGAGGGTGCGTCGGCCCATCGATCCGGAGGACCGGGAGGACCTGGGCCCGAGAAGAACTTCTGCCCGCTCTTCGGGCACCCCTCTGACCCGACGAATCAAGGAGATCATCATGGCCCCCGACAACCACCTGGTCACCGTGACCCTCAGCGGCTGCGGCGACCGTGACGCCCATACCGTGCTGTCGCATCTCGCGGCGGAGTTCCCGGACCGCTCCCCAGCCCCGGACACGCTCGAGGCCGGCGGCGCCTCCCCCACCGTCTGGACGGCGGAGTTCGACGCCCTCGCCGACGGATCGGGTACGGCATCCGCGGCCCGGGCCATCGACGGCCCGGTGTCCGTGACCGCGCAGGGCGCGCCGAACGATGTGACGACCCTGCGGGCGGCGCTGGCCCGGGCCTTCACCGTCGACGACGAGGGATCGGCCTCCGGCGACCAGGAACTCGACTCCCGGTTCCGGCTCTCCGCTCGTCGGGGATGAGGGGAGAGGGCAGGCTCAGGCGGCGTCGGCGTGGCCCCGCGCCGCCATGTGGTCGGCGTCGTCGCGGACCGTGGCGCAGCTGCGGGCGATGAGGCGGGACACGTGCATCTGGGAGATGCCGAGCTCCTCGCCTATCCGGGCCTGGGTCATGTCCTCGAAGAAGCGCAGGTAGAGGATGGTGCGTTCGCGCTCGGGCAGGTGGGCGAGCCCTTCCTTGGCGGCTTCCCGGTCGGCGACGAGGTCGTAGCCCGGCTCGGTCTCGCCCAGGGTGTCGGACAGGCTGAACCCCTCGTCGGCGGCGCCCACTTCGGCGTCGAGCGACAGGCTGCTGTAGCTCTCCAGCGCTTCCATCCCGTCACGCACCTCGGCACAGCTCAGCCCGGTCTCCCGCGCGATCTCGGATGTGCTGGGCTCCCTGTCGGGGTGATCGGGCCGGTCCATGAGGTCGCGGCGCGCGAAGCGGACCTTGTTGCGGAGGTCCTTGATCCTTCGGGGCACGCGTACGTCCCAGGTGTGGTCACGGAAGTGGCGGCGCAGCTCACCCGTGATGGTGGGCACCGCGTACGGCTCGAAGGCGCCGCGCTCGGGGTTGTAACGGTCGACGGCCTTGACGAGTCCCATGGCCGCGACCTGCTCGAGGTCCTCCACGTTCTCGCCCTTGTTGCGGAAGCGCCGGGCGAGGCGGTGGGCCATGGGCAGCCATGCCTCCACGAGCTCCTCGCTCAGCACGTCGTGTTCGGGACCTACGGTGCTCGCGGCCAGACGTTCGAAAACTTCCTCGGTGTCGGGCGCGTCGTCGTGCATGTGGTGCGTGACCATCAGGAGTGACTCCTCGGCGGGACGGTGTACATGGGCGACTACGAGCGACGGACGCCCTGGCATCAGGGCGTTTCGCTCGCGAGGGGCGCCTGTTGTCCCAAGCACTCGACATCCGGGTCCCCTTTGTCCGGCGGGGCAAACAGCCAGGCCGTCGGGGACTCTCCGGCGGATGTCCTCGTCGTCCACGCTACGCGCCGACACCACTCGACACATCCGAACAAATTTTCCCTTGTTGTGGGGTCGCGGATCCGGCCACGGAGAGGCGCCGGAACCGAGGGGTGAGCGGCGCGCAGGTGGGGACCCGGACGCCATGACCGAGATGTCTGACCTTCGCAGTTCGTACTGGATCGATTCCGCGCCAGGCACTCCGCACCCGCCGCTGGACCGGGACGTGACCGTCGACGTCGCCGTGATCGGCGGTGGAGTCGCCGGGCTGAGCACGGCGTGGGAGCTGACGCGGGCCGGGCTCAGCGTCGCCGTCCTGGAGGCGGGACGGATCGCGGAGGGGGTCACCGGGCACACGTCGGCGAAGCTGTCGGCCCTCCAGTCCCTGGTCTACAGCCGGCTGCGCCACGTCCACGGTACGGAGGGCGCCCGTCTGTACGCGCGCTCGCAGACCGAGGCGATCGAGCACGTGGCCGAGGTCGCGGAACTCCTGGGCGTCGACTGCGAATGGGAACACAGGGACGCCTACACTTATGCCCGTTCCCCGCACCGTGTCGCCGAGCTGCGGGCGGAGGCGGCAGCGGCTCGAGAGGCCGGGCTGGCGGCCTCGTTCGTCACCGAGACCGATCTGCCGTTCCCGGTCGCGGGCGCGGTGCGCGCGACGGGCCAGGCACAGTTCCATCCCCGCAAGTACCTTCTGGCGCTCGCCGACGATCTGCGGGCCCAGGGCGCCCTGGTCCATGAACACACGTCCGTGTTCGGTCTGCAGGAGGACGGCGCGTGTCAGGTGACGGCCGAGACCGGCGCGCAGGTGACCGCGCGCGACGTGGTCGTGGCGACCCACTACCCCGTGTTCGACCGGGCTCTGCTCTTCACCCGGCTGACGCCGCGCCGCGAGATCGTCATCGCCGCACCACTGCCGGTGGAACTCGCCCCGTCCGGCATGTACATCACGCCCGAGGAGGACACCCGCTCCGTGCGCACCGCTCCGTACGAGGACGGGAAACGGCTGCTGATCGTCGTCGGCGAGAAGTTCACCCCCGGCACCGGCGATCCCGCCGTGCGCTTCGACCGGCTGCTGAAATGGACCGCCGCGCACTTCCCGGACGCCGAGCCCCGCTACGCCTGGGCCACCCAGGACACCTTCCCCTGCGACTCCGCACCGCTCGTGGGCCTCCTCCACCCCACGGCCCGGCACACGTACGTGGCGACGGGATTCGGCGGCTGGGGCATGAGCGGGGGCATCATGGCGGGCTCGCTCCTGACCGCGCTGATCACCGGGAGTGAACCGCCGCCGTGGAAGGACCTGTACACGCCCCGACGCGTCCGGTCCGTGCTCCGCGCCGCCCCCCGCTTCCTGCGCAATCAGGCCGATGTCGCCCACCACTTCGTGGGTGACCGGGTGCGGCCCTCGACCGTGACGTCCGTGGACCGGCTCCCCCGGGACAGCGGCGCGATCGTCCGGCTCGACGGCCGGCGCAGCGCCGTGTACCGCGATGTCGACGGCAAGCTGCACGCCCTGTCGGCGCGATGCACGCACATGGGCTGCCTGGTCGCGTTCAACTCCGCCGAGCGCGCCTGGGAGTGCCCGTGCCACGGCTCGCGGTTCGACACGGACGGGCAGGTCGTACAGGGTCCCGCGACGCGCGAGCTGGAACAGCGCGACATCTGACCGACCGCGGCCGGCGACGCCCTCGACCGGCCGGGCCGCTCACACCAGCCGCCTGATCTCCCCCCGCACCCGGTAGAAGCCGTTCGACGACGTGTGGAGCGCGTCCACCACGTAGCGCGCGCCCGGCTGGCGTATGGCGCGGGGGAACTGGACGTTCCAGGTGGGCTCGTAGCCGTCGGACACCACGTGGACCCGCATCCGGCCGCCCTCCTGGACGCACTCCACGACGACTCCCGCGCCGGACGCGGGAACGGCGGTGACGGTGGCGACCGCGGCCGGGGAGGCGGGCGGCGCGTAGGTCGGCAGGGCGGCGGCCAGCTTGATGTCCTGGGCGACCGGGACCGTGCCCTGCTGGGCGGCGGTGATCGCGGCCTCGCTCGCGTCCACGCAGGCGAGCGATCCGTCGGTGGAGACGAGGTACAGCCTCTCGTCGTGGTACTGCATCGACAGTGCGGATCCGCCGCCGGTGCCGAGCTTCCACAGGCGGGTGCCGTCAGCCGCGAAGCAGTAGACGGAGGAGGACGAGTCACCGGCGAAGACGTAGTGGCCGTCCGGTGAGGTGGCGCACGAGTACACGGCGGCGTCACAGCTGTAGGTGGCCTCGACGCGGCCCGTGTCCTTGGCCAGGCGCTGGACGACCCGGCGGCCGGTGCCCGCGTACACCGCGTCGTGCTCCTGCCAGCCGAACAGCACATTGCCCAGGGTCGCCGTGTGCCACAACTGGCCGGTGCCGTCCGCCGCGTAGGCGGTCACGCCGGTGGAGTGGCCGTGGTAGACGGCGTGATCGTCGGCCCGGACCATCCAGCCGCTGTCACCGGCCGAGGAGCGGGACCACTGGAACTCCTCCTCGTGGTCGATGACGGTGAGGCCGCCGCTGCGGTCGGAGACGTCGAGCACGCCCTCGTGGATGTCCAGCCAGAAGATGTCGACGTCCTCGGCGATGGTGTACGCGGCGAACGGCACCTTCGCCGACAGGTCGTAGACCTGCCCGTCGTCACAGCCCGCGTAGATCCAGAAGTCGTCGGCCACCAGGCACTTCACGCCGTCGGGCAGGGAGTAGTGGGCGAGCACCTCGCCGTCGTGGCCGAGGGTGTAGACGTCGCCCTTCTGGTTGCCGACCCAGCAGCGGTCCTCGTCCACGTGGATGCCGAACGCCGAGGCGCCGGTGCGGAAACGCCACAGAACAGGTGCCGTGGAGCGGGCCGTCGAGGGCGCCGACGTCACCTGACGGCGTGTCACGGCCCGGGCCGCGCGCTGTCCGCGCACCGCAGGCGCGTACCCCTTGCGCACCTTCTCGCCTATTTTCTTGGCCGCCGCGGCCCGCGCCTTGTCCGGGGTCGGGAACGTGGAGCTCTGCCGCTGCCCGTCCGCGCCGATGCGTCCGTAGCGCACGAGCACGGTCGTCCCGGTGACGGTCACCTCGTAGAACTTGTGGGCGCCGTCGCCCTCCTGGGACAGCTCCAGATACGTCGTGCCCTCGGCCTGTGCTGTGTGCGCAGCGGTCACGGCACACCTCTCCCCCACTCACCGGACCTGCCCCTTTGGCCGCTCCTTGGTGATTCCACGTTAGAGGGCACCACTGACAACGCGGTCCGCACGCACCGTCGCCGTGCGCAGCCACAGCGACGTCAGGGTGAACAGGCCGCTGAACACGCCCAGGAGCAGCAGGACGACCCACATCTGCCTGCTGCCCGGGTGCCACCACGCCGTCCACGCGAGGCTGGCGGTCCAGGTGAGCACTCCCGCCGCGTAGTAGAGGCGGATGCGGCGCAGTTGCTGCACGGCGGGCGATCGCCCAGAGGAGTCGGTCGTCGGTGTCATGGTGGCCTGCGTACCCCTGAAGCCCGGAGATAGACCCCTCGTTCACCCGATCACGCGCGGCTCAGAAGGCGTACCGGACGCGCAGCCAGGGAGCGTGGGCGGTGAGCAGCTCCGTGAGGCGGGCGAGGGCGCGTTGTTTGACCTGTACCTGGTAGCGGACGTTGAGGGCGCCGTTCTCGGAGCGTTTGGTCTCCTGTGCCTGCGGCTGCCACAGCAGGTCCTCCGCGCGGGGGTGCCAGCCGAGGTTCACCTCGTGCAGCTGCCGGTTGTGCGTGAGCATGATGATCTCGGCGGCGGCCTGCTGCTTCACCCGTGCGGGCAGTACGTCGTCGAGGTGGCCGAGCAGCTCGGCCCAGTCGCGCTGCCAGCCGGGGCGCAGGACGACCGGCGACAGGTTGAAGTGGACCTCGTACCCCGCGTCGAGGAAGTCCGCGGCGGCGGCGATCCGCTCGGCGACCGGGCTGGTGCGGATGTCCAGCAGGCGGGCG
>NZ_JBEYYU010000129.1:0-5626 GCF_040645755.1 Streptomyces sp. NPDC046716
GGACTGCGGGCGAGCCGCAGCGACGACGTGCTCCTCGACCGCGTACGCCCGGGCACAAGGCCGAGTACGTCCAGTACGAGGCCTTGCCCCCGGCGCGCCGAGAGCACGCACCAGACGCCGCGGGGCCGCCCTCCGGGCGACGACGGGAGTTTGAAGACAGGCCCTAGCCGACGCCGCGCCTACGCGTCGTCGCTCACCTTGCGGCGGCGCACGGCGTAGACGACACCGGCTCCGGCCAGGACGGCGACGCCGCCGACGACGCCCACGGTCGGCAGCACGGAGCTGGAGCCGGTCGAGGCGAGTGAGCCGGCCAGCGGGGTGCTGCTGGACTGCGGCGCCGGGGTGTTGCTCGGCTCGGGGCTGGGCTTCGGCTGGGCCGTGGCCGGCGGGACCTTGCCCGGCTCGGAGGCCGCGGCCAGGATCTCGAAGTTGTACTCCTGGTCCTCGGGCACGCTGTCCGAGCAGACGCCGTCGGCGTCGACGCTGGTGGCGAAGGCGAACGAGGCGCCGAGCCCGGCCGGCGCCTTCGCGTCGACCGCGATGCGCAGCTTGACGTCCGCGTGGGCGCGCGGGGCGAGCGGACCGCCGTTGCCGAAGGACTCGTGCGCGCTGTCGACGCTGGTGTCGACCCCGCGCCAGGCGCTGCCGTCGTACCACTGGACGTGCAGGTACTGGCTCGTCTCGGTGGCGTCCTCGCCGTCGTACGCGTACGAGAAGGCGATCAGGTCGGCGGACCAGGACACGAAGGCCTTGCCGGTGTAGTTCGAGACGCGGTAGGTGAAGCCGTGCCAGCCGGAGCCCGCCACGATCTTCGAGGGCAGGCCGCGCAGCTCGGCGAGGGTGCCGGGGTCGTCCTGGAAGTCGGTGCACTCGTCGACCGGGTCGGTCGTCTCCGCGGGCGCGCTGCGCGGCGTCTTCGCGGGCGTCGTGGTGGGCGCGACCTGGGCCGGGGTGACGGGGTCGGCGGCGGGGGGCGTGTCCTCGGCGGCCGGGGTGGTCGTCTCCCCGCCCGGCGTCGAAGCGGAGTCCTCCGGCGCCGGAGCCGTGGCGGTGGTCTCGCCGGCGGTGCCGGGCGTCTCGTCCGCGAAGGCGCCCGGGGCGGAGAGGAGTGCGATCGGGGCTATGGCGGCCGTCGCGGCCGCCGTCACCAGTGCGCGGCGTAGCTTCATGGGGACCTCGATGGTTATGGCCGTTGGTTCGGCATGTGTGACCGGCGATGCCTGTGAATGGTTGTCCCGAATCTCACAGAATCTTTATGGGCGCAGGTCGTGCGCGCACAGAAGTGCGGGGCCCGCGGGAAAGGTCCGCGGGCCCCGCACTGTCGGCTCCGACGTCAGGGCGGCGTCGTTGCCGAGGAAGCGGCGCCGGGGGGAGTGCGCCGCAGGCTCAGGAGGTTCGGTCGGTGGTGCGTGCCGGGCAGGGGACGTGACGCGCGGGCGTGGGGTTGTCCTGCGTGTCGTGCTCGGGCTGAGGTCCGTAGGGGGAGGGACGGAGGCCGACCGGCCCCGGGCGTCCCCGGGACCGGCCGTTCTCTTGTGTGACCGGGCTGCTGTCCCCTGCCGTCCGGTCACTTCACTGAAGCGAGGTCCCACGACGTACGGCGTGGCCGTGACGTCTCATCGCTCCAGCGGAGCCACGCGTGGTTTGTTCGGCCCGCCCCTGGCTGGCACGGACATCGGGACCAACGAAGCCCGCGGGCCCGGGGTCACGCGCCGTACGGGTGAGTGCGGAACCGAACTGGGATACGGCCGTCAGACCTTGCCGCGACTCAGCTCCAGCAGGGTCATCGCGAGCGCGGTGCCGGGCCTGCCCAGCGCCTCCCGGTAGCGGCCGAGGATCTCCATCTCGCGGGAGAGATTGACCCGCCGCCCGCCGGAGGTGATCCGGGCCTCCTGGACGACGGCGGACACGGCCATCCGTTCCTGGACGAGCCCGATGATCCGGTCGTCCAGCGCGTCGATGCGCTCGCGGGCGCCGGAGATCAGATCGGCGGTGGTGTCGGGGGTGGCGGTCATGGGCGGGGCTCCAGTCTCTGGACGGATCTGCGATGTCCCCGGACCGACAGTCCCCGTAAACGCCAGGCGCCCCGGGCCTTGTCGGCCCGGGGCGCCTGGGAAGTGGCTTGTCAGTGGCTCAAGCAGCACGACCATGGCATCCGGCGGGCCGGCTGCCATAGGTAAAGACGAAGGTCGTCGTGAGCGTGAACATGGCGGCCACTATAGCCCCTCCGGCGGTTGCGGAGCGGGGTCCGGGGCGGAGCCCCGCGGCCTGAAGGACAGCCGGCCCGAACCGGTAGAATCACAGTCACCGACCCCCCGTAAAGCCGCCGGAAGGCAACCCGTGTCATCAGCGACTAACGCTGCCGCCGCCCCCGACACCGTCCTGGTCGTCGACTTCGGCGCGCAGTACGCCCAGCTCATCGCCCGCCGCGTCCGTGAGGCCCGGGTCTACAGCGAGATCGTTCCCTCGACCATGCCGGTCGACGAGATCCTCGCCAAGAACCCGGCGGCGATCATCCTCTCCGGCGGCCCCTCGTCGGTCTACGCGGAGGGCGCCCCGAGCCTGGACCGCGCGCTCTTCGAGGCGGGCGTCCCCGTCTTCGGCATGTGCTACGGCTTCCAGCTGATGGCGACGGCCCTCGGCGGCACCGTCGACGACAACGGCGCCCGTGAGTACGGCCGCACCGCGCTCACCGTCTCCAAGGGCGACTCGACGCTCTTCGAGGGCACCCCGGCCGAGCAGCCCGTGTGGATGTCGCACGGCGACGCCTGCTCCGCCGCCCCCGAGGGCTTCACGGTCACCGCGTCCACCGACGTCGTGCCGGTCGCCGCCTTCGAGAACGACGAGAAGAAGCTCTACGGGGTCCAGTACCACCCCGAGGTCATGCACTCGACCCACGGCCAGCAGGTGCTCGAGCACTTCCTGTACCGGGGCGCGGGCATCAAGCCCACCTGGACGACGGGCAACGTCATCGAGGAGCAGGTCGAGGCGATCCGCGCCCAGGTCGGCGACAAGCGCGCCATCTGCGGCCTGTCCGGCGGTGTCGACTCCGCGGTCGCCGCGGCCCTGGTCCAGAAGGCCATCGGCTCGCACCTGACCTGCGTGTACGTCGACCACGGCCTGATGCGCAAGGGCGAGACCGAGCAGGTCGAGAAGGACTTCGTCGCGGCCACCGGGGCGAACCTGAAGGTCGTCGACGCCAGCGAGCGTTTCCTCAAGGCCCTCGCCGGGGTCTCCGACCCGGAGACCAAGCGCAAGATCATCGGCCGTGAGTTCATCCGCGTCTTCGAGCAGGCCCAGCTGGAGATCCTCCAGGAGGACGGCCCCGAGGTCGCCTTCCTCGTGCAGGGCACCCTCTACCCGGACGTCGTCGAGTCCGGCGGCGGCACCGGCACCGCGAACATCAAGTCGCACCACAACGTCGGCGGGCTGCCCGACGACATCGAGTTCGAGCTCGTCGAGCCGCTGCGCCAGCTGTTCAAGGACGAGGTCCGCGCGGTCGGCGCCGAGCTGGGCCTCCCCGACGAGATCGTCCAGCGCCAGCCGTTCCCCGGCCCCGGCCTCGGTATCCGCATCGTCGGCGACGTCACGCGCGAGCGCCTCGACCTGCTGCGCGAGGCCGACGCCATCGCCCGCGAGGAGCTGACCGCGGCCGGCCTCGACCGTGAGATCTGGCAGTGCCCGGTCGTCCTGCTCGCGGACGTCCGCTCGGTCGGCGTCCAGGGCGACGGCCGCACCTACGGCCACCCGATCGTGCTGCGCCCGGTCTCGTCCGAGGACGCCATGACGGCGGACTGGACGCGGATGCCGTACGAGACGCTCGCGAAGATCTCGACCCGCATCACGAACGAGGTCGCGGACGTCAACCGCGTCGTGCTCGACGTGACGTCGAAGCCGCCGGGCACCATCGAGTGGGAGTAGTCCCCACGGCTGTGTGAGAGTGCCGTCCGCCTTCCCGGCGGGCGGCACTTCTCATGTCCGCCCTCACGTCCCCCTCACGTCCGCTTCATGGTCCGCACGCCGCCGCCCGGCGTCCACACCTCCACCACCAGATACGTGTCGTCCTGCACGGACGTCCGGGTCACCTCGGTCACCCCGACCCGGAACAGATGGAAGGACGACGGGTCGGGGACCGCCACCTGACCGGTGTACCGGCGGATCGTCGGCTCGTCCTCGACGAGCACCGCGCGGCCGGAGACCCGGACGTCGCCGCCGCCCATGGCCGTGCCCTCGCCCGGATTCGCCTGCACCGCGCACCGCGGGTCGCGCAGCAGGTCCAGCGCCTTGAGCGATCCCGGCATCATGCCGAGCCACAACTCGCCGTCCAGGAAACGGACTTCGAGCCCCGAGGTGCGCGGCGAGCCGTCCTTGCGGAGGGTCGCCAGCACATGGTGGGGGAAGGCGCCGAAGCGCTCCTCCACGGTTTTCGCCAGGTCGGGTTCGGCGGTCGAGAAAGCTGCCCAGTTCGACGTCATGCGCCGAGTCTGCCCGGCATACCCGACATCCTCTGTCCTCCGTCCCGGACGACTCGCCGCATTCTCTTCACAGCCCGGCCCTGTCGCCTTCGAGGTCACGGAGGTACCTTCCGCTCCATGTCGACGCAGAACTCCGGACCCGTACCCGCCCCCGCTCCGATACCGACGGACCAGCTGCACTTCGCCATGCCGCCGGTCCACACGAGCGCCGCCGACGAGCGGCGGCACCGCAAGGAGCGGCTCGCGGGCGCACTGCGGATCTTCGGGCGGCTCGGCTACGAGGACGGGGTGTCGGGCCACATCACCGCCCGCGACCCGGAGTACGACGACTGCTACTGGGTCAATCCGTTCGGGGTGCCGCTGCGCCACGTCACCGTCGGCGACCTCGTCCTGGCCAACGGCGAGGGGCAGGTCGTGGAGGGTCGCCACCACGTCAACCAGGCGGCCTTCACCGTGCACGCCGAGGTGCACCGGGCGCGGCCGGAGCTGGTCGCCGTCGCGCACTGCCACTCCACGTACGGGCGGGCCCTGTCCGCGCTCGGCGAGCTGATCGAGCCGATCACCCAGGAGGCGTGCGCCTTCTACGAGGATCACGCGCTGCTCGACGAGTACACGGGGGTCTCCGTGGACGCCGGGGAGGGCAAGCGGATCGCTGTCGCCCTCGGCGGTTACAAGGCGCTGGTGCTGCGCAATCACGGGCTGCTGACCGTCGGCGACTCCGTGGACGCGGCGGCCTGGTGGTTCATCGCGCTCGAACGGTGCTGCGAGGTGCAGTTGGCCGCGCGGGCGGCCGGGCGGCCCGTGCTCATCGATCGCCGCCAGGCTGTGGCGACCCGGGACCGGACGGGCGGCGACCTCGTCGCCTGGATCAATTACCAGAGCATGTGGCAGGACATCACGAGGAGCGAGCCGGAGTTCCTGGCGTAGTCGTTCGTCCGCGGGCCCGGTGGGGGCTGGTCGCGCAGTTCCCCGCGCCCCTGGGCAGTTCTTCGTGTGCGGGCCGGTGGCCGCTTCTCGCGCAGTTCCCCGCGCCCCTGAAGGCATGCGCTGCGCGCAGCCTTCCCCTGGGCGAGCGGAGCTCGTTTCAGGGCCCTGGACGTCGAGCTCACGGCCGACGACCTCGCGCGCATCGACGCCGAAGTCCCCGAGGC
>NZ_JBEYYU010000130.1:0-5149 GCF_040645755.1 Streptomyces sp. NPDC046716
CGACTACAACGGCACCGACGGCAAGGGCTGGCCCATCGGCAAGGGCGCGACCGCCTACGCGGAGAGCCACAGCCACAACGTCTTCTGGCGGCTCATCCGCTCGCTTCAGGGGCGCGGGGAACTGCGCGAGAAGAGGCCACCGGCCCGCAGACAAGGCACAACCCGCATGCGCGACCGGCCCCCACGGGCCCGCACCCGAAAAACCGTTCCACCCCGCGTCAGGCACAATCGACGCCATGACGAGTGAACCCGGGCCCACCCACGACCGCGTATACAGGTCACCCGCCGGCATCGCAGGCGGCTGCCTGCTGCTGGCACTCGGCGTCTGGCTCGGCATCGACGCGGTGATCGGCGGCGACGGCCGCACCCCGTGGCTGGCGCTCGCGGGCCTGCTCCTCGCGGTGCCGCTCGTCGTCGCGTTCACCCTCCGCCCGGCGGTCTTCGCGGGCGAGGACCGGCTGCGGATCAGGAACCCGTTCCGCAACATCACGCTGCCCTGGGCCGCCGTCTCGGGCTTCCGCTCCGGGTACTCCAACGAGGTCGTCGACCAGGCCGGCACCAAGTACCAGCTGTGGTCCGTCCCGGTCTCGCTGCGCGCCCGCAAGAAGGCCCAGCGCAATCTGGCCCGGGCCGCCGCCGCGGACGACCCGGGGCGTCCGTCGATCATCGGCACGGGCAGCATCCAGACCCGTTCGACCCGGGCCGCCACCGACCAGGTCATGGACGAGCTGCGCGACCTGAGCCAGGCCCGCGCGGCGGAGCCCACGGCGCAGGGCGAGCCCGCGATCCGCTGGGCCTACGAGATCATCGCCCCGGCCGTGGCCGGCGCCGTACTCCTCGTCGTGCTCCTCGCGACCGGCTGAGTCACGGCGCGCTGGGCCACACCAGCGCCATGTACGCCCCGCAGTACGCGGCCCCGAGCACCGCCCCCGTCACCCCCAGCACCCGCACCCGCCGCGACGTCGTCCTGGCCAGCGCCAGCGCGAGCGGCAGCAGCAGCGGGAAGCCGGGCAGCAGGAAGCGGGCCCGGGGGAAGTAGACGCCGCCGCTCCCCAGCACGATCACCAGCAGCACCCCGGTGAAGACCAGCAGCGGCAGCGGCTGCCGGTCCGCGAGCGACAGCAGCCACAGCACCGCCGAGACGATCAGGGTCAGCGAGACCAGCACCAGGAACAGCTCGGGCGTCGAGTCGTAGGCCAGGAACTCACGGATCCGGCGCAGCGTCTCCACGCCGCCGTCCAGCTGGTTGTGCCACAGCCGCTGGACCGCGAAGTAGCCGTCCCAGCGGCCGAGCCGCAGCCCCACCCAGCCGACGTACGCGCACCAGCCCAGCGGCGCGAGCAGCCCGCCGGCCAGCACCCGCCAGGACCCGCGACGGCGCAGGGTCAGCAGCGCCGAGACGGAGACCGCGACGGCGATCGCAATGCCCGTCGGACGGGTCAGCCCGGCCAGAGCGGACAGCGTGCCCGCCCACAGCCAGCGGCCGGTGAGCACCGCGTACAGCGACCACGCCACGAACGCCGTGAACAGCGATTCGGTGTAGCCCATCCACTGGACCAGACCGACGGGCAGGCACGCCCAGAGGAACGCCAGGCTCACCCCGACCCGGCTGCCGTAGAGGCGGTCGCCGACGGCGAAGATCCCCCACGCGGCGGCGAACGAGCAGACCACCGCGAGCACCAGGCCGACACTGGCGCGCGACCCCGGGGTCACCGCGGCCACCGCCTTCACCAGGCCCGGGTAGAGGGGGAAGAACGCCAGGTTGTTGGCGTTGTAGGCGGTGCCGAGGGCGTGGGCGTAGCCGTGGTCGGCGATGCCCAGGTACCACTTGGAGTCCCAGTCGCGGGCGAGGGTCGGCCAGATGCCGTGCCCCTCCTTGTGCGCCCAGAAGCCGAGGACGAGCAGCGAGAAGAGCCGTACGGCCGCGTACGCGGACAGGGCGGGGGCCGCACGGCGCAGGGAGCGGGCGGCGCGGGCCCGGAAGCGGGTGATCGCCGCGGGGGCGGGGCGGCTCCTTCTGGCGTGCGGGAGGAGAGGGGCCTCGGGGGCGGCGGTCGGCGGCACGGAGGGGGCTCCTGGGGAACGGGGACATGGGCCGGGGGCAACGTTCCCGCTGCCCCCTGCCCCTGCCTCCCCGCGTCCCGGCAACCACCCGTCCGGGGGACCGTCGCGCGCCCAATCAAGCCCAGGTCCCCGCCATCAAGCCCCGGTCCGCACCATCAAGCCCCTCCGGCGATTGAGGAGCGGGGTTCGGGGCGGAGCCCCGGGGCCGTTGCCGGGCGCGCGTCTCGTCGTGGCTGAGCGCGCAGTTCCCCGCGCCCCTTCGGGGCGCTGAACTAGATGCCGGCCGAGGTCGAGAGGTCCCGCTTCAGCGCGGCCAGCAGCTCGGTGGCCCTGGCCCGAGCCGCTGCAAGACCGCCCCGGTCCGCCACCGGGACCACGACCTCCAGGTAGCACTTCAGCTTCGGCTCCGTGCCGGACGGACGCACGATCACCCGCGCCCCGTCGAGCGTGTACCGCAGCCCGTCGGTGGGAGGCAGCCCCCCGGCGCCCTGCGACAGGTCCTCGGCCGACGTCACGGCGAGCCCGGCGAGCACCGCCGGAGGCGCCTCGCGCAGGCGGCGCATGGCGTCGGCGATGACCGACAGGTCCTCGACCCGCACGCTCAGCTGGTCCGTGGCGTGCAGCCCGTGCGCGAGCGCCAGGTCGTCCAGCGCGTCGAGCAACGTACGGCCCCGCTCCTTGAGCTCACTGGCCAGCTCGGTGACGAGCAGCGCGGCCGTGATGCCGTCCTTGTCGCGCACGCCCTCGGGGTCGACGCAGTAGCCGAGCGCCTCCTCGTAGCCGTAGCGCAGGCCCTCGACGCGCGCGATCCACTTGAAGCCGGTCAGCGTCTCCGCGTACGGCAGCGACGCCGCCTCGGCGATCCGGCCCAGCAGCGACGACGACACGATCGACTCGGCGAGCACGCCGGTGGCGCCCCGCTTCACCAGATGGGCGGCGAGCAGCGCGCCGACCTCGTCGCCGCGCAGCATCCGCCACCCGGAGCCGTCGGCCACGGCGACGGCGCAGCGGTCCGCGTCCGGGTCGTTGGCGATGATCAGGTCCGGCGCCTCGGCGAGCGAGCCCGCCGTCGCGAAGGACAGGTCCATCGCGCCCGGCTCCTCCGGGTTCGGGAACGCCACCGTCGGGAAGTCCGGGTCCGGCTCGGCCTGCTCCGGCACGAGCACCGGCTCGGGGAAACCCGCGCGGGCGAACGCGGCCAGCAGGGTCTCCTTGCCGACGCCGTGCATCGCCGTGTAGACGGCGCGGGCGGTGCGCGGCGAACCGGGCGCCAGGACCGCGTCCGTGCGCGCCAGATAGGCCTCCAGGACGCTGTCGTCCAGCGTCTCCCAGCCCGCCTCGGGGCGCGCCACGTCGGCGAGGGACTTCACCGCGGCGATCTCGCCGGCGATCTCCGCGTCGGCGGGCGGCACGATCTGCGAGCCGTCGCCGAGGTAGACCTTGTAGCCGTTGTCCCGCGGCGGGTTGTGCGAGGCCGTGACCTCGACGCCCGCCACCGCGCCCAGGTGCCGGATCGCGAACGCGAGTACGGGCGTGGGGAGCGGCCGGGGCAGCACCGCGGCGCGCAGCCCGGCGCCCACCATCACGGCCGCCGTGTCGCGCGCGAAGTCCGCCGACTTGTGGCGCGCGTCGTAGCCGATGACGACCAGGCCGTCGCCCTGCCCCTTGCCCTTCAGGTACGCGGCGAGGCCCGCGGCGGCGCGGACGACCACCGCGCGGTTCATCCGCATCGGCCCCGCGCCCAGCTCGCCGCGGAGGCCCGCGGTGCCGAACTGGAGCGTGCCCGAGAAGCGGTCCTCCAGCTCCGCCAGGTCCCCGGCCTCGATGATCCCGGCGAGTTCGTCGCGGGTCTCGGGGTCCGGGTCCTCCGCGAGCCAGGCCTTCGCCCGGTCGAGCAGTGCGCTGCCTTCAACGGTCACGGTGAGTTCCTTCGGACGACTGGGACGGTCGGGCGGTACGTACGGGTGGCGGCCCGGCTCAGATCTTGGCGAGGACCTGGGTCAGCAGCTCGCCCATGCGGACGGCGGAGTCGCGGCCGGCCTGGAGGACCTCCTCGTGGTTGAGGGGTTCGCCGGACAGGCCCGCCGCCAGGTTCGTCACCAGGGAGATGCCGAGCACCTCCGCGCCCGCCTCACGGGCCGCGATGGCCTCCAGGGTGGTGGACATGCCGACGAGGTCGGCGCCGAGGATGCCGGCCATCCGGACCTCGGCCGGGGTCTCGTAGTGCGGGCCGGGGAACTGGGCGTACACGCCCTCCTCCAGCGACGGGTCGATCTCCTGGCACAGCTGGCGCAGGCGCGGCGAGTACAGGTCCGTGAGGTCGACGAAGTTGGCGCCGACGATCGGCGACGTCGCCGTCAGGTTGATGTGGTCGGAGATGAGGACCGGCTGGCCCGGACGCATGCCCTGGCGCAGGCCACCGCAGCCGTTGGTCAGCACGATGGTCTTGCAGCCCGCGGCGGCCGCGGTGCGCACGCCGTGCGCGACGGAGGCGACGCCCCGGCCCTCGTAGTAGTGGGTGCGGCCGAGGAAGACCAGGGCGCGCTTCGGGCCGACCTGGTACGAGCGGACCGTGCCGCCGTGACCCGCCACCGCCGCGCCGGTGAAGCCGGGCAGCTCGGTGAAGGGGAACTCGGCGTCCGGCGCGCCCAGCGCCTCCGCGGCGGGCGCCCAGCCGGAGCCCATCACGAGGGCGACGTCGTGGGTCTCGGCACCGGTGAGCTCGCGCAGGCGCGCGGCGGCGGCGTCGGCGGCGGCGTACGGGTCGCCCTGGATGTGGTCCGGAGTAACAGATGCGTTCACGCGTTTGAGAGTAGCCGGTCAAGTCCTACGCGCGTAGATGCTGATGGTCACGGGAATGCGATCGTTGTCTTGTCGTTTCCGACGAAGGCGCTTCGCTGGGGTGCGGGTTCTTGCGGTGCGGCGGGGCCGTGGGGCCGGGCAGTTGTTCGTCCGCGGGCCGGTGGCCGCTTCTCGCGCAGTTCCCCGCGCCCCTGAGGCATGCGCTTCGCGCAGCCTCCCCTGGGCCGACAGGCCGTGCACAAGAAGTACGGGAGGCGATGATGTTCGAACGGTTCACCGAGGC
>NZ_JBEYYU010000131.1:0-5068 GCF_040645755.1 Streptomyces sp. NPDC046716
TTGCCATCGAAGGGCACATCTCTCCGCCATGCGCTCCTCCACCCGTACCTCCAGACTGCCCGTTTCCTCCGCGCTCTCCGCTTTTGCCCTGATCATCCCCGCGCCCCTGAAGGCTGCGCTTCGCGCGCCTTCCCCTGCCCCTGGGCGAGCGGAGCTCGCATCCAGGGGCGCGGGGAACTGCGCGAGAAGCGGCCACCGGCCCGCGCACGACGACGCTCCCAGGGGCGCGGGGAACTGCGCGACCAGTCGGCCGCACACCGGTACCCGGCGACGGAACGGCACCGCCCCCTACGTCGCCGTCGCGACCGCGCCGCTCCACAGCCCCAGCGCCTCGTCCACCTGCTGCTCGGAGACGACGAGCGCCGGAATCATCCGGACCACGTTGCCCCACGGACCACAGGTCAGCAGCAGCAACCCGGCGTCGGCAGCGGCCTGCTGAGCGCGGAGCGCGGTCGTGGGGTCGGGCTCACCGTCCGCCGTGACGAACTCACTGGCCAGCATCAGCCCCAGCCCCCGCACGTCACCGATCCCCGGCGTCTTGGCCCCGACCTCCTCGAGCCCGGCCCGCAACCGCTCCCCCATCGCCGCGGCGTTCGCGACCAGCGACTCCTCCTCGATGACGTCGAGCGTGGCACAGGCGGCCGCACAGGCCACGGCGTTGCCGCCGTACGTACCGCCCTGCGACCCGGGCCGCGCCCTGCCCATCAGCTCCCGCGACGCGGCGATCCCGGACAGCGGGAACCCGGAAGCGAGCCCCTTCGCCGTGATCAGCACATCGGGGCGCACTCCGAAGTGGTCGTGGCCCCAGAAGCGTCCGGTGCGCCCGACACCGGTCTGGATCTCGTCGAGGATCAAAAGGATCCCGTACCGGTCGGCCCGCTCCCGCAACCCTTGCAGGAACGCCGAGTTGGCGGGCACGTACCCGCCCTCGCCGAGCACCGGCTCGACGAGGATCGCCGCGGTGTCGTCCGGATCCGACACGGTGGCGAGGAGATGGTCCAGCTCGCGCAGGGCGAACCGGGTCGCCGTCTCCTCGTCCCAGCCGTAGTGGAAGGCGTTCGGGAACGGAGTGATCGCCACACCCGCCATCAGCGGCCCGAACCCGGTACGGATCTTCGTGCCGGAGGTCGTCAGGGACGCGGCCGCCACGGTCCTGCCGTGGAAACCGCCGTGCGCCACCACGATGTTCGGCCGGCCCGTCGCCTGCCGTGCGAGGCGCAGCGCCGCCTCCACCGCCTCACTGCCCGAGTTGACGAAGAAGAGGCTGTCCAGACCCTCGGGCAGGACGCCGCCGAGCTTCTCCACCAGCCGCTGCAACGGCTGGTGCATCACCGTCGTGTACTGGCCGTGGATGAGCGTGGCCACCTGCTCCTGCGCGGCCGCCACCACCCGCGGGTGGCAGTGGCCGGTGCTCGTCACCCCGATCCCCGCCGTGAAGTCCAGATACCGGCGGCCGTCGATCCCGTACAGATGGACGCCCTCCCCTCGCTGCGCGACGACGGGAGTGGCCTGACGCACATGCTCGGACAGTTGAGTCATGCCTCCAGCGTCGACGCCGGGCCGAAGAGGCGTCAATGGGTCATGTGTGGCGCTTCACCGCGTGCGCCCCCTCGCGTGTGTTTTCTGGATGTGCAGGAGTTCTGCGCAATTTCCGTGCGGGCGGGGTTTCCAAGCCGGGACGGTTCTGCAACAGTCCTGCGTATTCGGACACGCGTGCTCCATCCCGTGGAGGGAGAATCCGTGGCGGTGCACGACCGGTCGCGAGGGCACGACCTCGCGGCGCTGCGTGATCTCAACAGCTCCGTGGTGCTGCGGGAGTTGCGGCGGGAGAGCCCGCGGACGGTGAGCGGACTCGCCGGTGCCACGGGCCTGTCCCGGCCGACCGTCGAGGCGCTCGTCGAGCAGCTCACCGCGCGGGGCTGGATCGCGGAGGCGGCCGCACCGGCGACCGGGCGGGCGCCGGGGCGGCCCGCCCGGCGGTACCGGTTCCGCGCCGAGGCAGGGCACGTGGTCGGGGTCGACATCGGGCTCAGGAGGATCGTGCTGCTGCTCGCCCGGCTCGACGGGGAGATCGTGGCCCGCGCGCGGCACGACATCGCCCACGACGCGACGGGCGCGGAGCGCATCGAGCTGCTGCGCGGCCGGCTGCGGGGCTTCCTGGCCGGGCGGGGGCTCGCCCCGCACGACGTGTGGAGCCTGGGGGTCGGGGTGCCGGGCATGGTCGGCGAGACCGGGCGGATCCGGTCGGTGATCGTGCCGGACTGGACCGATCTGGATCTGGCGCGGCGGCTCGCGGACGACTTCCCCGGTGCGGGCCGCGTCCTCGTCGAGAACGATGTGAACCTCGCGGTGCTCGCAGAGCACTGGCGCGGCGCCGCCCGGCTCGCGGACGACGTGGCCTGTGTCCTGCTCGGGCCGCGCATCTCCTGCGGCCTGATGATCGACGGCCGGCTGCACCGGGGCCGCCGCGGCGGCGCAGGCGAACTCGGTTATCTTCCCCAACTCGGCCTGGAACAGGTGAAGAAGGGCTTCGCCTGGCCCGGGGAGCGACTGCCGGGCGAGTCGGCGACGGACGCGCTGGCCCGGGCCGTGCGCGCCGGGGAGGCGGGCGCGCTCGACGTGCTCGACCGGTTCCTGGCCGGGGTCGCCCCGGCCGTCGCCGCGCTGGTGCTCGCCCTGGATCCCGAACTCGTCGTCCTGTCGGGGGCGTTGGCGCCCGTCGGCGACTCCCTGGCTCCCCTCCTGTCCGCACATCTCGGTCCGCTCACCCTCCACGTGCCGCGTCTCGCGGTCAGCACGCTCGGCCGCGAGGGCGTGGCCCTGGGCGCCGTGCGCCGCGCCCTCGACGCGGTGGAGGCGCGGCTCCCCGACCACGGACCGTACGACGTCTGAATCCGGCCTCTCCGAAGGGACGTTCATGGCAGACCTCGACGTGGGACTGATCGGCGCGGGCGGCATCGCCCGCGCGCACCTGCCCGCCTGGACCGCGCTCGGCGCGCGCGTCACGATCCTGTCCACCGACGAAAACGCGGAACAACTCGCCTCCCGATACGCCGAGTTCGGGGTGACGGCCGTGCACTCGCTCACCGAACTCCTCGACCGCAGCACCGTCGTCGACGTGTGCACTCCCACGTTCACGCATCACGGACTGGCCCTCGACGCGATCGCCGCGGGCCGGCACGTGGTGTGCGAGAAGCCGCTCGCGCTCACCGTCGCCGAGGCCCGGGAGATGGCGGACGCGGCCGAGGCCGCCGGGGTGCTGCTCTTCCCGGCGCACGTCGTCCGCTACTTCCCCGCGTACGCGGCGCTCGCCGGGTCCGTGGCGGCGGGCCGCATCGGCGCCCCCGCGGTGCTGCGTCTGACCCGCTCCGGCCGCTTCCCGACGTGGGCCCCCTGGTTCGCCGATCCGTCGCTGTCCGGCGGCATCCTCGTCGACCAGATGATCCACGACCTCGACATCGCGCGGCTGCTCGCGGGCGAGGTCGTCCGGGTGCACGCGCAGGTCCGCGGCCACCGGGCGCCGGATCCGCCGGAGGGCGCCGTGACCACCGGCACGGCCGTCCTCACCCACGCGTCCGGCGCGATCAGTCATGTCCTCGGGGTGTGGGGGCCACCCGACCTTCCGTTCCGTACGACGTTCAGAGTCGCCGGGCCCGACGGGATGCTCGAACACGACTCGACGGCCGCCACCGGCTTCCGCGTCCTGGCCCAGGGACGGCGTCCGCTCGGCGAGGGCATCCCCGGCAGCCCCATGACGGAGAGCCCGTACCTCACCGAACTGCGGGAGTTCGTCGCCGCCTGCACGGGCGGGCCCGCGCCCCGGGTGTCGGCGCGGGACGGTGTCGAGGCGGTGCGGATCGCGGTGGCGGCGGCCGAGTCGGCCCGCACCGGTGAAGCCGTCGAACTCGCGGGAGCTGTCGGACCGATCGTGACCGAGGAGGCCGGGCTGTGACGGAGACGACGCATCTGAAGGTGGGCGTGCTGTCGTTCGCGCACGTCCACGCGGGCGGGTTCACGCGGCTGCTCGCCGCCATGGACGGCGTGGAGGTGCTGACCTGCGACCCGGATCCGGGGGCACCGGGCGAGCTGCGCGGCAAGGAGTTCGCGGCGCGCCTCGGCGTCGACTACGTGGACACGTACGAGGAGTTGTTCGCCTGGGGGCCGGACAAGGTCGTGGTCTGCGCGGAGAACGCGCGGCACCGGCCGTTGATCGAGCGGGCCGCCGCGCACGGCGCCGACGTCCTGTGCGAGAAGCCGCTCGCGACCACGCCCGAGGACGCCGCCGCCATGGTCGAGACGTGCCGGGCGGCCGGGGTGCGGCTGGCGGTGGCGCATCCGGTGCGGTTCAGCCCCGCCTATCTGGCGGTCCGGGACGCCGTGCGGGCGGGTACCGCCGGTGACGTGCTCGCGGTGGCCGGCGCCAACAACGGCTACATGCCCGGGGCGCGCCGCCGCTGGTTCGTCGATCCGGACCTCGCCGGGGGCGGCGCCCTCATCGACCACACCGTGCACGTCGTGGACCTGCTCGACGACCTCTTCGAGGGCAGTCCGGTGACGTCGGTCTACGCGCAGACCAACAACGTGCTGTACGAGGCCGGGGGCGAGGTGCCCGTGGAGACGGCGGGGCTGCTCACCCTCACGTACGCGAACGGGGCCGTGCTCACCCTGGACTGCAGCTGGAGCCAGCCCCGGCATCATCCGGCGTGGGGCGGGCTGTCGATGCAGGTGGTCGGGGACCGGGCCGTGCTGGAGATGAACGCGTTCGACCAGAAGGTGTACGGGTTCGACGAGCGGGCGCGGGGTGGGGTGGAGATTCCGTACGGGGTCGATCTGGACGGGCTGATGATGCGGGCGTTTCTGTTCGGGGAGGGGGGTGTGGGTGTGACGGACGGTGAGGCGGGGTTGCGTGCTGTGCGGGTCGTCGCGGCGGCGTACGAGTCGGCTCGGACGGGGTGTGTGGTGCGGGTCGATTAGGGGGTGCGTCGTCGGGTGCGGCTTGCGTCGTGGCTGGTCGCGCAGTTCCCCGCGCCCCTGAAACGAGCTCCGCTCGTCCAGGGGCGCGGGGAAC
>NZ_JBEYYU010000132.1:0-3877 GCF_040645755.1 Streptomyces sp. NPDC046716
GCTCCCCCACACTCGAACCGGCTTCGCACGGCTCGTGCGGGAGGTACCCCCTTCGCCGCACCGGGCACAAGGCCGAGTACGTCCAGTACGAGGCCCTGCCCCCGGCACGACGAGAGCACGCACCAGACGCCGCGGGGCCGCCCTCCGGGCGACGAGGGGAGTTTGAAGACAGGCCCTAGGCCGACGCTCCCGGAGCGCCCACGTCGAGAAATCCACTGATGCGCTCCCTCAGCGCAGCCGCGTCGAGCCCGTGCGCGACGACGTGCTCGTCCACCGACCCGTAGCGCCGCAGCTCACGCCGCCCCACTCCCAGCCCGAGCACCCGATGGGGCACATCCGAGAGCGCGTCGTTCACGGCACCCGTGGAGGTACCGGCCAAATAGGGCTCGACGAGCACGACATCGGCGGCACCCGTCCCCACGGCCCGCCGCAGCCCGGCGGCGTCGAAGGGCCGCACCGTCGTCGCGTAGAGCACGCTCACATCGAGCCCCTCGGTGGCGGCGAGCACCTGGTCGAGCAGCGGTCCGACAGCGACGACGACGCCCCGCCGCCCCTCCCGCACGGTCAGCAGACGCTGCCCGTCGACGGGCAGTGCCTCCCGGTTGGCCTGCACGGAGAGTCGTACGTACACCCGCTCGTCGCCCGCCCCGATCGCCTGCCGCAGCAGCACCTCGGCCTCGTCGGGATGCCCCGGCACCTGCACGCTCCACCCGTCCAGCGTGTCGAGCAGCGCCACGTCACCCGGCGCCATGTGGGTGAAGCCCCCGCCCGACACGTCGTACGACGCACCGGCGCTCACCAGTACCCCGCCCAGACCCTGATGCCCGAAGTCCAGCTTCACCTGCTCGAACGGCCGCTCCACGAGGAAGCTGGCGAAGGTGTGCAGGACGGGCCGCATCCCGGCGAGCGCGAGGCCGGCACCGGCTCCGACGAGCAGCTGCTCCCTGATGCCCACGTTGATCACGCGGTCCGGGTGGCGCCGCCGGGCCTCGACGAACGGCGCGAGGCCGATCTCGGCGAGCACGACGGCCACGCGGGGATCCTCGTCGAGGATCCGGGAGACGACGGGGGCGAAACGATCACGCATGGTGTCCACGGCGGGACGTCCTTTCGGGAGGGTTCTCCGGTGACTCAGAACTTGGGCTCGACCCGGGCGACGACGGCGCGGGGCCGCCCGGGATGCGGGGCGGTGAAGGCCTCGTACAGGGCGGAGTGATCACGCCCGTCGACGGTCGCGGTGGACCAGCCGGCCACCTCGAACCGGGCGGCGATGCCCCCGTCCGTGCCGTACGTGGCGGAACGGTTGTCGATCACGACGGTCCGCAGGCGATCGAGCCCCGCGGCACCGGCGAACGCGATGGCCTCGTGGTTGCTGCCCTCGTCGAGCTCGGCGTCCCCGACCAGCGCCCACACCACGGGCTCCGCGAGGCCATGGGCACGCAGCCCGAGCGCGGTCCCCACGGCGATCGGCAGCCCGTGCCCCAGCGACCCGCTGCCGATCTCCGCGCCCGGCACCAGCATCCGGTCCGGGTGCTGCCCGAGCGGCGAATCGAACTGCCCGAACCCGCTCAGCCACTCCACGGGCAGGAAGCCCTTCGCGGCGAGCACCGCGTAGTAGGCCATGGGCCCGTGCCCCTTGGAGAGCAGGAACCGGTCGCGCCCCGGATCGTCGACGGTCTCGGGCGTGACCCGCAGCACCCTGTCGTACAGCACCCACAGCACATCGAGGGTGGACGTGGCGGAGGGCCCGTGCTTCTCGTCCCCGGTCATCAGCCGCATGAGCCGGGGGAGGTCGGTGTACCGGTGGGCGTTCTGGTCCGGGGTGCGTTCCGTCGTCGCTGTCATACCCAGCACCCTGCAACCTCAACTAACCTTGAGGTCAACCCCCGACCCGCGCCCCGCACCACAAAGGGATGCGCGACCACGGCCCCGAGTGCGGTATGGTTTCCGTGCGCGTTCGGCCTGGGGAAACCCCAGGTCAGCGAGTATCGGGACGTGGCGCAGCTTGGTAGCGCACTTGACTGGGGGTCAAGGGGTCGCAGGTTCAAATCCTGTCGTCCCGACTAGTTCGAACCATCGAACGTCGCAGGTGAAGGGCCGTTTTCGAACGGTCCTTTTTCTGTTTTCCGGCCGCTCCCGGGTGGGAGCGGGGGAGTGGGAGCGGGCTCCCACTGTCCCCTTGGCTGTTTGCTCCCACTCGGGACGTTGCGCACATATTCGATTCCTTGCGCTCACGTTCACATTCGTGCCCGGTTTGTTACCCGCGGCTCCCCGTTCTATGGGTGGCTTTCTGGGTATGGGCTTGCGCTCTTCCTGCTGGCCGGGGTCGCTCCCACTGGTGTGGGGACGGGAGCGGTGTCCCCTTGGCCGGAATCCGAGGTATGGGGCCATGCGAAATGTTGACCCCAGTTCCGATTTTGTCTGCGCGTTATGCCGGTTATGGGGCTTGGTTGTTGCGCCGGGCATCGAGGTGTTGAACGCGGGTGGGAGCGCTTCGGTCGTTCTGGACCGAGTTGGCGCTACAGGGAGCTGGTCTGGTGGTGAAACGTTAGGATTTCGGCGCCCTTTTTATGGACCTCATGGGGGAGCAGGCGCAGCACGGCGAAGACCTTGGCCATGGTCAGGTAGGCAAGTTGGAGCAGCACAGCCGATTTCGTCCGTGCTGGTCGGCGATGGCCGAGAGGCGGGTGGACGGGGCGGACGGGGTTTTCGGCGAGCGCAGTGTCAGTCCGAGAGGTCGATGCTCTCCTGACCAGGGCCAGGAGAGCGTCGAGATTTCCGCGGCGGTTTCGGCTCCTTGCTTGAGTAGGCAGGTACGGGCAGGATGCCCGCGTCCTGTAGGTCGTTGGTGGTGATGAGCGGACCGCTGCTCACAGCTTTCAGTAGTTGGGCCTGTCGAGGTTCTAGGTCCACGAGGAGCCCGAGCGCGTTGATGAGGTCGAGCAGATCAACGGTCCAACGGGCAGGCCAGGTCGGCGGCAGGATGTCGTTCAACGGGGTCTGTCGTTCCACGTCTGGCCTGCGCTTGCGGAAGCTGAACCACTTGCGGATCACCTGCACCCCGCCGATCCGATACTCCCAGATTTCTGGCGCCACCGGACGTATGCAGCCCGTGCCAACCGTGAGGGTTCGCGTGGACGCTTCGTAGGAGATTTCCGCGGGTAATTCGTCAGCGTCACTGATCACGGCGACGCATTGAGGTTGTTCCTCAGGAGGAAGCCTTGGGGTTGATGCAGGCGAACTGTCGTGGTGTGGGGCGAAGCGCTGGCCGTACGTGTGGATCCACACTGTGCGCCGGCCCAGTTCCACGACTTCCGCCCAAAGAGACGGGTCGCGCGTTATAGGAATGCGGGCACCCCGCTCCGCGAGGTCCGCGGCGAAGCGGCGGGTGTAGCCGCTGTGGCCAGCCGTTCCCGCGATATATGCGAAGAGGTCCTCGGCGGTGACCGTCGTGCGGTGCGTCTTGGTGAGTAGCCGCAGCAGGCCAGGAGTCACGTTTGGTTCAGCTTGGTCGGGATGGCGGTAGAGAGGTGCGACGCGGCCGCCTTCGGTGCCCTTGAAGTGGTGCATGTCGGGAAGGAGAGCAGTGAACCCGACCGCCGGGCCAGTACGCCCCGATTCCGTGTGCAGCTCGGAGAGATAGACCTGGTGTCGGTCGTTGTGGGCGAACCACAAGGCCGGTCGCGGAAAGTCGATCACTCGCCTGTCCGCGATGATGTACTGCCTGTCGAAGGTCATCCGGCCGTAGGGAACGATGACCGGCACCGTTTCCTTCTCCGTAGCTAAGGCTTGTCCCGCAATGATCGCGGAGCCGAGTACAGAGGTGCCTGGAGGAGGGCGCGTGCTCAGCCAGTGGGTTGTGAGGCGTCTAGTGACC
>NZ_JBEYYU010000133.1:0-3830 GCF_040645755.1 Streptomyces sp. NPDC046716
GGCTGGATCGTGCCGATCTCGTTGTTGGCCCACATGACGGTGGCCAGGGCGACGTCGTCCGGGCCCCTGAAGGCATGCGCTGCGCGCAGCCTTCCCCTGCCCCGTCAGGGGCGCGGGGAACTGCGCGACCCCCCCACCGGGGGGAGGGAGTCAGGCGGGGTGTGGGCCCAGGGGGACCACGGCTCGGGCAAGGCGTGTCGCGGCGCGCGCCCGGGGCCCGTTGTCGGCGGAGCGCCGACGGGGGTGGACGGTGTTGGCCAGCAGCACCAGGAAGGTGTCGGTGACCGGGTCGAGGACGAGGGACGTGCCGGTGAACCCGGTGTGCCCGGCGGCACCCCGCCCGGCCAGCTCCCCCATGAACCAGTCCTGGTCGACCCGGAAGCCGAGCCCGGGCGCGCGCAGCATCAGGTCGACGAAGTCGGGCCCGAGGATGCGGGCGGTGCCGTACGAGCCGCCGTTCAGCAGGGTGCGGCACAGGACCGCGAGGTCGTGCGCGGTGGAGAACAGGCCGGCGTGACCGGCGACACCGCCGAGCGCCCAGGCGTTCTCGTCGTGCACCTTGCCGCGCAGCGGCCCCCGGTCGGCCTTGGCCCAGGGACGGCGCTGGTCCTCGGTGGCGGCGGCGTCGGGACGCGGTCCGAACGAGGTGGCGGTCATCCCGAGGGGCCGGGTGATGCCCTCGTGGACCAGGGCGTCGAGGCGGCGCCCGGTGAGGCGCTCCAGGAGGTGCTGGAGCAGCAGCATGTTGAGATCGGAGTAGCGGTAGTGGCCGGGCTTGGACGAGGGGGACTCGGCGCGCAGGGCCGCGAGCCGGGCGGGCCGGTTCCGGGCCTCGTACAGCGGGAGTTCGGGGCGCAGGCCGGAGGTGTGCGTGAGCAGCTGGCGGACGGTGACGCCGTGCTGGGCGGCGCCGGTGAAGTCGGGGAGGTAGGCGCCGACCTGCGCGTCGATGCCGAGGGTGCCGCGCTCGAGCTGCTGCACGGCGGCGATCGAGGTGAACAGCTTGGTGAGCGAGGCCAGGTCGAAGACGGTGTCGAGGGTCATGGGGACGCGGGCGTCCGGCGCGAGTTCGACACCGCGCTCGGTGGTCTCGTCGTAAGCGGCGTAGCGCACGGCCCAGCCGCCGACGGCCTCGGCGGCGATCACCGGGCCGCGTCCGGCGAGCAGGACGACGCCCGCGCACCAGGGCCGCGTTCCTTCGGGCAGCCGGCGCACCTCGCGGACGAGGGCGGCGAGCTGGTCCGGGTCGAGGCCGGCCCGCTCGGGTGTGCCGTGCCGCAGTCTTGGGGAGCTCAGACCTCCCTCACCTCCCCCGTGCGCCGCCACGGGCGGCACAGCACCACGAACGCGAGCGCCGCCGCGAGCCCGGCGGCGAGCTGGACCAGGGCCATCGGCACGGCCGTGAGCGCGCCGTCGGCGCCGGTGATGCCGACCAGCGGGGACGCCACCGCGCCGATGAGGAACGAGGAGGTGCCGAGCAGCGCGGAGGCCGACCCGGCGGCGTGCGGGGTGCGCATCAGCGCGAGGGCGTTGGTGTTCGGCGTGGTCAGGGCCATCGACGCCATGAGGACGAACAGTCCGGCCGCGATGGGGACGAGCCCCAGCTCCTCGGGGCTGCCGAAGGTGCCGGTGGCGACCAGGAGCAGGAAGACGGACGCGGTGATGATCAGGGCGATGCCGATGCCGAGGACCTTGTCGAGGTTGACGCGGCCGACGAGGATCTTGCCGTTGATCTGCCCCATCGCGATCAGGCCGACCGAGTTGAGGCCGAACAGGAGACTGTAGGTCTGCGGCGATGCCCCGTAGAGGTCCTGGAGGACGAACGGGGACGCGGCGATGTAGGCGAACAGCGCGGCGAACGCGAAGCCGCCCGCGATCATGTACCCGGCGAAGACGCGGTCCGCGAGCAGCGCGCGCATGGTGCGCAGCGCCGTGCCGACACCGCCGCCGTGCCGCCGCTCCGGCTCCAGGGTCTCGGGCAGGCACTTCCACACCAGGGCGGTGAGCGCGAGGCCGATGCCGGTGAGGACGACGAAGACGCCGCGCCAGTCGGTGAAGCGCAGGATCTGGCCGCCGATGAGGGGCGCGACGACCGGGGCGACGCCGGAGATCAGCATCAGGGTGGAGAAGAAGCGGGCCATCGCGATGCCGTCGTAGCGGTCGCGGACGACGGCGCGGGCGATCACGATGCCGGCCGAGCCGGCGAGGCCCTGGAGCAGCCGGAAGGCGATGAGCAGGGCGGCGTTCGGCGCGAGGGCGCAGATCGCGGTGGCGGCGACGTACACGAGGAGGCCGACGAGGAGCGGGCGGCGCCGTCCCCACTTGTCGCTCATCGGGCCGACGACGAGCTGCCCGAGCGCCATGCCGGTCAGACAGGCGGTGAGGGTCAGCTGCGCGGTGGAGGTGGAGGTGTGCAGGGAGTCGGTGACCGCCGGCAGTGCCGGGAGGTACATGTCCATGGACAGCGGGGGCACCGCGGTCAGGCCGCCGAGCACCAGCGTGACCAGGAGTCCGGTGCGAACGGCCGCGCGGGGTACGGCGATCGGGCGCGCGGGCGCCGGCTTCGCGTCCGCTTCCACCGCCTGCCGCACCGCTCTGTCCGTCCTGTCCGTCATCCTGGCTCCCTCCCGGCCGTACGTACGATTACCTATGCTCTCAGCTCGGCGGACTGGTCGAGACCAAACTGAGGTGAGCAGCGATGTCAGTGGAACGCGTGCGATGGGGCATTCTCGCGACGGGCGGTATCGCCGCGTCGTTCACGGCGGATCTGCTCGATCTGCCGGATGCCGAGGTGGTGGCCGTGGGCTCCCGGTCGGACGCGTCGGCCAAGGCGTTCGCGGAGCGGTTCGACATTCCGCGGGCGTACGGCGACTGGGCCTCGCTCGCCGCGGACCCCGATGTCGACGTGGTGTACGTGGCGACGCCGCACTCCGCGCACCGGCAGGCCGCCGGGCTCTGTCTGGAGGCGGGCAAGCCGGTGCTGTGCGAGAAGGCGTTCGCGCTGAACGCGCGGGAGGCCGGGGAGCTGGTCTCGCTGGCGCGCTCGCGCGGGCTGTTCCTGATGGAGGCGATGTGGATGTACTGCCATCCGCTCGTCCGGCGGCTGAAGGCGCTCGTCGACGACGGGGCGATCGGTGAAGTGCGCACCGTGCAGGCCGACTTCGGGCTCGCCGGGCCGTTCCCGCCCGCGCACCGGCTGCGGGATCCCGCGCAGGGCGGGGGCGCGCTGCTCGATCTCGGGGTGTATCCGGTGTCGTTCGCGCATCTGCTGCTCGGTGAGCCGGACGAGGTCGCCGCGTCGGCGCAGCTGTCCGACGAGGGTGTCGACCTGCAGACCGGGATGCTGCTGTCGTGGGCGAACGGGGCGCGGGGGCTGCTGCACTGTGCCATCAACGCCGGTACGGGCGTGACCGCGTCGGTCACCGGGTCCGCCGGGCGGATCGATGTGCCGGGCGGGTTCTTCCACCCGGAGCGGTTCGTGCTGCACCGGGACGGGCGGGAGCCCGAGGAGTTCGTCGCGGCGCCGGAGGACGGGCCGCGCGATTCGCTCCGGCACGAGGCGCTGGAGGTCATGGGGCGGTTGCGGGCCGGGGACACCGAGTCGCCGTTGGTGCCGCTGGAAGGGACCTTGGCCGTGATGCGGACGCTGGACCGGGTGCGGGGTGCTGTGGGCGTGCGGTACCCCGGGGAGCTCTGAGCCCTTTTCGGCCTCGTCGTCGGGTGCGGGTGCGTGGGGGCTGGTCGCGCAGTTCCCCGCGCCCCTGAAGGCATGCGCTGCGCGCAGCCTTCCCCTGCCCCTGGGCGAGCGAAGCTCGCTTCCAGGGGCGCGG
>NZ_JBEYYU010000134.1:0-1854 GCF_040645755.1 Streptomyces sp. NPDC046716
CAACACAGTGGACGCGAGCAACTGAGGACAAGCCCTCGGCCTATTAGTACCGGTCACCTCCACACCTCACGGTGCTTCCAGATCCGGCCTATCAACCCAGTCGTCTACTGGGAGCCTTAACCCCTCAAAGGGGGTGGGAATACTCATCTCGAAGCAGGCTTCCCGCTTAGATGCTTTCAGCGGTTATCCCTCCCGAACGTAGCCAACCAGCCATGCCCTTGGCAGGACAACTGGCACACCAGAGGTTCGTCCGTCCCGGTCCTCTCGTACTAGGGACAGCCCTTCTCAATATTCCTACGCGCACAGAGGATAGGGACCGAACTGTCTCACGACGTTCTAAACCCAGCTCGCGTACCGCTTTAATGGGCGAACAGCCCAACCCTTGGGACCGACTCCAGCCCCAGGATGCGACGAGCCGACATCGAGGTGCCAAACCATCCCGTCGATATGGACTCTTGGGGAAGATCAGCCTGTTATCCCCGGGGTACCTTTTATCCGTTGAGCGACGGCGCTTCCACAAGCCACCGCCGGATCACTAGTCCCGACTTTCGTCCCTGCTCGACCCGTCGGTCTCACAGTCAAGCTCCCTTGTGCACTTACACTCAACACCTGATTACCAACCAGGCTGAGGGAACCTTTGGGCGCCTCCGTTACTCTTTGGGAGGCAACCGCCCCAGTTAAACTACCCATCAGACACTGTCCCTGATCCGGATCACGGACCGAGGTTAGACATCCAGCACGACCAGAGTGGTATTTCAACGACGACTCCCCAACCACTGGCGTGGCTGGTTCAAAGTCTCCCACCTATCCTACACAAGCCGAACCGAACACCAATATCAAACTGTAGTAAAGGTCCCGGGGTCTTTCCGTCCTTCTGCGCGAAACGAGCATCTTTACTCGTAGTGCAATTTCACCGGGCCTATGGTTGAGACAGTCGAGAAGTCGTTACGCCATTCGTGCAGGTCGGAACTTACCCGACAAGGAATTTCGCTACCTTAGGATGGTTATAGTTACCACCGCCGTTTACTGGCGCTTAAGTTCTCAGCTTCGCACACCCGAAAGTGCACTAACCGGTCCCCTTAACGTTCCAGCACCGGGCAGGCGTCAGTCCGTATACATCGCCTTACGGCTTCGCACGGACCTGTGTTTTTAGTAAACAGTCGCTTCTCGCTGGTCTCTGCGGCCACCCCCAGCTCAGACAGCAAGTGTCATCACCAGGTGTGGCCCCCCTTCTCCCGAAGTTACGGGGGCATTTTGCCGAGTTCCTTAACCATAGTTCACCCGAACGCCTCGGTATTCTCTACCTGACCACCTGAGTCGGTTTAGGGTACGGGCCGCCATGAAACTCGCTAGAGGCTTTTCTCGACAGCATAGGATCATCCACTTCACCACAATCGGCTCGGCATCAGGTCTCAGCCTTAATGTGTGACGGATTTACCTACCACACGGCCTACACCCTTACCCCGGGACAACCACCGCCCGGGATGGACTACCTTCCTGCGTCACCCCATCACTCACCTACTACCAACTTGGGCCGGCGGCTCCACCACTTTCCATTCCCCGAAGGGTCCGGAACGGCTTCACGGCCTTAGCATCACTGGATTCGATGTTTGACGCTTCACAGCGGGTACCGGAATATCAACCGGTTATCCATCGACTACGCCTGTCGGCCTCGCCTTAGGTCCCGACTTACCCTGGGCAGATCAGCTTGACCCAGGAACCCTTAGTCAATCGGCGCAAACGTTTCTCACGTTTGTATCGCTACTCATGCCTGCATTCTCACTCGTGAACCGTCCACAACTGCCTTCCGGCGCTGCTTCACCCGGCACACGACGCTCCCCTACCCATCCATAC
>NZ_JBEYYU010000134.1:1947-3270 GCF_040645755.1 Streptomyces sp. NPDC046716
TGAATGACACGACTTCGGCGGTACGCTTGAGCCCCGCTACATTGTCGGCGCGGAATCACTAGACCAGTGAGCTATTACGCACTCTTTCAAGGGTGGCTGCTTCTAAGCCAACCTCCTGGTTGTCTCTGCGACTCCACATCCTTTCCCACTTAGCGTACGCTTAGGGGCCTTAGTCGATGCTCTGGGCTGTTTCCCTCTCGACCATGGAGCTTATCCCCCACAGTCTCACTGCCGTGCTCTCACTTACCGGCATTCGGAGTTTGGCTAAGGTCAGTAACCCGGTAGGGCCCATCGCCTATCCAGTGCTCTACCTCCGGCAAGAAACACACGACGCTGCACCTAAATGCATTTCGGGGAGAACCAGCTATCACGGAGTTTGATTGGCCTTTCACCCCTAACCACAGGTCATCCCCCAGGTTTTCAACCCTGGTGGGTTCGGTCCTCCACGAAGTCTTACCTCCGCTTCAACCTGCCCATGGCTAGATCACTCCGCTTCGGGTCTTGAGCGCGCTACTGAATCGCCCTATTCGGACTCGCTTTCGCTACGGCTTCCCCACACGGGTTAACCTCGCAACACACCGCAAACTCGCAGGCTCATTCTTCAAAAGGCACGCAGTCACGACGCACTGAGTAAACTCAATGCGCGACGCTCCCACGGCTTGTAGGCACACGGTTTCAGGTACTATTTCACTCCGCTCCCGCGGTACTTTTCACCATTCCCTCACGGTACTATCCGCTATCGGTCACCAGGGAATATTTAGGCTTAACGGGTGGTCCCGCCAGATTCACACGGGATTTCTCGGGCCCCGTGCTACTTGGGTGTCTCTCAAACGAGCCGCTGATGTTTCGACTACGGGGGTCTTACCCTCTACGCCGGACCTTTCGCATGTCCTTCGCCTACATCAACGGTTTCTGACTCGTCTCACAGCCGGCAGACTGTGAAAGAGAGATCCCACAACCCCCCAAGCGCAACCCCTGCCGGGTCTCACACGCTTGAGGTTTGGCCTCATCCAGTTTCGCTCGCCACTACTCCCGGAATCACGGTTGTTTTCTCTTCCTGCGGGTACTGAGATGTTTCACTTCCCCGCGTTCCCTCCACACTGCCTATGTGTTCAGCAGCGGGTGACAGCCCATGACGACTGCCGGGTTTCCCCATTCGGAAACCCCCGGATCAAAGCCTGGTTGACGACTCCCCGGGGACTATCGTGGCCTCCCACGTCCTTCATCGGTTCCTGGTGCCAAGGCATCCACCGTGCGCCCTTAAAAACTTGGCCACAGATGCTCGCGTCCACTGTGCAGTTCTCAAACAACGACCAACCACCC
>NZ_JBEYYU010000135.1:0-3114 GCF_040645755.1 Streptomyces sp. NPDC046716
CCATGAACCCGCCCCGGTCCCACCAGTCCAGGCCCTCGCACTCCTCCAGCAGATCCAGGTGGATCGCCAGCCACGGCACCCCGTACCGCCAGTACGCCCCCTGAGCAAAGCTCAGGGGGCGCCTTCCTGCTTCTCTAGGGGCGCGGGGAACTGCGCGCTCAGCCACGACGAACGCGCACCCGCGAACCGGGCCTCAGCCTTCTCGGCGATGCCGCGCGGGCCCCCCGGAGGACGCGGCACCCTCACCGGCGGCCTCCCGCTCCTTGGCGGCAGCCTCCTCCGCTTCCATCTCCGCGAACACGTCGATGGGCGGCGGAGCCTTGGCGAGGAACACCCAGGTCAGCCACACGGCCAGCAGGAACGGCGGGATCTTCAGCGCGATGAGCACCCAGCCGAACTGGGTGTTGTCCGAGTCCGTGTCGGCCCAGAAGTACATCGGGAAGAGGATCGCGCACTTCGCGAGCAGGATGAGCCCCCAGGCCCAACTCGCCTTCGCGTAGGCCTTCTTGCGGCCGGGATTGCGCGTCCGCCAGGACAGGTTCTCCTTGAACACCGGGCCGAGGATCAGCCCGATCAGGGGAACCCCGCACAGCGTGGTCACGATGTACGCGAGCGCGAGCCCCAGCGTGTAGAGCATGCCCGGCAGATAGAAGTCCTTGGCGTTGCCGGTCATCATCGCGAAGACAACACCGAAGGCGACGCCGAAGACACCGCTGAAGGCGTGCTTGACGGTGTCCTTCATGACCAGGCGCACGACCACCAGGACGAGGGACACCGCGAGGGCCGCGATGGCCGACACGTGCAGGTCCTTGTTGATCGTGAAGATGGTCACGAAGAGGAGGCCGGGGAGCACGGTCTCCACCATGCCCCGCACTCCGCCGAAGGCATCGAAGAGAGCGGCCTCGGTCACCGCCCTGTCCGTGGTCGCGTCGGCGTCGGCACCGGCTTCGCGATCGGTCGGCTTGTCGTCGAGGGACGTCACCGGCTACTCCCGTCCGAGCGGTCTGAGTTCGTATTTGGGGTTGAAGAGCACCCTACGGCCCCGGCTCATCGAGACCCGCCCCGATGCGATCAGCTTGCGGCCCGGCTCGATGCCCACGATCGAGCGCCGACCGAGCCAGACCACGTCGAGCGCGGCCGAGCCGTCGAACAACTCCGCTTCCAGGGCCGGGACTCCGGCGCGTGGCCGCAGGGTCACCGTGCGCAACGTACCAGTAACGGTCACGATCTGTCGGTCGTGGCAGTCACCGATACGCGTACAGCCAGTGGTCTCCGAGTCCTCGCGCAGCTCCTCCGACTCCAGGTCCTCCTGCGAGGTGGAGAGTCGGTCGAGCATGCGCCGGAAACGGCCCGCAACAGCACTCATACAGGAAGCGTACCCGGGGCCACCGGCGCGGACGCAGGGGCTACTTCTCGAACCTGTACCCCATTCCCGGCTCCGTGATGAAGTGCCGCGGGTGCGAGGGATCGGTCTCCAGCTTGCGGCGCAGCTGCGCCATGTACACACGGAGATAGTTCGTCTCCGTACCGTAGGAGGGCCCCCACACCTCCTGCAGCAGTTGCTTCTGGCTCACCAGGCGCCCTGTGTTGCGCACCAGCACCTCCAGGAGGTGCCATTCGGTCGGGGTGAGGCGGACGTCGCGGCCGGCCCGGTTGACCTTCTTGGCGGCCATGTCGACGGTGAAGTCGGACGTCTCGACGATCCCCTCGTCCTCGCCGCCGCCGGTCGGCTCGGCCCGCCGCACGGCCGCCCGCAGGCGCGCCAGCAGCTCGTCCATGCCGAAGGGCTTGGTGACGTAGTCGTCGGCGCCCGCGTCGAGCGCCTCGACCTTCTCGTCCGAGGAGTGCCGGGCGGACAGCACCAGGATCGGCACCCGGGTCCAGCCGCGCAGGCCCCTGATCACCTCGACGCCGTCCATGTCGGGCAGGCCCAGGTCGAGGACGATGACGTCCGGGTGGCGTGCGGCGGCGAGCTGGAGCGCCTGCGCGCCGTCGGCGGCGGCGTCCACCTCGTATTTGCGCGCCTTCAGGTTGATGACGAGGGCGCGGACGATCTGCGGTTCGTCGTCGACCACGAGCACCCGGGTCATGCGGACCTGCCTCTCTGAGCTGTTGTACGGATCAACGGTTGATCAAGTGCGGTCGGCGGCGTCCGGTCCGCGTGCGCCGCGCGCAGGGTGAGGACCATGGTGAGGCCGCCGCCCGGGGTGTCCTCCGCGGTGAGCGTGCCGCCCATCGCCTCCACGAAACCCCGCGCCACCGCCAGCCCGAGCCCCACCCCCGCACCCCGGGGAGCGTCCCCGTACCGCTGGAAGGGGGCGAAGATACGGTCCTTCGCCTCGTCCGGGACACCCGGACCCCGGTCGACGACCCGCAGCTCCACCCGCTCCCCCAGCGTGCTCGCCGCGACCAGCACCGGTTCATCGGGCGGGCTGTACTTCACCGCGTTCTCCACGATGTTCGCCACCGCCCGCTCCAGCAGCCCCTTGTCCACACTCACCATCGGCAGACTCTCGGGAACATCCAGATCGACGCTCAGCTCCGGATCCGGTACGCCGACGAGCGCCAGCGGCACCACCTCGTCCAGGTCGATCTCCCTGATCAGCGGAGCGACCGTGCCCGTCTGGAGGCGCGACATGTCCAGCAGGTTCCCCACCAGATGATCGAGCCGGTCCGCGCCCTCCTCGATCCCGGCGAGCAGTTCCGCCTGGTCCTCGGGCGACCATTCGACGTCCTCGGAGCGCAGGGAGGACACGGAGGCCTTGATCCCGGCCAGCGGGGTGCGCAGATCGTGCGAGACGGCGGCCAGCAGGGCGGTGCGGATGCGGTTGCCCTCGGCGAGCGAGCGGGCCTGGTCCGCCTCGGAGCGCAGCCGCTGGCGGTCGAGGACGACGGCGGCCTGCGCGGCGAACGCGGCGAGCACGCGCCGGTCCTCGGCGGGCAGGACCCGGCCGGACAGGGCGAGCGCCATGTGGTCGCCGACGGGCATGTCGACGTCGGCGTCCTCGGGACGACCCAACGGCCGCGGCCCCACACTGCCCGCACAGGTCCACGGCTCCGTGTCACTCACCCGCTCCAACAACGCGACCGAGTCCATCGCGAACGTCTCCCGCA
>NZ_JBEYYU010000136.1:0-3048 GCF_040645755.1 Streptomyces sp. NPDC046716
GCGCCGTCCTTGGGCACCGACGAACAGGCCGAGCCGAACGGCTCGTCGGCGGTGCTCATGTCGTCGGAGGGGCTGGCCATGTCCGACCCCTTCGACGCGGCCGACGAGGCACTGTCGGACGCCTTGTCCTTGGAGTCGCTGTCGGAGCAGGCGGTCAGTGCCACGGGAAGCATGGCGGCGGCAGCGACGGCGACGGCAACACGACGGACTCGAGTCTGCATGACAATCCCTCAGCGATCTCAACTGTGAAGGCCATCCGCCTCCATCACCGTGAATCCGGTGCGGCCCGTGCCGCGGATTGGTCACTTTCTCGAAAGAGTGATCCGCGTACGACCGCGGCGTGCGAGCGGCGCCCGCGCACGCTCGCCGCGATCACCGTGGGTGGCGGGACAGCCAGTAGGGATTGTCGTGGGGAAGACCTCCACTGACCCGCCCGTACATGCCGCCGGTCATGAGCAGGAGGCCGACGACGAAACTGAACAGGACGTTCTGGAGTCGGAAGTTGAGGATGTTGTAGCGGCTGTCCAGGGCGAACAGGCTCGCGAAGCCGACCAGTAGGAAGGCGATCCCGAGGGTCATGTTCACGGTGGACGCTGTGTTGCCGCCGCGGACCGCGGCGGCCAGGAGCAGGCTGCCGACGACGAGGGACAGGACGCTCAGGGCGCCGTTCGTGTTCAGGCCCAGGGTGGTCTTGCCGCCGGTGTCGAAGAAGCCGATGCGGTCGACGAGCCCGAGAATGCCGAAGGCCAGCAGGAAGAGTCCGGTCAGTGCGGCGCTGAAGCGGTAGACCCGGCCCAGGCGGTGGTCGACGGGCAGGTGATCGTCGAGCCTGACGTGGGGATGCGCCGGGGGTCTTGCGTGGATGACTGCCATGGGAAGGACCTCCTCGCCCCCCAGTCGTGGTGCGGTGGTGGTGTGGTGTGTTTCAGCAGGAGGGCGGCTGCCAGCCCGTGGGCCGGACGTGGGCGGCGCTGACCCAGCCGTGCGCGTCGTTGTCGAAGTACCAGGTCGACGTGGAGTCCACGTGGTCGCCGGTGGTCTGGCAGAACAGCCGGATGTGGGCACCGGCGGGCAGCGTGGAGGTCGCCTTCGCGGTCACGGTCGGCGCGTCGCGCACGTACACCGGCGACCACGCGGTCACCACGGCCGGGGCGGCGTGCCCGTCCCACGTACTCCAGGACCACGTCGCACCGTGCTCCCTCCAGCCGTCGGGACCTCCGCCGGAGGCGTGCGCGCTCGCGGCAGCGGTCCCCGTCAGCGCACAGGTCCCCAGCAGGGCGGCGCCGCAGAGTGCGGATCGGATCACTGAGCGGTTCATGACCGGCTCCTTCTCCTGTCCCCCTTTGCCCTCCGCGCCCGCGGGTCCGGTAGTTCGGCGCCACATCCCTTGGATGCGCCCTCCACGGCTAATCCGATGCCGACACCGGCCCGGATTGCCGAAACCGTCAAGATTCACACATGCAGGTCCGGTACGGCTTCGCGTCCTGGCGGGGCCGGACCGGTTCAGGCCGGCAGTTGCAGCAGGGCCACCGGCTGGGTGGTGGGCTGCTTCGACCCTCCGGCCGGTTCGAGGGTCACGCCCATGCCGGAGGCGTCGCCGACGGCACCGGTCATCAGGACACTCTGATCGGCGTGGGAGGGGTTCATCAGACCGGCCGGGCGCATGTGGCCACCGTCGGCGAACCACAGCTGGTACACCTTGCCCTTCGGCGGCTCGGCCATACCCGAGGCGATGAAGACGGCCCGGTCACTGCTGTGGGAGACGACCACCGAGCCGTGCGCCCCGCCCTTGACGGAGGCCGAGGTGACCTTGGCGTCCGGCGCGGCGAGCACCGCGGCGATCCGGTCGGCCCGGTCCTGTGCGGCCTGCGCCTCATGGCGGGCCTGATCGGCCTGCTGGTACTGCCACAGTGTCGTGCCGCCGAGTGCGGCCACACCGGCCAGGCAGGCGGCGAGCGCCCAGTGCAGGCGGTGCCCGCGCCGGGCCTGACGCGACGCCCCGGACACGGGAGTGGCCGGCGGTTCCTGTCGTGTCTCGGCGATCTGCCCCATCACCTGAGCCTTCAGGCCTGCTGGGGCAGGCAGTGAGGCGGCCAGCCCCAGCCGTCCCGCCGTCGCGGACAGCTCGCGCACCTCCTGCTCGCAGGACTCGCACTGGGCCAAGTGCCCCTCGAACGACCGGCGTTCCTCGTCCCCCAGTGCGTCGAGCACGTAGGCGCCGGTGAGTGCGTGCAGGTCGGCTGTAGCGGTCATGCGGTCACCCCCAAGCAGTCGCGGAGCCGGATGAGTCCGTCCCGCAACCGCGTCTTGATCGTGCCCAACGGTGTGGACAGTGTGTCGGCGACCTCTTTGTAGGTGAGGCCCTGGTAGTAGGCGAGCGTCACGGACTGACGCTGGATCTCGCTGAGTGACTGCAGGCAGCGCCGCAGTTGTTCCCGTTCGAAGCGGGCCTCCACCTGTTCGCTGACCTCGTCGAACTCCGGTGAGTGGTCCAGCAGCGCGGCCTTGTGATCGCGGGCGGCCGCAGACTCGACGGAACGGATCCGGTCGATGGTGCGCCGGTGGGCCAGGGTGAGGATCCAGGTGATGACCGTGCCGCGCTCGGGGCGGTAGCCGGCGGCGGTGCGCCACACCTCGACGAAGACTTCCTGGGCCACCTCCTCGGACTGCGCGTGATCGCGCAGAACCTTGTGCACGGTGCCGAAGACCGGCCCGGCCACCGCGTCGTACAGCGTGGCGAACGCCTCCTCGTCGCCCTGCCTGACCGCTGCCATGAGTTTCTCCAGGTCAGGCTTGCGTGCTGGGTTTTCTCCGATGTGGATGGCTTCCGTCATGTGCGGCCTTCCGGCTACCGCTGGGCAGCGGCTTGATGGGGTCAAAGCCCCCAGTAACTCATAACCGCCACCACGCCGGACGCCGGGGTTCGAGTGCGTCCGCTCGCGCCCGGATCTAATCGACGGTGACGACCACGGAGTGCCAGCCGGAGGCGCCGTCGGGGATGGTGTTGGTGCGTTTCTCGGTCTGGGTCTCGCCGGTGCGGTCGGTGGC
>NZ_JBEYYU010000137.1:0-2307 GCF_040645755.1 Streptomyces sp. NPDC046716
GGCTGGTCGCGCAGTTCCCCGCGCCCCTGAAACGAGCTCCGCTCGCCCAGGGGAGACTGCGCGCAGCGCAGCCTTAAGGGGCGCGGGGAACTGCGCGAGAAGCGGCCACCGGCCCGCACACGAAGAACTGCCCAGGGGCGCGGGGAACTGCGCGGGAAGCGGTCACCGGGCCGCGCGTGAAGTACTGCTCGGGGGCGCGGGGAACTGCGCGGGAAGCGGTCACCGGGCCGCGCGTGAAGTACTGCTCAGGGGCGCGGGGAACTGCGCGAGAAGCCCCACCGGGCCGCGGACGACGAACGACCCAGGGGTGCGGGGGCTAGGGGAGCAGGCAGAGGGTGCCCTGGTCGCGGAGGGCCGAGACGGTCGCCGTGATTGCGGGGCGCCGCGAGATCCCGGTCCGCCACAAGGCGTACACCCGCCTGCGCGGCACCGGATCGAGCCCGACCACGACCACCCCGCCCGGCAAGGGCCCCCGCCCGAGCCGCGGAATCACCGCCACCCCGAGCCCGGCCGCGACCAGCGCCACCAGCGTCGGATTCTCATCGGCCCGATGCACGATCTCCGGCTCGAACCCGGCCCCCCGCATCGTCCGCACCAGCCAGTCGTGACACACCCGCCCCGCAGGCTGCGAAACCCACCGCTCCCCGCCCAACTCCTCCCGCCGCACGGCCTCCCGCCCGGCCAGCGGATGCCCCACCGGCACCAGCAGATCGCACAGGTCGTCCCCGATGACCGCCTGCTCGACCCCGGCAGGCGCCGGCAGCGGCGCGATGTCCCAGTCGTGGGCCACGGCGAGATCGACCGCCCCCTTCGCCACGAGGTCGACCGACAGATGCGGGTCGACCTCGGTGAGCCGGGCGTCGAGCCCGGGATGCCGCGCCGCCAGCGCCGCGAGCGCCCCGGGCAGCAGCCCCCGCGCCGCCGAGGCGAACGCGGCGATGGTCAGCCGCCCCGCCGGCACCCCGCGCCGCTCCTCCAGCTCGGTCTCCGCCCGCTCCATGACGGTCATCAACTCGTCGGCCGTACGCACGAGTTGGCGGGCCTCGTCGGTGAGCTTCACGCCCCGGCCCTCCCGCTCGAGGAGGATCGTCCTGGTCTCCCGCTCCAGCTTCGCGATCTGCTGGGACACGGCGGACGGCGTGTAGCCGAGCGCGGCCGCGGCGGCGCCCACGGTGCCGTGCACGGAGACGGCGTGCAGTGCGCGCAGCCGCTGAAGATCCAGCATCGACGAACCCCTCCCGCGCCGTCCCACCGGCGTTCCGTTAGCGTTGCTTCATCCCACCATGCAGCAACATTCGCTGGTGCTACACGGTCGCGGGGCGTGATCCTCGACGCATGAGACCCGCACACACCGGCCTCGCCGTGCTCGTCGCCGCCCTGTGGGGCGTGAACTTCGTCGTCATCGACATCGGCCTCGCCCACTTCCCGCCGCTGCTCTTCTGCGCCCTGCGCTTCCTGCTGGCGGCGCTGCCCGCGGTGTTCCTGGTCGGCCGGCCGTGCGTGCCGTGGCGCTGGATCCTGGGTCTCGGACTCGCGCTGGGCGTGGGCAAGTTCGGGCTGCTGTTCGTCGGCATGAACGCGGGGATGCCCGCGGGCCTGTCCTCCCTGGTGCTCCAGGTGCAGGCGGTGTTCACGGCGCTGCTCGCCTTCGCGTTCCTGGGGGAGCGGCCGCGGCCGGTGCGGGTCGTGGGCATGGCGGTGGCGCTCGCCGGGATCGGCGTCGCCGCCGTCGACGAGGGCGCCTCGGGGCCGCTGGGAGCCTTCGCGCTGGTGCTCGTCGCCGCCGCGTTCTGGGGTGTGGCGAACGTCCTGACCCGCAAGGCCGCCCCCGAGGCGCCCTTCAACTTCATGGTGTGGTCGAGCGCGGTCCCGGTGCTTCCGCTGCTCGGCCTCTCGCTCCTCTTCGAGGGCCCGGCGACGGACGCCCGCGCGCTGGCGTCCCTCGATCTGCCCGGCGTCGGCGCCATCGTCTACGTAGCCCTGGTGACGACCCTGTTCTGCTTCAGCGCCTGGAGCCGGCTGCTGCGGCGCTACGACGCCTCGACCGTCGCCCCTTACTCGCTGCTGGTCCCGGTGTTCGGGATGTCGTCGGCGGCGCTGTTCCTGGGGGAGTCGGTGAGCGGGCTGCGCTGGTGCGCGGCCGCGCTGCTGGTCGCCGGGGTCGCCCTGACCTCGCTCGGCACGTCTCTTCGGCTGCGGCCCGGTGGGGCTTCTCGCGCAGTTCCCCGCGCCCCTGAAGGGCGAGCTTCGCTCGCTTCAGGGGCGCACTGGGGGCCAGGTAAGGTGTAGGCGACGAGATTACAGAAG
>NZ_JBEYYU010000138.1:0-2249 GCF_040645755.1 Streptomyces sp. NPDC046716
CCCCGCGCCCCTGAGATGCGCACTGCGTGCGGCATCTCATCGGGGAGGCTGCGCGGAGCGCATGCCTCAGGGGCGCGGGGAACTGCGCGAGAAGCGGCCACCGGCCCGCGGAAGACGACGCTCCCAGGGGCTCGGGGAACTGCGCGACCAGCCCGCACCGGTCAGGGGCTCAGGCGGTCCACTCGCCAGGTCGGGGTGGTCAGGGTGTAGCGGAGGCGGTCGTGGAGGCGGTTTTCTCGGCCCTGCCAGAACTCGACCGTCCCGGGGCGGACCCGGAAACCGCCCCAGTGGTCCGGGACCGGCACCTCGGTCCCGGCCGGATGGCGCCGCGTCAGCTCCGCGTACCCGGCGTCCAGCTCGGCCCGGGAGGCCAGCACGGCGGACTGCTCACTGGCCCACGCCCCGAGCTGCGACCCGTGCGGCCGGGACCGGAAGTACGCCTCGGTCTCCTCCCGCGACGTCCGCTCGGCCGTCCCCGTCACCAGCACCTGCCGGCTCATCGGGTGCCACGGAAAGAGCAGCGCCACCTGGGCGTTGACGGCGAGTTCGCGCGCCTTGCGGGAGCCGTAGTTGGTGTAGAAGACGAAGCCCTCGTCGTCGTAGGACTTCAGGAGCACCGTCCGTGAGCTGGGGCGGCCGTCGGCGTCGGCGGTGGAGACCACCATGGCGTTCGGCTCGGCGAGCGGCGAGCCGGGCGCGGCCGCCTGCTTGAACCAGCGCGTGAACTGCTGCATGGGGTGCGGGGCGAGATCGGACTCGTGCAGGCCGCCGTCGTGGGTGCGGTACTGCTCGCGCATGCCTGCCGGGTCGGGTGTGTCGTTCACGGCGTCATCCTGCCGGACGGCGGGACGCGCCCGCATGCGGAGTGAGACATGGCACTGAGTGCCGCGAGCCCTCGCCATCTGTGGCACTGAGGTCTATCTTCCAAGTGCCGAAACGGTTGAGCAGCCCGCCCCACGGGGCATCACGCAAAGACCTGTCCACGCATCAAGAGGAGCCGCCTGATGTCCGACTTCGACCCGTCCTTCGTACCCGGCCTCGAAGGCGTCGTGGCGTTCGAGACGGAGATCGCCGAACCGGACAAGGAAGGCGGCGCCCTGCGGTACCGGGGCGTCGACATCGAGGATCTGGTCGGCCATGTGTCGTTCGGGAACGTGTGGGGGCTGCTGGTCGACGGGGCCTTCGATCCCGGGCTGCCGCCCGCCGAGCCGTTCCCCATCCCCGTCCACTCCGGTGACATCCGCGTCGACGTGCAGTCCGCGCTGGCCATGCTGGCGCCCGTGTGGGGCCTGAAGCCGCTGCTCGACATCGACGAGAGGCGGGCCCGCGACGATCTGGCGCGGGCCGCCGTCATGGCGCTGTCGTACGTCGCCCAGTCCGCCCGCGGGCAGGGCGTGGCGATGGTGCCGCAGAGCGAGATCGACAAGGCGCAGTCCGTCGTCGAACGGTTCATGATCCGCTGGCGCGGGGAGCCGGACCCGAAGCACGTGGCGGCCGTCGACGCCTACTGGACGTCCGCCGCCGAGCACGGCATGAACGCCTCGACGTTCACGGCCCGGGTCATCGCCTCCACCGGGGCCGATGTCGCCGCCGCGCTGTCCGGGGCCGTCGGTGCCATGTCCGGGCCGCTGCACGGGGGCGCTCCGTCGCGGGTGCTCGGGATGATCGAGGAGATCGAGCGGACCGGGGACGCCGATGCGTATGTGAAGCGGGCGCTCGACAAGGGTGAGCGGCTGATGGGGTTCGGGCACCGGGTGTACCGGGCCGAGGACCCTCGTGCGCGGGTGCTCCGCAGGACCGCGCGGGAGTTGGGGGCGCCGCGGTTCGAGGTCGCCGAGGCGCTGGAGAAGGCCGCGCTGGCCGAGCTGCACGCGCGCCGGCCCGATCGGGTGCTCGCCACCAACGTGGAGTTCTGGGCGGCGATCGTGCTCGACTTCGCCGAGGTGCCGGCGCACATGTTCACGTCGATGTTCACGTGCGCCCGTACGGCGGGGTGGTCGGCGCACATCCTGGAGCAGAAGCGCACCGGACGCCTGGTCCGTCCCTCGGCCCGCTACGTGGGCCCGGGGACGCGCTCGCCCCGGGACATCTCCGGGTTCGCCGACATCGCCCGGTAGCCCGGGTGGTGCGGACGGTTCGCGCGTGCAGGTGTGTGGGCGGCCGGTCGCGCAGTTCCCCGCGCCCCTGAGGCATGCGCTGCGCGCAGCCTCCCCTGGGCGAGCGGAGCTCGTTTCAGGGGCGCGGGGAAC
>NZ_JBEYYU010000139.1:0-1541 GCF_040645755.1 Streptomyces sp. NPDC046716
CTAAGGCTTGTCCCGCAATGATCGCGGAGCCGAGTACAGAGGTGCCTGGAGGAGGGCGCGTGCTCAGCCAGTGGGTTGTGAGGCGTCTAGTGACCGAGCGAAATCGGCGAGCGTGTGGAAGTCGTCCTCGCGTAGGCCGATTCGCGGGTTGACGTGGTGTAGAAGCCCGGCGCCTCGGTGGTGGGCGGTTACGTACACCTCGTCGAGATCACTCTGCTCGTCGTCCACCCATGCGAAGGGGCGACCGTCGGCGTAGTCCACAAGTGGACCGGTCTTCCAGTGGACCCCGTCGGGGCGTTCTTGGAACAGGGCGTCGCCGAAGTCGACGAAGGGGAGTTCGGGAAGGCCGAGCACAGGGGCGACCCATCGATTGGCGTCGTCCATCCACGTGGTGGCCCAGCACAGCTCGTAGTCGAGCCGAAGCAAGGCTTGCCCGTGCTCGGGGTTGAGCCAGACCCGCAGGGGCCGCCGCCGGACCGAGAGTCCTCCGTGTTCCATTGGAGTCCCGCTGTCCCGGGGCACCCTGAGCGTGGTGTAGCCGTCGGGGCGCTTCTCTGGCTTGGCCGCATAGGGGTTGAGCGGCCCGTCCACATCAAGGAACAGCAGCGGTCGGTTCACGATCTCCCCCTTGCCCACATCGGCTGTGCGTCGAAGCGTAACTGCAACGATCGTTCCGGCGTCGAGACGATCTGATGTGATGATCCCGGTGTGGCTGGAGTGATCACGGCGTCGGAGCCGTCCTGGATATCCCCGTTTACCGGGCTGAGCCCGCGCCAGTTCACCAAGTTGGTGGTCATACTGCGGCGCCAGGAAGCTAACACCCTCCGCCGGGGGCGGCCCTGGGGCCTGGCTCTGGAGGATCGGCTGTTGCTCGTCGCGGCTTACTGGCGAACGAACTTGACGCTCCGCCAGCTTGCTCCGCTGTTCGGCGTCTCCAAGTCGGCTGCGGACCGCATCATCAACCACCTCGGCCCACGGCTCGCACTCCAGCCCCGCCAGAGGTTTCGCAAGGACACCGTGCTCATCGTGGACGGGACCCTGGTGCCCACCCGCGACCACACGATCGCCGAGCAGTCGAAAAACTACCGGTACTCCACCAACCACCAGGTGGTCATCGACGCCGACAGCCGCGTGGTCGTCGTTATCGGCCGGCCCCTGCCGGGCAACCGCAACGACTGCAAGGCGTGGGCGGAATCCGGCGCGAAGGCCGCCGTCGGACTGACCATCACGATCGCGGACGGCGGCTACCCGGGCACCGGCCTCGTCATGCCGCACCGCCGCCGCAAAGGAGAAGCACTGCCCGACTGGAAAGAAGCGCACAACACGTCCCACAAGCAGGTCCGCGCCCGCGTCGAGCACGTCTTCGCGCGCATGAAGACCTGGAAGATCCTCCGCGACTGCCGCCTCAAAGGCGACGGAGTACACCACGCCATGCTCGGCATCGCCCGCCTGTACAACCTCGTCCTCGCCGGATAGGGGCGGCACTCAATGTTGTGACTACAGCTGCGTCCACCTCAAGATCAGTTACGGGACAGCCCTTA
>NZ_JBEYYU010000141.1:0-1315 GCF_040645755.1 Streptomyces sp. NPDC046716
GCCGACGACCAACCTCGTCAACAGCAGTTCCCCGCGCCCCTGACGGGGCAGGGGAAGGCTGCGCGCAGCGCATGCCTTCAGGGGCGCGGGGAACTGCGCGACCAGCCACGACGAGAGCCGCACTCGCCGCCGACCCGTAAAATCACCGGGTGACCGCCCCCACCGACGACACCCTCCGCACCGCCCTCGCCGCCCTCCTGGAAGGCCTCCCGCCGAGCCAGGCGACCCGCGCCGTGGACCGGCTGATCGCGAACTACCGGGGCACCACCCCCACCGACGCCCCGATCCTGCGCGATCGCGCCGACGTCGCGGCCTACGCCGCGTACCGGATGCCGGCCACCTTCGAAGCCGTCCGCGCCGCCCTCGACGCCCTCGCCGACGCGGCCCCCGGCTGGACCCCCGCCGGGCACCTCGACATCGGCGGCGGGACCGGCGCCGCCGTCTGGGCGGCGCAGGACATCTGGCCCGGGGAGCGTCCGACGACCGTCCTCGACTGGTCCGAGCCCGCGCTCGCCCTCGGCCGCGAACTGGCTGCCGCGGAACCGGCGTTGGCGTCCACCGTGACCTGGGAGCGGGCCCGTATCGGCGCCTCGTCCGCCCCGGCCGCCACCGCCCTGGTCACCGTCTCCTACGTCCTCAAGGAACTGACGGAGGACGATCGCGCCGCCGTCGTCGACACCGCCGCGCGCACCGCCACCGACGCCGTCGTGATCATCGAACCCGGTACGCCCGACGGCTACGCCCGTGTCATCGAGGCCCGGGACCGGCTCGTCGCGGCCGGCTTCCGCATCGCCGCGCCCTGCCCGCACAGCGCGCCCTGCCCGATCGTGCCGGGCACCGACTGGTGCCACTTCTCGGCGCGGGTCAGCCGTTCCTCCCTGCACCGTCAGATCAAGGGCGGGTCGCTGGCGTACGAGGACGAGAAGTTCGCGTACGTCGCGGCGACCCGCTTCGACCCGGACCCGGCTCCGGCCCGCATCGTCCGGAAGCCCCAGATCCGCAAGGGGCAGGTGCTGCTGGACCTCTGCGAGGTGCGGGGGGTGCTGGCGCGGACGACGGTCACGAAGAAGCACGGGGTCCTTTACCGGGAGGCGCGGGACGCGGACTGGGGCGATTCCTGGGGCACCGACGGCCGCCCCTAGTCCGCGGCTCCGGTGGGGGCTGGTCGCGCAGTTCCCCGCGCCCCTGTCGGGTTGTCGTTCGTCCGCGGGCCGGTGGCCGCTTCTCGCGCAGTTCCCCGCGCCCCTGGGAGCGAGCTTCGCTCGCCCAGGGGCAGGGGAAGGCTGCGCGCAGCGCATGCCTTCAGGGGCGCGGG
>NZ_JBEYYU010000142.1:0-1245 GCF_040645755.1 Streptomyces sp. NPDC046716
GCCACCGACCGCACCGGCGAGACCCAGACCGAGAAACGCACCAACACCATCCCCGACGGCGCCTCCGGCTGGCACTCCGTGGTCGTCACCGTCGACTGAGCGTGCGCGAGGGGTGCGCCGTGGTCGTGGCGCACCCCTCACGTGCTCTGCCGTGGCCGGTCAGCTCTTGGGCATGAGGACGCTGTCGATGATGTGGACGGTGGCGTTCGAGGTCTGCACATCGCCGCAGACGATGTTCGCGGTGCTGTTGACCTTGAACTTCTCGCCGGACCCGGACGTCATCAGCTTGCTGCCCTCCAGCGTCTTGAAGCTGCCGTCGGCCAGCTTGTCCTGCGTCACCTTCTCGCCCACCACGTGGTACGTGAGGATCTTGGTGAGCTGGGCCTTGTCGCCCAGCACCTTGTCCAGGTCCGCCTTCGGGATCTTCGCGAACGCCTCGTTCGTCGGCGCGAACACCGTGATGTCCTTCGCGTTGTTCAGCGTGTCCACGAGGCCGGCCTTCTTGACCGCTGTGACCAGCGTCGACAGGTCGGGGTTGTGGGAGGCGGCCGTGGCGACCGGGTCCTTGGCCATGCCGTCGAACGATCCCGCGCCGTCCTTGGGCACCGACGAACAGGCCGGGCCGAACGGGTCGGTCATGTCGTCGGCGGAGGCGGAGGGAGCCAGCGCGGCCAGCGAGAACGGCAGCGCGAGCGCCGAGGCTCCGACCAGGATCCGGGTGCTTACTCGATGAGCGGTCATGATCAACACTCCTTTGCGGCGGGCGAGCGGACCCGCCGGGCCCCCGAGCGGCCCGGGGCCGGTGAGAGCGCGGGCTACCGGGGGTCGGCGCGTCGTTCGCGCCCTCACATAGGGAATTCGTCGCCGCGGGGTGAGCGGATTGGTCGGGATTGAGGTTATTTGTCCCGTCGGAGCGTCTACGGGTGTCACTCTTTCGGGGGAGCGACCAATCCGCACCGGCGAGGCCACCGGATTCCCGGCGATGGAGGCAACCGGCCTTCACCGCTCCGATCGTTGAGGGATTTTCATGCAGACTCGCCTCCGTCGTGCCGCCGTCGCCGTCGCTGCCGCCGCCATGCTTCCCGTGGCACTGACCGCCTGCTCCGACAGCGACTCCAAGGACAAGGCCTCCGACAGCGCCTCCTCGGCCTCGAAGGGGTCGGACATGGCCAGCCCCTCCGACGACATGAGCACCGCCGACGAGCCGTTCGGCTCGGCCTGTTCGTCGGTGCCCAAGGACGGCGC